>NZ_REFY01000003.1:0-319901 GCF_003841485.1 Natrarchaeobius halalkaliphilus | reverse complement strand
GTCGAATCCGTGACGTACAACGATTATCCGCTCGCACAGGCGATTTTCTTCCTGATGGGGAGCATCGTGATATGGATGAACTTCGTCGCAGACCTTGCGTACGTCTATCTGGACCCGCGAGTGAGGTACGATTAACATGAGTGTCAAAGACCATCTCCCGACTGCTGTCGAATCGAGGCTCTCGTCGAGCCGCGCGATCAGCCAACTCAAAGACGGCCTCCGGACCGCGTTCGAACTGTATCGGTCGGACCGCCTCGGACAGTTCGGTCTCGTCGTGCTTACCGCGTTCATCTTCGTCGCCGTCTTTGCGCCGATTCTCGCGCCGTACAACCCCGGTGAACGCCACCGTCGAAGTGACGGATCGCTCGCACGTTTGGACGGGCCGTCTGCGGACCACCTTCTCGGAACCACACACCACGGACAGGATATCCTTTCACAGGTATTGATCAGTTCTCGAGTCTCCGTCTTCGTGGGATTCCTGGCGGCGTTCATCGCCGTTTTCATCGGAACGAACGTCGGACTACTCAGTGCGTATTACGGTGGCTGGGTCGACGACCTGCTGATGAGAATCGTCGACATCGCGTACGGCCTTCCGTTCTTGCCGTTCGTGATCGTTCTCGTGTTCATCTTCGGTGCGAACATCGTCAACATCATGCTGGTCATCGCCGCGATCCTCTGGCGGGACTCGGCACGAGTCGTTCGATCCGAAGTACTCACGCAGAAACAACGGCCGTACGTCGAATCAGCGAACGCGATCGGAGCAAGCGACTTTCGCATCCTCTATCGCCACGTATTCCCGAACGTTCTTCCACTAACCGTGCTGTATATGGCGTTTGCAGTCGCGTACGCGATCATGTACGAGGCGAGCATCGCGTTCCTCGGATTCGGTGATCCGAACGTCTACTCCTGGGGTCGAATGATGTATCAGGCGTACACGCACGGAGCGATTCGTGAGGCCTGGTGGTGGGTTCTTCCCGCGGGAGTGTGCATCATGTTGCTCGTCTCATCGGTGTTCTTCATCGGTCGGACCCTAGAGGAGATAACCAACCCAGAAATTCGCCACTGATACCAATGTTAGAACTAACTGACCTGCACGTAGAGTACGAGATGGAGGATGGAGGCTCCGTAAAAGCCGTCAACGGCGTCAGTATCTCCCTAGAGGAGGACAAGATACTGGGGCTGATCGGTGAAAGCGGTTCGGGGAAATCGACGCTCGCCAAAGCGATTATTCGCTTGCTGGCGAAAAACGGTCACGTCCCCGAAGGCGAGATCGACTACAAGGGGACCGACCTGACGGAACTCAGCGACAGAGCGTTCCGAAAGGAGATGCGATGGGACGAAATATCGATGGTTCCCCAGAACGCGATGAACGGTTTCGATCCGGTCTACACGGTCGGTGACCAGATCGTTCAAGCGATCCGAACGCACGAAGACGTCTCGAAGGCCGACGCTCGAGAACGAGCGAGAGAGCTGTTCGAACAGCTCGGTATCGATCCAGGCCGGATCGACGACTACCCACACCAGTTCTCGGGTGGAATGGCCCAGCGAGCGATGATCGCACTCGCGCTGTGTCTGGATCCATCCCTTATTATCGCTGACGAGCCGACGACCGCACTGGACGTCGTGATTCAGGATCGGATTCTCCAGACGCTCAGGGACTTACAGACCGAGTTCCAGAGTAGCATCATCCTCATCACGCACGACATCTCCGTCGTCTCCGACATCTGTGATGATATCGCCGTGATGTACGGCGGGCGTGTCGTCGAACACGCCGATGTCGGGACGATCATCAAAGAGCCCCGCCACCCTTACACCCTGGGACTTCGAAACGCCTTCCCGGATATCGAAGAGGACGATCAGGACCTGATATCCATCCCCGGAACGCCGCCGGACCTCGTCGATCTCGAGGAGGGGTGTGGCTTTGCACCACGCTGTCCGTTCGCCACAGACGAGTGCTGGGACGTCACGCCGGAGCCGACGGAGTACGACGACGGCCACATCGTCGAGTGCCACAGAGCGGACGAACAGGAACTGTTGACCGAGAAAGCAAAGCAAAAAGAGACCTGGATGGACGACGAAACCGATGCGGCCCTACAGGTGGAGGAAGCCAATGATTGATCCAAAAATCGAAGTCACCGACCTCAAGAAACACTTCAAGTCGAACGAAGACCTGTTCACTCGCCTTTTCGGGTGGGGTGAGGTCGAGTACGTAAAGGCCGTCGACGGTGTCTCCTTCGACATCGCGGAGGGAGAGTCATTCGGACTGGCTGGCGAGAGTGGGTGCGGGAAAACGACGTGTGGGAAATCCCTTCTTCACCTCCTGGAGCCGACGTCGGGATCGGTCCGCTTCGACGGCCGCGACGTGACGGACCCGGATGTTCGCGACGAAATGGACTTTCGGACCGAGGCACAGATCATCCAACAGAACCCGTACGAGTCGATCAATCCACGGTACCGCGTCTTCGACTGGATCAAAGAACCACTGGACGTCCACGAAATCGGCACTGCAGAGGAGCGAGAGGAGACGGTCATCGAGACGATCGAAAGCGTCGGGCTGAATCCTCCAGAGGCGTACATGCACGAGTATCCCTCCGAGCTCAGCGGCGGTGAACGACAGCGTGTGAGTATCGCTCGAGCGATTATTCTTGAGCCATCGTTCATCCTGGCCGACGAACCGGCGAGTATGCTCGACGTGAGCGTCAGAGCGAGCATCCTCGATCTACTCGACCGGTTGCAAGAGGAACTCGGAATCTCGATTCTCTACATTAGTCACGACCTCTCGCTGTTGAAGCATATGTGTGACAGAATTGGTATCATGTACCTCGGAAAACTCGTCGAAGTCGGATCAGCAACCGAAGTCATTAACGATCCACAACATCCCTACACCAAGGCGCTGGTCGGCTCCACTCCGACCGTCGATCCGGACGATAGACGTGAATCCGTCGAGTTACAGGGAGAGATCCCTGACCCGGTGAACCTGCCGTCCGGCTGTCGGTTCGCGCCTCGCTGCCCTGAAGCGATGGACGAGTGTACCGCCGAGGAGCCAGCGATGTATCCCACGGAGGCAGGCCAACAGGCTCGGTGTGTGCTCTACGACGAGGAGACGGTGAACACGATACCAAAGTAATCCGTCCAACCCAGATACTAATTTTTTACCGGACCGTCGAGAGAGCATCGATATTCAGAGATGCCTTCTCGATCCGAGAGTCTCGACTGGATCAGCGACGTATGCGCGGTCCCTTCGCCGCGACGTAAGCTCCATCGGTGATATCGTTCCGTATCATCTTCGCCGCCACGTTTCCGTTCCCGCCCGTAGTTTGTGTCCCAATATGGGGAACACACCGCCAAAAAATGTCTACTTTGGAACTATACCGATCGAGTTCGAATACGGATAGGAATATTTTACTAGTTAGGAGATGAAAATATTTATCGAGTACCTATCCGTGATTCTTTCGACCAATCGGATAACTTTCTCGAAAATACCGCCAGATACGATTCCTCAAAGTGGGGATAGCACCTCGTCGATAGCGATAGATCCTATCGTTCACGAAGTCGAACACGGTTTAGAACGGAAATCACTGCTATGATAGCGGGAGATGAGACTGAAACGGTTTCGAGTCGTTCCAGGACACCGAAGAAAACGGGTCGATCAGTTTGAGCTTATTCCCAATATGGGAAACCGATCCGCTCTGTGACCAGGAATTGGTCCGGTCCCGATGGGATAGCGAACTCACAACACACCGATTTTCCCGACTTGAGTGGTACTACGGTGCCAGGATATACAAGCGTACATTCGTAAAGTGGGGGCGAATCATCCAGACGTCTGTCCGGTCCGTCGGTGGTGACGCGATCCGCGGGAAGTCGTCTCCCAACCAGAACGATAGAGCCAGATTTGAAATATATATTTGATAGAAAAAATTTAGATATATAGGCTCAGTTAGGTCAGATCCGTACTGTCGTATGAACTGTACACGGTGAGTCGACAGGTACTCAACCGGGCGACGGTTGGTCACGGTATGGACGGACGGTCGCTCGTGTCGTACCGACCAACGAAGCCGGAAATCGCGGTATTCGTCTCCGGGATCACCAGTATGGGTCTCGAGATTCTGGCCGTTCGAATCGTGGCACCGCAGTTCGGAAGCCACATCTACACGGTCGGGGGCATCCTCACCGTCTTTCTCATCGCATTGAGTCTGGGTTACTGGCAGGGTGGGAAACGAGCCGCCGGCGCGACGGATCGCCAGATGGGATGGATAATGCTCGCGACGGCGGTCTACGTCGCGGTGGTCGTCTACGCGAGCGATCTCTTGCTCGCTCAGACGTCGACGCTCGCGCTTCCACCGCGGTACGCGTCGCTCCCCGCAGTCGTCGCACTCTTCGGTCCGCCTACCTATCTACTCGGGTTCATCAGCCCGTACGCCGCCGAACTCTCGAGCAAACAGGGAACTGGCGAAGCGTCGGGTCACGTCTACGCGCTCGGAACGATCGGCAGCATCGTCGGCTCCGCCGGGACGACGTTCGTTCTCATCCCCGCGCTGACCATCGAAGAGATCGGACTCATCTTCGGATTACTGTTGGTCGCGACGGCCGTCGGCCTCACGCTCCCATCGGTGTCACGAAAATCCGTAGTTGCCAGCGTGTTCGTCGCGCTGTTGCTCGTCGTCGCCGCGGGCAGCGGTCCCGTCGCGTTCGACTATCGAGGGGACGTCGTCCACGAGACCGGAACCCCGCACCAGCAACTCGAGATCGTCGACGACGGCGACGTTCGAACGATGTACCTCGACGGCTCTCGACACAGCGCGATAGATCTCGAGAACCCCGATCGACACGTGTTTGCCTACACGAAGTACTTCCATCTGCCGATGCTCATGGCAGCGGACGAAGACGACGTCGAGAGGGTGTTGTTCGTCGGCGGCGGCGGATACACCGGTCCCCAAGACTTCGAGGAACGGTACGACGTCACCGTCGATGTCGTCGAGATCGATACAGAGGTGACCGCCGCCGCAGAGGAGTACTTCGGCCTCGAAACGACCGATGAGCTAGACGTGCACGCAGCGGACGGTCGCCAGTTCCTCCAGTCGACAGACGAGCCGTACGATCTGATCGTCCTCGACGCCTACAAGCACGACCAGGTTCCGTTTCATCTGACGACCGTCGAGTTCATGGAGCTCGTCTCCGACCGGTTGAGCGACGACGGAATCCTTCACGCCAACGTCGTCTCCTCTCCCAGCGGAGCTGGATCGGAGTTCTACCACGCCCAGTACAGAACGATGGAGACCGTCTTTCCGGACGTCTACAGCTTTCGAACGTCGGACTCGAGTGCCGTCCAGAACGTCCAGCTCGTCGCGACGAACGACGAAACCGGCTTCACGCAGGCCGACCTGGCCGAACGAAACGATGCGCGAACGCTCGAAGTCGATCTCGAGGAGGCGGTGGACAACTACATGGCCGGCCCCGGATCCGAACTCGAAACCGACGACGCACCGGTTCTCCGAGACGACCGTGGCGGTGTTGACGGACTGCTCGACCCCATGCTCGGCCAGCGCTACGTCATCGAGGAGACCTACAGCCAGAACGAGAGCGCGTCCGCAGCCGGATCAGTCCCTCTGGAGCCGATTGCACGCGGATAACGGCCGTCGTCTGGCCCTCGACTGACGTCGTCGGATCTCTCTCAGTACGCCCGAATTGTTCTTACGTCGATCCCGTGGATTCTCTCCAGGCTGATTAATTCGAATTCTGGTACGTTTGGATATATAGCAGTATTCAGATATCTATTCATCGTTCGTCGTCGTCTCACGAGACGATCAGTATATGTGTCACGAGCCCTACGGTAGTGTCATGACACGGGACGTGCTCGAGTACGACCTCCTCGAGTGGGAACCCGACGACTGCGTTCGTGTACTCGACGCCGATGGGACCGTCGTTGCATCCGAACTCGAGCCGAATCTCGAGGACGAGACGCTTCGGTCGATGTATCGGGATATGCGGTTCTCTCGACGCTTCGACGAACGGATGATCAGCCTGCAGCGACAGGGACGGATGGGGACGTACGCGTCGCTTGCCGGTCAGGAAGGATCACAGATCGGGTCCACCTACGCACTGACCGGGGACGATATGATCTCGTATCAGTACCGGGAGCACGGAGCCGTCGTGGCTCGAGGGCTGCCCTGGGAGTATCTGCTGTACTGGATGGGCCACGAGGACGGAAACGCGGCGCTGGCCGACGTCAGCGTCTTTCCGCTCAACATCTCGATCGGAGCCCACATTCCCCACGCGGTCGGCTGGTCGTGGGCGGAAAAGTTGAACGACGACGAGGCCGTGACCGTCGTCCACTTCGGGGAAGGCTCGACCTCCGAGGGGGACTTCCACGAGGCGATGAACATCGCCGGCGTCTTCGACACACCCACGCTCTTTTTCTGTAACAACAATCAGTGGGCGATATCGATGCCACAGGATCGCCAGACTGCGAGCGATACGTTCGCTCAGAAGGCGTCGGCCTACGGCTTCGATGGGGTACAGGTCGACGGCATGGATCCGCTGGCGACGTACGTCGTCACGGCGGCGGCTCGAGCGAAGGCGCTCGATTCGGAGTCGGAGAACCCACGCCCGACGCTGATCGAGGCGGTCCAGTACCGCTTTGGCGCTCACACGACCGCCGACGATCCGTCCGTCTATCGCGACGACGACGCGGTCGAACGCTGGCGCGAGCGCGATCCGATCGACCGCTTCGAGGCCTACCTCGAAGATCGCGGACTGCTCGACGCGGATCGGATCGAAACGATCGAAACCGAGATCGACGACACTATAGAGCAACTGATCGAACGCGCAGAGTCCGTCGATCCCGATCCACAGGAACTGTTCGAGCACGTCTACGACGACCCGACGCCACGACTCGAGGCCCAGCGCGAATCCCTGGCGAAACTCCGTTCGAGACACGGAGACGACGAGTTGCTCGAGGGCGAGTGACCGCGGATCGGCTCCGGACCTCATCACGGATAAAGGCCACACGTGAACAGGCCAACGACTACCCGGAGGTCACCCCGAAAGCGGCACGTGCAACTCGAGCAGCAGACCGGAGAAACCGACTGGAACGGGACGGTTCCGAACGCGTTCGATCTTCGAATCCTGGGGTTCGTTGGAGTGATAGCGGCCCTTGCGGCGTCGTTGAACGTCCCCTACGGTGGGATCGCGTTCGCGCTCGTCGCGTTCGGGATCCTCGCCGGGGGTGGCCTCGTCGTTCACGCCCTCGGCCAGCGTAAGCTCCGACGAATCACCGACGGACTCGTCGAACGATGGGTCGAAGCGGGCGGGGAGATCGAGTCGGTCACGCGATCGTCCGGAGGCATGCGAACCGAGTGGACGATCAGGACGACGGCGGGAACGGTCACCATCGGCGGCGTCGCCGTGGTTCCAATCGCGCGGCTCTCGGTCGAGTGGCACGGCGTCAGCGACTCGATGGATGCGGCCGACGCCGAAGCGAACCTCGATCGGCTCGCGGACAGCCTGTTCGAGGAGATCTTCGAGATCGGATCCGAGACCGACGCCACAGGCCTGAGAACGATACCGCAGGCCTGAGAACGACGCGGCGGTCTCAAAGCGACCGGACGCTTTCGATACGAGGTCACTCGAGCGCCGGGATCACCGTCTCACCGAAGTCTTCGACGAAGCGCGTCTGTTCGCGGTTGACGTTGTGTAACACCAGCTTGTCGACGTCGAGGGAGAGATCCTCGTGGAGCCACTCGAGGTGACGATCGAGATCGGCCGAGACGCGAACGTTCTCTCTTACGTGTTCCCGGCTTGTCCTCTCGGCTAACTCGTCGTACTGCTCGGGGGTCCGGAGTTCCTGGGTCACGGAGCCGGGGATGCAGTTCGTTCGCCACTGGTCGTAGGCTCCATCGAGTGCGGTCTCCTCGTCCGTCGCATACGAGAGCTGAACCTTGAGGAAGACCGGTTCGTCCGGTGCGTTCTCTCGAAACGCGTCGATCCGCCGCTCGAGGCCCTCGTGATCCGGCGTCGCGATCGTGATCAGTCCGTCGGTCCACTCGCAAGCGCCGAGCCAGCCTGCGGTCTCCTCGGAGAGCGCCGCACCGACCAGCGGGGGGGACGTTTCGGGTCGCGTATAGAGCGTCGCCCGTTCGACGTCGATTCGACCGTCGTGCGTGACGTCCTCGCCGTCCCAGAGGCGACGGATTACCCGTGCGGATTCCTCGAGGCGCTCGTTTCGGTCCGCCTTGGTGGGCCAGTTTCCGCCCGTAATACCTTCGTTGAGCAACTGGCCGCTCCCGACGGCGAGCCAGAAGCGTTCCGGATACGTTTCCCGAAGCGTCGCCGCGGCCTGTGCGACGATCGCGGGATGGTAACGATAGCCCGGTGCGTTGACGGTTCCGAAGGTCATCGTGGTCGCTTCCATTGCCGAACCGAGCCAGGACCAGACGAATCCCGACTCACCCTGACGCTCGCTCCAGGGATGGAAGTGATCGGACGCCAGCACGTCGTCGAACCCGTACTCGTCAGCTAGCGTTACGAACTCGAGGAGTTTCGACGGCGCGAACTGTTCGTGTGAGGCGTGATAGCCGATGTTGGTCATGGGTAGTTCCGTCCTCGACCGCTCGGACCGCCGTGCAAGCGATCGACAGTGCCGGTTCGACGTACACCCACTTCGGCGCTTGCCCGGAACGTGTAAGGTCGCCGGGCCGGCCATCCGGACAACCTGACGGATCGGAGAAAGCGACGCCACCCGATGGACACCAACCGGTTTTAGATGGGACTGAGTTCTTCTCGGTACGAGCCGAAGTGCGCTTCGAACTCCGCCATGATCTCGCCCATCGTCGCGTACGCTTTCACCGCATCCACGATGTAGGGCATCGTGTTTTCGTCGGTCGATATCGCACTCGACAGCGCCGAAAGTGCCGCGTCGACGGCGTCCCCGTCGCGTTCAGATTTGACGCGCTCGAGGCGCTCTATCTGTCGATCACGGGTCGTCTCGTCGATCTCGTGGGTCTCCGGCGCGGTGTCCTCTTCGATCGTGTACTCGTTGACGCCCACGACGACCTCCTCGCCGCGTTCGACCCGCCGCTGGTACTCGTAGCTCGCGTCCTGAATCTCGCGCTGGAAGTAGCCCTGCTCGATCCCTTCGAGGACGCCATCGCGAATCGAGCCGTTCCCGAGTTCCTCGATCTCCTTGAGGTAGCGTTCGATCTCGGTATCCATCTCGTCGGTGAGCGCCTCGATCGCGAAGCTTCCGCCCATCGGGTCGACGATGTCGGCCGCACCGGACTCCTCTGCGATGATCTGTTGGGTTCTGAGGGCGACTCGGACCGCCTCTTCGGTGGGAAGTGCAAGCGCCTCGTCGAAGCTGTTGGTGTGGAGGGATTGCGTTCCCCCGAGGACGCCCGCGAGCGCCTGGATTGTGACGCGAACGACGTTGTTCAGGGGCTGCTGGGCGGTCAGGGACTGGCCGGCGGTCTGGGTGTGGAACTTCAGTCGCTTCGATTCAGGCTGTGAGGCACCGTATCGCCCGTCCATGACGCGGGCGTAGACGCGACGCGAGGCCCGAAACTTCGCGATCTCCTCGAAGATCGAGTTGTGGGAGTTAAAGAAAAACGAAAGCAGCGGTGCGAACTCGTCGATGTCGAGGCCGCGATCGAGACAATCCTCGACGTACGCAAAGCCGTCCGCGAGCGTAAAAGCGGCCTCCTGTGCGGCGGTCGAACCGGCCTCGCGGATGTGATAGCCCGAAACCGAGACCGGATGGAACTTCGGAGTCTCCGCCGCGGCGAATTCGACCGTGTCGGTGACGACCGCGAGCGACGGTTCGGGCGGAATCACCCACTCTTTCTGGGCGATAAACTCCTTGAGCATGTCGTTCTGGAGCGTCCCTCTAATTTCCTCGCGTGAAACGCCCTGTTGATCTGCCAGGGCGATATACATCGCGTAGATGACCGGCGCGGAGGGATTGATCGTAAACGACGTCGACACCTCACCGATATCGATTCCGTCGAAAAGCAGTTCCATGTCCCGAAGCGTGTCGACGGCGACGCCCTCCGTTCCGACTTCCCCTTCGCTCATCTGGTGGTCCGAATCGATACCCATCAGCGACGGCATATCGAAGGCGACCGATAGCCCTGTCTGTCCCTCGTCGATGAGGTAGTGAAACCGCTCGTTTGTCTCTTCTGCAGTCCCAAAGCCGGCGAACTGACGCATCGTCCAGAGACGTCCGCGATACATCGTCGGATACGGTCCCCGCGTGTACGGCGGCTCGCCGGGGAAGCCGAGATCCTCCTCGTAATCCAACTCAGCGACGTCCTCGGGGGTATAGAGGCGACCGACCTCGCGGTTCGAAACCGTGGCGAACCGGTCTTTGCGCTCGCCGTGTCGGCCGAGCGTCGGCTCGAGGGTGTTCGTCCGCCAACGCTCGCGGTGGTCCCGGATTCCCTCGAGGTCGTCCTGGTCGAACATGCCACTGATATCGCTGTCAGCGTCCTAAAGTCTTGTTCCGTGCGAGACGAACCGACGAACGGCGGAGAGAGACCGACCGCTACCAGTCGGTTCCGGTGGAACCGTGACCGACCGGTCGGTGTGCCGGACGTTGGTGTATGATCCATCCGAAACCTCCCGCAGTCGAGTCGACGGCGACAGCGGGACACGCCCCCGTTGACGTCACTCCGTCAGGTGCCGTGCGATGATATTCTTTTGGATTTCGGACGTCCCCTCGTAAATCGTCGTAACCTTGGCGTCGCGGTAGTAGCGCTCCACGTCGAACGCCGTCGTGTATCCGTAGCCGCCGTGAACTTGTAGTGCCTCGTTTGTGACGTCGACGGCCGTCTCGCTCGCGAAATACTTCGCCATGCTCGCGGCCATCGGATCGACGTCTCCGTCGTTCTTTCTGGCGGCGTCTCGAGTGAGCAGCCGCGCGGCCCGAACGTCGGTTCCCATCTCCGCGAGTTTGTGTGCGATCGCCTGATGGTCAGCGATCGGCCGGCCGAACTGCTCGCGTTCGCTCGCGTAGGCGAGTGCGTCATCCAGTGCCGCCTGTGCGAGTCCGACGGCCTGGCTCGCGATGGCGATTCGGCCGCCGGTCAGCGTCGAGAACGCCGCTTTCAGACCGGCACCGACGTCTGTCAGGCGGTTAGCCTCCGGGATCCGAACGCCGTCGAAGATCAACGACGTCGTATCGCTGGCCCGCAATCCGAGCTTGTCCTCTTTCTTGCCGACGGAGAATCCGTCGACGTCCGTCGGAACAAGAAACTGCGTGACAGTGTCGGGGTCGTCGCGGTCGGTCTTCGCAAAGAGGATCACGACACCGGCACGCTGGCCGTTCGTGATCCACTGTTTCCGCCCGTCGATGACGTACTCTCCGTCCTCGAGGCGGGCCTGCGTACTCATCTCCGCCGGATTCGAGCCGGCGTCGGCTTCCGACAGCGCGAACGCGCCGACCGGTCGACCGGCGGCCATCTTCGGGAGCCACTCCTCGCGGTGGTCTTCCGTGCCGAACTCCCGGATACAGGCGGTCGCCAGGATGTGGACGGACAGTGCCGTTGCCACCGAGAGGTGGCCGTATGCGAGTTCTTCGTTGACGATGCTCTGAGTTACCGCACCGGCGTCGTCTCCCCCGTACGCGTCCGAAACCGAGAGCCCGGTCAGCCCCAACTCGGCCAGTCCGTCCCAGACGCCTTCGGGAAACGTCTGGGTTGCGTCCGCCTCTCCGACGGCGGGAGCTACCTCGTTCGCGACGAACGACCGAACCGTCTCCCGAACGAGCTCCTGTTCGTCTGAGAGTTCCATATCGGAGCTATCGACGGACGCGCTCGTAAACGCACCGGCGGCACATCTCTCCGGACGCCGACGGAAATCGAAACGCTCGTAGCCGAGCGCGAAAGGATACCGTCCGACCGCCCATTAATGTCTGTCTAGATATATACCTCCGCAATTGCTTAATCCGTGATCATGACGTAAAAGGATCACTATGGGAGGGTGGCCGAACCAGCGCGTATCGTGACGAGCAACCCATTACGTACGTATTTGTGTAAATAGATACACCTCCGGAACGTTTTTGAGGACAACCCGACTATCGACCGGTAGTGAGCGAATCAACTACCGACGAGTCCAACGTGACGTGTGGATGCAAAGTCGGTCGCATCGGTCAGCGATACGGTCTCTCGAATCTCGACGACGAACTCGTTCGCTACTGGACCGATCGAACCGACGAACGCTACAGCACCCGCGAGCTCGCAGAGCACATGAATCAACGCGTCCTCCAGGCGGCCCTGGACGATGCGGGCCTCCAGTACAGAGACGGCGAAATAGAGAACACCTACCGGCTGCTTACGGGGGACGACGTCAGCAGCGGAACGCGCGTCCAGACGCGAAAGGAGCTCGAGCGCGATTCCGTGCCGGTCGAGGACATTGAAGGCGATTTCGTCTCCCACCAGACCGTCTACAACCATCTGACGAACTGTCTCGAGGCCGAACTCGAGTCCCCCTCCGACGAAGAGCGACTCGAGCGAAGCAGGGACAAACTCGGTGCACTTCGAAACCGAACCGCCGCAGTAACCGAGGATACGGTCGCCCAGCTCGATCGAAACGACGTGCTCGACGTCGGGGAGTTCGACGTCCTCGTCAACGTCACCGTGACCTGCAAGGACTGCAAACAGCAGTATACGGTCCGCGACCTGCTCGAGCAGGGCGGTTGTGACTGTTAACGATGCGATCGGTTCGACAGAGTTCGTCGTCCATACGAGCTGCAGGACTCTAATTGAATCTGGAAATATAATAATCTAGTATATGATGTGAGTAGGACTCTTTTATGAAAATAACACTAATATGTCATAGTCTGGATCGCGACGTACTGCGTTTATTCCATGAACTGATCGAGTGTCGCATCGAGTCCATCACGAACCTCGGTTACCAGCGCGCCGTCGATGTCCAGACCGAGCACCGAGACCGCCGCACGTCCGACGCTCTCGAGGAATTCGGGCGGCGTATAGACGCCCAGTCGCCACTGAGAGTACTGGGCTGCCCGGAGCGCCCCGACCAGCGGTGACTGCTGTTCGAGCCGCCGAACCTCCCCGTTGACCACCACTCGAGACGTCGATTCGGTCATCGACGGCCGGCTCGGCACGTCGAGAATAACGCAGTCCGGATCGACGTCAGCGGTGGTGGCGATATCGCGTTCGAACTCTCGAATCGTCCGGTGATCGGCCTCGATGATACCGCCCGGAACGTCGTCCATTTCGGCCCAGACGGCCCGTTTGTAGAGATCTCGGTGATCCAGCCGTCTCGAAAACTCCGCGGTCGCCTCGGTTGCTCGCAACGAGGCGATCACGTCCGAATCGTCCATTCGCTGGAGACGGTCGGCATCGATATCGGTCGACTCGAGGAGGCGTTCGGCCGCTCGCCGGAGCATCGCCTTGCCGATGCGGGCGACGCTGTGGCTATAAACGGTCGGATTCATCAGCGCCCGCGCGACGAGGAGGCTCTCTGCCGACTGGACGTTTCCCTCCCCGAGGACGAGTTCGCCGTCGACGAACGTGAGCTCTCGGACCAGGCGACCGTGATCGATCGTTCCGTACGGAACGCCCGTGTGGTGGGCGTCTCGAACGAGGTAGTCCATCCGATCGACGTCGAGTTCGCCCGACACGATCTGTCCGAAGCGTCCCTCTCCGGCGACGAGATCCGCGATCGTCCCCGGCTCGAGGTCGTGGTCGCGAAGCACGGATCCGACCTCGCCGTCCGCCAGGAGATCGTGAACGTCGTCGTGGTATCGTCCCGTTCGCCGGTACGTGAGTTCCTCGAGATTGTGGCTGAACGGACCGTGGCCGACGTCGTGGAGCAGGGCGGCCGCCTGAACCCGTTCGGCCCGTTGACCCTCGACTGCGAGTCCCTCGAGCGCGTTGCACGCGAGGTGATAGACGCCGAGGCTGTGTTCGAAGCGAGTGTGGTTGGCCGAGGGATAGACCAACGAGACGGTGCCGAGCTGGCTGATCCGTCGAAGCCGCTGGAGCGCCGGCGTGTCGATCAGGTCGCGTGCCACGCCGTTGACCTGGATGTGGTCGTGGACGCTATCTTTGATGACTTTCACTGTCCGTAATTGGGGCGGTTCGGACAAAAACCGTTGTGACCGTTCAACGGTGAGCGGTACAGAGAGAGCGGTGTTCGCAGGTGAAGACGGGGAGCTTCGCTCCCGAAACCGGTACCGACTTGCTCGTCGCGTCCGAACGCCCGATATGATCGAACTCCGGCCCATGACGGTGGCGTTGTTCGTAATCGTTATCCTCTGTTTGATCGCACTCCTGTATATATCGACGCAGTGGGAGGAGTAACTGACCTGGGGAATTCCGTCGATTCCCATGGGAATTAGAAAGACGGTACGAGAGACAGGGCGCGTATCCCTCACGAGAATTTCATAGAATTGATGAGACACCAAAGAAATCAAATAGATTGAAAGTCACGAGATCAGTAGTGTCGCAGTTCACTTGTCAGGCTCACCTAGATGAATACGTCATCGATGACGATGACCTCGGGACGTTCGGTATGGATAACAGCACCATTACGTACACCACAGATGATGAAGAGTCCTCTATCAGCGTTCCAATTTCCGAGATTAACGACGTTACATTCGACCGAGACACGACCCTTCACCGATTCCGCTTCCTTGGGTTCTTCTTCGGTATTCTCACACTCGTACTGGTTGCGTTCGCTTACTTACTGGCCTTCGCTGATCCAGACCCGGGACCGGATCAGAACGTGATCGTTATCTTTACAATCTTCTTGATCATCGGCGGGGTCGCAACTACGCGCAACTTCTTCCGCCACGAAAATCACGACGTCATCGATATTTGCATCAAAACTGATGATGACCTCTACACAGTCTGCGGACGAATGGGAAACACCAACTTCGTCGAAGCCTGTGCCAAACTCATCGAATCCGATATTCCAACTATGAACCGGAACTCCAGACTGGAATCAGTACTGGATCGAGAGGAGTAGTTTGTTACTCTACTTGATACGAAACGTTTCAGTCCCGATCCTCTTCCGAATTATATTCGACCCTCTCTTTACCGGCCTAATCCCGTTCAGTCGATCGCCATCACCGGGACCGCACAAAAGTGCCCGGCACCTGACGCGCCGTCGATTACGAGGGTAGCGGCCCTCCGGTGGCGTACGATGACCGAACTAACGATTCCTCCGGAAGCCGACCAGAAACGAGCCGCGAAACTGATTCAAGAGCACGTCGACGTTGGCGACACCGTCGAGATACGCGAGGCCGAGCGGACCGGCAGCGATAGCCCGACGATTACGGGCGAAGTCACCGGCATCGATCCGGGATATCTCGAACTCGACGGACAGCCCCTGACCGAGGGCAGCGTCCGCTACGACGAGATCCACACCGTGACCAGACTCGAGTCGTCCTGACAGCTGGAGCTACGACGATTCGTCCGGCGCGACCCACGTTCGACGCTCGTCGCTGGTTTCGATCGCCGCGAGGACGCGTTGGGCGGCGAGGCCGTCCTCAAAGCTCGGCTCGAACGACGTTCCGTTCGCCACCGCAGAGAGGAACTCGTAGTTCTCGTGGACGAACGTGTGCTCCCAGCCGAGGACGTGGCCGGGTGGCCACCAGTGGTCGACGTAGGGATCGTCCTCGTCGGTAACCAGCACCGTCTCGTAGCCTCGAGCGTCGCCACGCAGTACCTCGAGTTCGTTCATGCGCTCGAGCGAGAATCGCAGGCTCCCCTCGGAGCCGTGGATCTCGATCGTGTGATCGTTCTTGTGTCCCGTCGCGAACCGGGAGGCCTCGAGCGTTCCCATCGCACCGCTTTCGAACGCGAGCTGGGCGGTGTAGGCATCGTCGACGGTCACGGGGCGCGTGTCGTCGCGCTCGACGGCCTTGTCGTCTTCGGTCGCTCGAGGCTCCGCTGATGTTCCGGCCCCCTCCACCGGCCGCTCCTCGACGAACGTCTGAAGGTGGCCGCTAACGCGTTCGATCTCGCCAGCGAGGTCGTCGCTCCCGACGAGAAAACGAACGAGATCGATCGTGTGGGCACCCAGATCACCGAGTGCGCCCGATCCCGCCAGTTCCTTGTCGTTGCGCCAGGACCACGGCGCGTCTGGGTCGACCAGCCAGTCCTGCAGGTACCGCCCGCGAACGTGGTGGATCTCGCCGAGTTCGCCCGCCTCGAGCAGTCCCTTCGCGTACCGGATCGCGGGGACGAACCGGTAGTTGAACGCACAGCCCGCGGGAACGTCGTCGCCGGCCTCGCGCGACGCCTCGATCATTCGTTCTGCTTCCTCGAGCGTCGGCGCGAGCGGCTTCTCGCAGAACACCGGCGTCCCCGCCTCGAGGGCGGCGATCGACGGCTCGGCGTGGACGTGGTTCGGACCGAGATTGTAGAAGACGTCGACGTCGTCGACGACCGCTTCCCAGTCCGTCGAAATCGAGGCGAATCCGAGTCGATCTGCGGCCTCCGACAGCGCCCGCTCGTCGCGGCCGACTAGGACGTGTCGATCGATGGCCGGAGCGTCGGGAAAGAACATCGGGAGCCGAGCCATCGCGTTCGCGTGTGCTTTCCCCATGAACCGGTAGCCGAGGACACCGACTGACAGCGTCATACGTAGACACTCCCAACAGCGACCGACATAGTACCACGGGGAACCGGCGCGAACGCGGCCGCCGGCGCTCACTCCGCCCAGTACGCTTCGCCCGGCTCGGTCCGGAACACTGCCCGCTCGAGCAGTTCGATCGCCTTCTCGAGGCCCTCACGCGAACTCGTCAGCGAGTCTTCGTGTTCGATGCTCAGGACGTCGTCGTAGCCGACTATCCGGAGCGTCGAGACGATTTCCTTCCAGTGGGACTCGTCGTGGCCGTAACCGACCGATCGGAACAGCCACGACCGGTTCGGCTCGTCGTCGTAGGCGGTCGTATCGAGGACGCCCTTCAGGCGCGCCTGTTCGTCGTATATCCGAGTGTCCTTGGCGTGGACGTGGTGGATCGCGTTTCGCTCGCCGAGAAACCGGATGGCGTCCGTGACGGAGATGCCCTGCCAGTAGAGGTGGGAGGGATCGAAGTTCGCGCCGATGCGATCGTTGGTCTCCTCGCGCAGCCGCGCCATCCCGCTGGGCTCGTAGACCAACATGTTGGGGTGCATCTCGATCGCGACGTCGACGTCGTGGTCCGCCGCGTGGGCCGCGAGGTCGTCCCAGTACTCGAGGGCGACGTTCCACTGATACGCGAGGGCCTCGGCGTGCTCGGGCGGCCAGGGTGTCGTGATCCAGTTGGGAACCTCGTCGTTCGGGCCGCCGGCCGGGAGCCCCGAAAAGCAGGTGACGGTTCCGACCTCGAGTTGGGACGCGAGTTCGATCGCCTCGCGGAGTTCGGTGTCCGCTCGATCGCCTCGGTCGTCGTCGGGGTGAAGCGGATTGTTGTGGATGGCGAGCGCGCTGATCCGAACGTCGTACGTCTCGAGCAACTCTCGCAGTTCGGCCTGAGCCTGCTCGTCGTCCAGGTACTCCCGGCGAACGAGGTGGTCGTCGCCGGGGTGGCCACCGACGCCCGGTTCGATCGCGTCGACGCCGAATTCCGAGAGGTACGCGAGCGCGCCCTCGAGCGATTCGTCCGCGAGCGGTGGCGTGTGAACACCGATCTCCATGGACCGGGCTACACCAGCCATCGACTAAGTGGTTCCTTCCGTCGGTTCGAGCGACAGTTTGGCGAGTGACAATGCGGATGGCGTTCACTCGAGCATCGACTCGAGATCGCTCCTGTCTGGACGGCCTCCGCCACGGACCACGGCGATTCTTCCGCCGCGACCGCGATCGAACCGTCCGACCCTCGCGTCGCGAACACCGTGTGCGGGCCGGCGCCGAGAGCGTTATCTGAGACCGTCTTCTCGGTGATCAAGCGCACGCTCGGCGACGACGTGCGTGCGCGAAGCTGGGTATCGTGAATTCCGTGAAATCGTTCTGATGTGTGCTGTCTACAACATCAAACGTGCCGTGAGCTAGGCAAATCCAACGGCGTATGGCGATTCACCACGGTCATATCATTCAAAATGATTGAACGGTTCTCTGACTCAGCAACAATGTTCTTCACAAGAACGTCCGAAATAGCTTATTTGCACATGCTTCAGTTATATCCTGTCCTATTGCAAATCTTTAATCTCATCCAAAATACCAATTGCTAAACTGATGGCGTATAAATTTATGAGGAGCAATATAGTTAGCATGATTACAGTAACACCAGGGTTGAGAACGACGAATGATAAACCTAATATGGAAATTAAAATCAATCCAATTTTATGAGTTTTCATTCGAGTCTCGGCCATATTACTATATTCTACTCTCTATTATATAAATTTTTCTATATTGATCTATGTTGTTTAGTGGTGTATCGGAAGTTGTCTAGTTCAAACGTTATTTGAGGCAGGGTAGAGCGTACGGAGTTTGGTCCGAGTATCTGTTGTTGAGGCCTGCCACTCGGCATCACACCCATTTCCTTTCGGTGCTGTCTCCCACGAACAATCGCCGAAAGGAGAGTTGCTACGTATTGAATATGCCGATAAATACACTCTTAATATATTCTTAATTCTATTAAGTATTCATAATATATTTATAAATTAAATTGCCCGGCACTGTGTAGATGAGGGTTTGAGAAGCGAGCAGGTGGTGGCGAGAAGTGCTCATGCAACTCGCCGACCTGCTCAGAGAAACCTTGAACGTGGATTGTGGTGAGGTTTGGGAGAACGAGCGCACCCGACACCCGTCAGGGTGTTCGGGGTGCGCCTGCATTCGATGGGATTGTCGGTTCGAGAAGTCGTCGCGGTCCTCGAATTACTCGGTATTGAGCGTTCTCACGGTGCAATCTGGAACTGGACGCACAAGCTGTCGGAGGCCCAGAGCGACCCGCCGACGGCGACGCCGTCGCGGGTCGCGGTCGATGAGAAACAGATCGAGGTTAACGGTGAGAAAAAGTGGCTGTACGCCGCGATCGACACGGAATCGAAGCTACTGCTCGAAATCGACGTCTTCAGCCGTCCCCAGAACGCGAGCGTTCTGGTGTGCGAACGAGACGCGTAGCGTCTTGTCAACGCCGCGGGACTGACCCCGCGGCGGCGTTCCTGCATCGGCTCACCGAGAAATACGATCTCGACGAGACAGAGTTTCTCGTCGATGCTGGCGGCTATCTGACTGCCCTCGCGCGCCACGAATTGAGCGGTCACCCCAACTACAGCGACCGAAACCACGTCGAAAAGTGGTTTCAGACCGTCTCAATGCGGATCGACCGCTTTCACTCCTTCTGGCGGGGCAGTCCGGCCAGCGCAAGACGCTGGCTCAGACGCTTCAGACACCACTATAACCACGATCGACCGAATCAAGCGCTCAATGGCCGAACGCCAGCTGAGGAGGTCCTGAACTAGACAGTGCCCGTCGGGTGTTACCAACAACTGAGTGAATCGCAATTACAATTGGACATGATATATTTTTACCCTCTGCCTGCTGATCATACTGCTTCCAATTTACCTTCCCCTCTTCAGTTTTGGAAATTAACACTTTAGTTAACGTTAAATATATAATCATTCTGTTAAGAACTATTGTGTATACACTGAGTTTCGTTACTGTGTCGGAATCAATTAATTTCTCGAAAATCTCACTGCTCAACTCATCGAACCATCACGAGCGGCGTTGTTTCGAGCGAGGAACGCTTCCAGCAGGACACGACTCGACGGACGGATTGGCTTCTGTGCCCAATGTGTGGGGTGAAATAGACAATCTTCTGTGAAGTGTGTGATGAAAGTCTCACACAGCGTCAGCATATCGCCGCGGATTACCTCATCGGTGGACATGGAACCGTAGACGCGGACGCGTTGGTCAATTTCCACGGTGGATTCTTCGAGACATACTTTCCGTCACTGACCGTCTACACCGACTGACTACCCTCGCGTCACATCGAACGAGTCGTACGCCGGGACTGGCCTTTCGGAGAGGTTCGGCGGGAGAATTGTACTATCATTACAGTTGAAAGTAATCGTGTCTTTCCAGTTAGGTTTCTCCTTGCCGGCACACAGCGCTGTCTGCTCACGGATTCTTGAAGATTTCGTGTACGCTCGTGGAGCCGTCTCGTCGTCACTCGCCCCCTCAACAGCGCA
The DNA here is from genome assembly GCF_003841485.1 of Natrarchaeobius halalkaliphilus. Classification (NCBI taxonomy): domain Archaea; kingdom Methanobacteriati; phylum Methanobacteriota; class Halobacteria; order Halobacteriales; family Natrialbaceae; genus Natrarchaeobius; species Natrarchaeobius halalkaliphilus. The sequence goes on along the minus strand of NZ_REFY01000003.1, from coordinate 299,760 downwards.
CGCCACCGCGGTCGAAAAGGTACGTGAGGAACGAAACGACTCGTCGAATCCCTTGAGTCCCGGCCGACACCGCCGAGATCGGTCCGGGAACGAATATTCACGGCCAATGAACGACTATCTCCGCGAGTGCGTCGAGTCCGACGGCGACGTTCGCCGGCGCACCGCCGGCCCGACGACGAAAGCCCTCGACCGCCGAGATCGGTCCGGGCCGAACGGGAATGAAGTCGACGAGCGCTTCGCCGGCGACGAGGATATCGTTGCTCATCTCTCAGGTTCCCGTGATCGGTCGCGTCGTGTCGGGGCTCGCGATCGCGACGTCGCGTGCTCTGGTATTTTCCCGCCGGCTCGAGTCGCACTCTTTCGTTAACTCGAGTCGCGTCCTCTCCGATTCGAGCCTGGTCCTCTCGTCGACTCGATCGTGTCGGGATCAGTCGTCGGCCGGCGTCGGCGCACCGCGCTCGACGTCGATTTCGCCGGCGTCGAGTTTCGCCTCGACGTTGCGGGCGGCCTCGACCATGTTCGCCATCTTGCCGTAGGCGACCTCGCGGTCCAGGAGCTTGACGCCACAGTCCGGCGAGAGAACCAGCTGTTCCGGCGGGACGACCTCGAGTCCTTTCAGGATGTTTCGCTCGATCTGCTCGACCGATTCGGCCTCGCCGACGTGGACGTCGGTGACGCCGAGCGCGAGGTCTTTCGTGAACTCGGGGTCTTTGAAGACGTCGAGCTGGTCGTAGTCGCCGTTGGCGAGTTCGAGATCGAACTCGTCGACGGGGAACTCGAGTATCTCGGGGTAGATCCGGGAGTAGTCGCCGTAACAAACGTGGAGGCCGATCCTGACGTCCTCGGGGATGTCCGCGACGATGTGCTCGAGCGCTTCGCCGACGATGGCGTGATCGTCCGGCGTGGTCGCGAGCGCGGGTTCGTCGATCTGGATGTAGCGAGCGCCGGCCTCGACGAGCTTTTCGATCTCCTCGTTGACGAGGTCCGCGAGGTCGTATGCGAGTTCGGCATCGTCCTCGTAGGCTTCGTTGAACGACCAGCTCGCGAGCGTGTACGGTCCCGTGATGGGCACCTTGACCGGGCGATCGGTCGCGGCGGCGGTGAACTCGTACTCGTCGACGAGCCAGCTTTCGTCGTACTCGACGTCGCTGACGACGCTCGGTTTGTCGAAGTAGTTGTGTCCCCAGACTTTGACCGGGCCGTTGAACTCGTAGCCCTCGATTCGGTGGGCGAAGAACTCGACCATCTCGTTGCGCCGCATCTCTCCGTCGACGACGACGTCCAGGCCGGCGCGTTCGTGTTCGTTCGTGATCAGGCGAGCCGCGTCGTCTTTGGCTTCCTGATAGTCGTCATCGTCGAAGTCGTGATCGGGGTCCTGGTAGAGCTCTTTTGCGCGGTTGAGCCACTTCGGCTTCGGATAGCTGCCGACGACGGTCGTCAGCAGGAAGTGATCGTTCTCGTGATCGTCCGGTCGGAACTGGTCTTTGTTCTCGTTCGTGGTCATGCTGCTTTCACCTCCGCGAGCTCCGCGGCTTCTGCGAGGACGGCGAGTTTCTCCTCGAACTTCGCGTAGGGTAGGTAGAACGTCTCCGTGTTCGTCGTCAGGTACACCGTCTCGAACTCGGAAACTGGAATCTGATCGAAGACCCAGTCGACGCGGTCCCGGATCGCTTCGGGATCCTCGACGAGCGTGCTCTGTCCATCAGCGAGACCGAGCGAGACGTCGTCCGTCGCGCCGTACTCCTGGATGTTGTAGACGTTGTCGTCCTGGTCGGCAACGAAGTCGAAACCGACCGCGTCGATATCGGCATCGAGCAGGTGGGCGTACGCCTTCTCCGAGAGTGCGCCCCAGTAGGGCTGGACGACGACGTCGGCGTCGGTCGCGTTTGCGACCCGATCGATCGCCTCACTGGCCCGTTCGTCCTGACCGTCGTCGGGGGCGTTCTCGACGAGCGATGGCTCGAGCAAGAACAGCGTCTCGACGTCGGGGAACGCATCGACCTCGCCCGCGAGGAAGTCGGCCACGGCACCGAGAAACTCGGCTTCGTCGCCGTAGTGCTCGTCGGTGGCCAGATCCGAAAGGGAGTAGGGCCCCGGAAGAACCGCCTGCAAAGCGTCTCCGTCCGTCAACTCGGCGGTCGTCTCGAGCTCCGAGGCGACGTCGCCGGAGAACGTGAGATCGCCGGTAACGACCGGGTCCCGATAGAAGTTGTTGTTGTCGTAGTAGCGGACGATTCCCTCCGTCTCGACGGAATCGTGGACGGCGAGCGGGTGGGCGAGCATGTCGTCCCAGCGAAGCTGTCCCTCAGCGATTCGATCGAGGCCGGCCTCCCGTTGTCGGTCGAGTACCTCCTCGCGGGCGTCCTCGTAGACGGCCGTGATCGCGTCGTCTTCGTCCCCAGTGATGAGGTCGTGTTTCTGGTGGCCCTTGAGATCCGAAAGGTCGTCTTTCGCCCAGTCGGGGAGCGGAAAGAGCCCCGGTGTGGTCGAAACGTACTCAGTCATCGTAGGTCCGGCTAGGCTATACCGACGCTTAATATTTTCCATCCTGTTTCATACATAGCAGTAATCACCGGGCGAACCGCCACGGCATTCCTTTGTGAACGTGTACCGTACGCAGGGTCGAGATGGCTGCGGGCCCGGTCTCGAGAGCGACGACCAACTACTCGAGCGAACGATCGTCGACGACGCAGGCCAATCCGAAAGCGGCCTCGAACGCTGTAACTCAGGGGATGGCACAGATCGAAGCTGACTGACCGGTCAGTTTATTGTGGTCGACTACTTACGCCAAGGTAAGAGATGAGCGAACCGACACCGACGCTGATGGATGACATCGAGTACGTCCGCGAAGAGAACGTGATCCACCTGTGGAGCGCGATCATTTCGGCGGCCGTTTCGGTCGTGATTCCGATCGTCGGAATCCTCGCGGCCTACAGCGGATACAGACTGACGACGATGATGACCAGACGATGGTTCGGCCTGTTGTTCGCCGCGTTCGGTCTCACGAGCCTGGCGTCGTGGCTGCTCTGGCTACTTGGCGTCTTTTGAACGTGAGCGGACAGCTCGAGCGATTCATCCGAGCGCCGCAAGCGGCTCGAACCAGACGGCCGCGACGAGCACCGCCAGAAAGACGTACGAACCGCGAATGAGCAACATGGTTGCGATCTCCGGATCGGCTTGGCGGGCAACGACGGCAACTGCGGCAAACGCGAGCGCGGCGAGGACCGCACCCGGGGGGAACACGCGGACAACGGCCAGTGCAGCGACGCCGAACAGCGCAGTCAGTATCAGCCCGTACGCGATGGAGTAGGCTCGACGGGGGCCGACAACGACGGCGACGGTCCGTTTGGCTATCGAGCGATCGTACTCGTAATCCTGGGCGTCGTCGATCACCTTGATCCCGGAAAGCAAGAACAGAAAGACGAGGGCGAATCCGACCACGACCGCCGAAAGCGTCCCGGTCTGAGTCGCGTAGCCGCCGAGAATCGCGAGCGCGATTCCGATCGGGTATCCCGTCGTCGCAGTGAGCGGGTTGGTATCGAGCTGGGGGGCGTGAAAGAACGCGATCAGCCACGTCGGAACGGTGAGTCCAACTGCCAACGGGTTTGCGAGAACGACGAGGAGGAGACAACAGCCGACGAAGATCGTCGTCGAAGCTGCGATCCCGATCCGACACCCGCCCACCGTGAGCGGATGATCGTCGTCTTCGTCCCTGACGTGGAAGTCGACGTATCCGTCCTTGACGTGTGCCGTATAGACCGCGGCGAACATCGCGGTGACGTGAACAGCGGCGAGCGTCGGATCGATAGTGGTTGCGAGGAGCGCCCCGAACAGCGACGCGGCAAGTGGGGGCAGCATAAAAACGGGGTGGACCTGGGACCAGAACGCCCGTACGTTCGCCTCGAGGCCCGAGCCATGTCGAACCAGGGACATACGCAGTGTGATGACGAGCTGATGTATATATCCCATCCCCGAGACTCACCACGAGTCTGACACGGGTTAATCGCGATATTTTCCACGAAACGGAAACGTTACTCGCTACGGAACGGCTGTCACGGATTCCGATCGTCGGGCTCGTCCGTATCGTCGACCGCAACTGATTTGGGAGATGGCTTCAGTATTCACATCGAAGTGGGAGTCGACCACTGCCCTCCAGATCATGCAATTCGATCGCTTCAGTCCGAATTCGAAAGCGTGTGCGTCCAGACGAAAGCTACTCGAGCGTCTCGGTGCGATCGGGACGGCCGGAGCGATCACAGGGCTCGCAGGCTGTCTGGCACGCGGGGACCGTGAAACGAGAGCGTGTAACGGCTACACGATCGAGCCGGAAGCCGATCTCGCTGGCGCTGACCTGAGCGGGTGTGAACTCCGCGGTGCGGACTTTACCGAAGCCGACCTCTCGGACGCGGATCTCTCCGGCGCGAATCTCAGGGAAGCGAACTTCTTCCTCGCGGATCTCTCGGGTGCGGATCTCTCTGATGCGGATATCAGGGACGCGGACATTCTGGTCAGCGAACTCGCCGCAGCGGAGCTTTCGGGAACCGATTTTTCGGGGGCCGACCTTCCCGGTCGAGACTTCTCGAACGACGACCTCTCCGGAGTCATCCTCGCTGACGGAACTCTCTCGTCGTCGGACCTTTCGGATGCGGACCTGTCGGACGCCGAACTCTCCGGCGTCGACCTCTCCGAGGCGCTTCTCACCGGGACGGACCTCAGCGGAGCCGATCTCTCCGGGACGATACTCGAGGACGCAACCATCGAAAACGTCACTCTGACCGGGACGATCGCGAGCGGTGTGGCGCTTCCGGAGATCGATCTCTCCGGCGAAGATCTCTCGAACACCGATTTCTCCGGGACCGATCTCTCGGGTGCGGATCTCTCCCAAACGACGCTCTCGGGTGCGGATCTCTCGAACTCGGACCTCACGACCGCCGATCTAACCGGTGCCGATCTGAGAGATGCAACGCTCGAAAACGCGAACTTGAGCGGGGCGACGATTTCCGACGTGAACTTCGATGGTGCGACGTGGCGGGACGGCTCGGAGTGCGACCCGAGTTGCTTTTGATCGCTACCGCCCACCGTCCTTGCCAGGGCTTCGGTCCTCGAGTCCGATCACCCAGTCAGCAACCTCGCCGTACCTGACGGTTTGCATGCCACTCGCATCGGTCGCGATCATACCACCGATCGTCGAGATATCGCCCGACGATGGCAGCAGCGGAAAGAACAGTCCATCGGCAGCGACGTACTCGTCGACGGCTTTCCCGATGAGTCCGGGTCCGACGTCGATCTGGAAATCGTCCGGGCGATAGTCGAAGATCGCATCCATCCGGGTGAGATCCAGACTGATACCCCCGTATCTCGGGACTGCACTGCCTTCCAGCCCCGTCCCGGCCGCATACGGGGTGACCGGAACGCGGTGGTCGGTCGCCGCCGAGAGGACGGCGGAGACGTCGCCGGCGGATTCGGGCCAGACCACCGCATCCGGTCTGACGCCGTCTCCGCGGTGTTCCGTTCCGAAGTCGGCGGCGTGTGATACGGATTACTGTAACGATTTACCGGCGCACCCGCGACCCGGGCGGCGGGTGCGTCGGCAATGATTTACAGTAAACCGTATGAGTCGCGTCGGCCCGCCGCGAACGAGTACTGGTCGTCCTCGAGGCCGACTTCTCCCAGGAACGAACAGTCGTGGCTCTCGTCCATCTCAGGGCTCGATAACTAGTTTTCCAAAGACGCTGTCTTCCATCACCGCTCGCTGTGCCTCCCCGGCTTCGTCCAGGTCGTAGCGTCGGGCCAGTTCGATCGACAGCTCACCGGCGTCCATGAGGTGGGCGGTCCCACGGAGCGGCACGCGCAGATCGGGCGCGTTGAACATGCTCATAAATGTGTAGGTAACGTCCTTCGAGCGAGCGGTCCCGTCGTTCGAAAACGCCGGGTCCGGACTGTTCTCACCGATGCCGACGACGCGAGCGTTCTTGGCGGCGACGTCCGCATCGAACTGCAGGTAGTCGTCGAGACGATGGTCGAGGATTACGTCGACGCCGCCGTCGCTCGCCTCGAGAACCGCGTCCTCGAGATCGTCGCGCACGTAATCGAGGACCGCCGTTGCGCCGAGGTTCCGAAGCTCGTCGTGGTACTCCGGTGCAGCCGTCGTGATGACTCGAGCGCTGACCGCGGCACCGATCTGGACGGCGGCGTGGCCGACGCCTCCCGAACCGCCGTGGACGAGACAGTACTCGGCCGGCTCGAGGTCGCCGTGGTCGATGAGTGCACGCCAGGCGGTAACGGCTGCGACGCCGGCCGCACCCGCATCGACGAGGTCGACTCCGTCGGGGAGTGAGACGACACGATCGACCGGAACCGTCGCGTACTCGGCGTACGCTCCCTGAAAGGTTCCGTTTCCGATACCGGTTCCGTAGACTCGATCGCCGTCGTCGAACTCCGTTACGCTCTCTCCGGTTTCCGCGACGACACCGGCGAGGTCGACGCCAGGTGTAAAGGGAACCTCAGCGGGTTCGTAAGAACCGTCTCGGAAGTAGGTGTCGACGGGGTTGACGCCCGCGGCAGCCACCTCGACCAGGATCTCGTCGTCTGCCGGCTCCGGTCGATCGATATTTTCGACCTGCAGTACGTCAGGATCGCCTTGTTCGTGTAGGTGGACAGCTCGCATCTCGTTCGGAGATCACGGCACGGTTGGGGATAAGAATGTGTATCCAGGAACCGGGTGTCTTACTTGACAGCTGCTGTCGCGTCGTCGATGATCTCGAGTGCGCCTTTCAGCTCCGCGATACCGGTCGCGTACGAGATTCGGGCGTATCCCTCGCCGTTGGCTCCGAAGGCGTCTCCGGGGACGACGATCACGTCGCGGTCGAGTACCTCCTCACACCATCCCTCCGGAACCTTCGGCATGACGTAGAACGCACCCTGTGGCGTCGGCACCTCGAGTCCGGCGTCCTCGAGTCCGTCGAGAACGACATCGCGCCGACGCTCGAAGGCGGCGACCATCTCGTCGACCGGCTCTTGCGGTCCAGTGAGCGCCGCTTCGGCGGCGTACTGTGCGGGTGCGGAGGCACACGCTTGAGCGTACTGGTGGACCCGAAGCATGCGTTCGATTCGACGGGTGGAGCCGACGACCCAGCCGAGTCGCCAGCCGGTCATCGAGTAGGTCTTCGAGCAGGCGCTGACGACGACCACGTTGTCGGTTCGGGAGAACTCGAGCGGGGAGCGGTGGTCGCCCTCGAAGACGATGTGTTCGTAGACCTCATCGGAGAGACAGAGTACGTCGTACTCGTCCGCGATGCGGGCGAATTCCCGCATGTCCGCCTCGCTCTGGACCGCGCCCGTCGGGTTCGCGGGACTGTTGACCACGAAGACGGCGGTTTCGTCCGTGATCGCCGCTTCGACCGCCGCCGGATCTAGCGTGAGATCCTCCCGGAGCGACACCGGCTTCGGCGTACCGTCGGCAATTCTCGTCAGCGCGTCGTAGGAGACGAACCCTGGATCGGGAAATATCACCTCCTGTCCCGGATCGACGTGGGCCTCGAGAACGAGGTGTAACGCCTCGCTTCCACCCGACGTGGCGATCGCGTCTTCGGGGTCGATCTCGAGTCCATACTCGCGGTCGTACTTGGTCGCAATCGCCTCCCGAAGGCTGTGCGTTCCTTTATTTGACGTGTAGGCGTCAGTTCGACCGTTCTCGATCGCGTCGATCGCTCCCTGGCAAGCGTGTTCGGGCGTCGGGAAATCCGGTTGTCCGATCCCGAGGTTGATCGCGTCCTCGCCGGCGGCTTCGAACACTTTACGAATGCCGCTGATCGAAACCTGCTCGACGCGGTGGGAAAACTCCGTCATGCCTGAACGGGCGCGACCGAACCCGATAACTCTTGATGTGTCACCCGACGACGGTTCTCCGAGCATCGGCGGAACCGAGACGACGATCAGCGACCGTCGAGATCTGTCCGTGCGTGATCACCTGGCCGAAACGAATAACAACCTGGTTTACCAGTCTTCGGTAATGCCATTCGCTCGACGATCGATACTTGCCGCTGGAGCGACTGGAACGCTCGCGGTAACGGCCGGCTGTCTGGATTTCGTTCTCGGAGACGGCCCCCTCGAGTTCGAGGCCGGACGCGTCGCTCCCAGTGAGTCTGCGCTTTCGGAGACGGGATACAACGAAGCCGAGGTCGACGAGGAAACGATCGAGGAAACGGTCGAAGTCGGCGGCCTCGAGCGTGAGGTCCGGGCGACGCTGTGGCTTTCGACGTACACGAAAACGCGTACGATCGAGGGCATCGAACACGATGCGAACTCCTTCGTGGCCGTCTCAGTTCCCGGAATGGAGGTGATGGGACGATCGTTCAACCCGCTCGAGGATATGAGCAACGAGGAGTTGCTCGAGGAGTTCGTCGGTCAGGCGAACGTCGACGTCGACGACATCCAGCACAAGGACTCGTTTTCGCTCGAAACCCTGGGCGAAGGTCGTGACGTAGATCGGTTCACCGGGGAGACTCGGGAGGGCGGAGAAACGATCGCGGTCGAACTCGCACTGACGTCGTTCCGCCACAATGACGACTCGATCGTCTTGCTTGGTACCCACCCGGAACTGCTCGCCGAGGAGTCAGCAAACGTCGAGCTACTGATGGAGTCCGCCGAGCACCCGGTCTGATTCGGCGTCCGTCACCGAATGCCGCTCGACCACAGGTATTCGGTCTCGTATGACGGTGGTGACTCGAGAGGTAGTCGAACGAAAAACAGTCGCCAGATCGAGGGGTTTCAGTAGAACTCGCGAACGAGGTCCATCGCGTCCTCGGGTGCGCCGTCCGGAATGTCGGACATGTCCTCGGTGACGCCGTGTTGTTCGTGGTACGGAACGGAGTTTTCGTCCTGATACATGACTCCCTGATACTCCTTTTCACCGTCGAGGATGACCTCCTTTGCGGCCTCGTAGTCCGTCGGATCGTGACCTTCTTCCTCGAGGTCTGCGAGGCTGTCGCGGAAGTAGTCGTAGGTGTCGACATCGTTGAACGTCACGCACGGACTGAAGACGTTGACGAAGCCGAACCCGTCGTGCTCGATGGCCTCCTGAATAATCTCCTGGTGACGAAGCGCGTCGGAGCTGAACGACTGTGCGATGAACGACGCACCCGATGCGAGTGCAAGCGCGAGCGGATTGACCGGAGGTTGCTTCGGCCCCTCGGGAGTCGTCGACGTCTCGAAGTCCGAGCGCGAGGTCGGGGACGCCTGTCCTTTCGTCAGGCCGTAAATCCGGTTGTCCATGACCACGTACGTCATATCGACGTTCCGTCGAACGGCGTGGACGAAATGACCGGCACCGATCGAGTAACCGTCACCGTCACCACCGGCGACCATAACCTCGAGATCGGGTCGGGCCATCTTGACGCCGGTTCCGACGGGAAGCGCGCGGCCGTGGACCCCGTGAAGGGCGTAGCTGTGCATGTAGGTCCCGATCTTCCCGGAACAGCCGATGCCGGCGACGACGAACGTATTGTCGGGATCGTTGCCGGTTTCAGCGAGGCCTTTCATCATCCCGTTCATCGTCCCGAAATCGCCGCATCCGGGACACCAGGTCGGCTGTTTGTCGGACTTGAAGTCGGTGAATCTGACGTCGGAGCTCATTGTGCTGGCACCTCTTCGGAGAGTTTGTCGGTAATCTCTGTCGCGAGTTCGTCCGCTTTGAAGCGGACGCCGGTATACTTGTTGATGCGTTTCACGCGGGTAAGGACGTCGTGTTCGATCACGTCTGCGAACTGGCCGGTCGCGTTACACTCGACGACGATCGTCTCGTCGGCCGCCTCGATCTCACCGGTGAGATCCGGTCGCGGGAAGATGTACGGAACCGAGATCACGCGCACGTCGATGCCGTCCTCCTCTAGGTAGTCGAGCGCTTCGACCAGCGCACCCTCGTTCGACCCCCACGAGATGACGAGGTTGTCCGCGTCCGGATCTCCGAACTCGCGGTAGTCCCAGTTCTCCTCGTTTTTGGCCGTTTCGACCTTGCGGTTTCGCTTGTCGACCTGTCTGACGCGTTCGCCCTCGTCCTCGGTTCGACGGCCGAGTTCGTCGTGCTCGAGGCCGGTGGACATGTGTGCGCCGTCGGTCGTCCCGGGAATCGCACGCGGGCTGATTCCGTCGTCGGTGACGGCGTGAGCGCGGAACCGATCCTGCGCGTCGAGCCACTCGTCAACCTCGTCTTCGTCGACGAGCTTCCCGCGGTCGATTTCGACCTCGTCCATATCGAAGGCTTCCGGTGGGAACGTCTGTTCGGTTACTGCAAGCGCGAGGTCCGAGACGACGTACACCGGCGTCTGATACTTCTCGGCGTAGTTGAACGCCTCGACGGTCTTCCAGAAACACTCAGCGATCGTCGTCGGTGCGACGACGAAGCGTGGAATCTCGCCGTGACCGCCGTAGAGCGTCATGTTCAGGTCACCCTGCTCCTGTTTCGTCGGCATCCCGGTCGAGGGACCGGAGCGCATGACGTCGACGATAACGAGCGGCGTCTCGCTGGTAGCAACGAGTCCGAACGTTTCGGTCATCAGGTCGATACCCGGCCCGGAAGTCGCCGTCATCGAGCGTGCACCCGCTCGAGCCCCGCCCAGGGCCATATTGATCGCGGAGAGTTCGTCTTCCGCCTGAACGACGTGCCCGCCGTACTCCTCGATCCGTCCCGTCAGGTACTCCATGACGTTCGTCGCAGGCGTGATCGGATACCCGGCGTAGAAGCGACAGCCGGCCGCAAGTGCGCCCATTCCGATCGCCTCGTCGCCGTTCAACAGGACGTAATCGTTGTCCGTCGTCTCGAGGTCGTAGCCCAGATGCGAGAGATCGTAGTTCTCCTGGACGTACTCCTGGCCCAGTCGGGCCGCATCCTTGTTGTTCTCGACGATCTTCGAGCCTTTGCCGCCGAATCGCTTCTCGAGCGACTCGTCCAGATATCCGACGTCGAAACCGGTGATTTCACACGCGGCACCGAGGGCGACGACGTTTCGCATGATCGCACCGCCCGCGTCTTCGGCAAGCGACTTGAGCGGAACGTCGACGGCAGTCACCTCGTCCGGGACGTCGGCCTCCCAGGACCGTTCGCCGTCGTAGATGACTGCGCTTCCTTCGTGGAGTTCGTCCAGGTTTTCGTCGATCGTCCGCTGGGTGAGTGCGACCAGAATATCGAGCCTGTCGACAACGCTTTGAACGTCGTCGACGGAAGTACGAATCTTGTAGGCGGTGTATCCACCGCGGATTCGTGAGGCGAAATCTTTCGAGGTGAATACGTGCCGTCCGGCCCGGGAAAGTGCCTGAGCGAAAATCTTTCCAGTGGAGTCGATACCGTCTCCGGCTTCGCCTCCGATCGCCCAGTTGAGATCCTCAGCCATGTTATGGCGAACTTGCCCCCAGTAAATGAAAAGGCTTCTGAAACCCCAATCGAGATACCGTCGTGCTAGCTAACTGGTTTCCAACTGAATGTGAGTTTGGTTTATAGTTATGAACCGTATACCGTAACTCGAGATACCGAGCGAGAGGTTCCACCTCTCCGCTTCGACCAAAATACACTCATCTTCGAACAGAAATCACAAAGAGGATAGCGGTTCGTAGGCGACTCCCTGTTCGATCGCCCCGATTCCACGCACTCGCCGACGACCCCGGATCATCGATCGAACGATAACGGTTCGAGAGAGCACCGTATCGGCCCGGTCGAAGCGCCCGTCGTCGAATCGCCCGTTCAGTGGAACCGTCGCCGGGAACGAAACCCCTTTTCAGTCCGGCCACAAACCCGCTGATATGGAGGGGACGCCAGTCACCGTCGAGTCAGTAGCGGACGTCGGCCCGGATACGATCGCAATCGAACTCGAGACGCCCGAGGAGTTCGCGGCCGCGCCCGGTCAGTTCGTGTTGCTCCGGGCCGCACCCACGGGTGAAGAGATCAGTCGACACTACACGCTGTCGTCGCCGTCGGTGACCGACAGCTTCGAGATCACGGTCGGAATCGACCCGGACGGCGATCTCTCGCCGTGGCTTGCCGACCTCGATGGTGGCGAGACGGTTCACCTCGAGGGTCCGTTCGGGACGATCACCTACGAACGCGACGAAGACGTCGTCGCCGTGGCGGGAGGACCGGGCGTTGGCCCCGCGATTTCGATCGCAGAAGCCGCTCGAGAGGCCAGCCACGCCGCCGTCGTCATTTATCAGGACGACGAGCCAGCACACCTCGACCGCCTCGAGGCGCTTGCAGACGATGGGGCGTCGGTACTCGTTCTCGAAGAAGACGCGGACGGGGATCTAGCGGATGCACTCGAGGCGCATCTCGAGGAGGGACGGCTCTACGCGTTCGGGTTCGACGACTTCGTCACGTTCGTTGCCGACGTGATCGATGGGGCCGGCGGTGACGCCGACGACGCGCTGATCGAAAACTTCGGATAGGTGGGTCGAACTCCCGGTTCTGATTCATACGCCGGGGTACAAGGTTCCGTTTCAGACAGCGGGGTGCAAAAACTATATCCCCGCACGCACGGGTGGCTGAACTATGGCTCGACAATCGTATCAGGACAAACTCGCGGAGCTACGCGAGGACATCCTCTACATGAGCGAAGTCGTCCTCGAGCGACTCCGCATGGGACTCGACGCTCTCGAGCAAAAGGACGACGATCTGGCCAACGAGGTCATCACCGGCGACGGCGAAATCAACCGGATGTACCTCGATCTGGAGCAGGACTGTATCGATCTACTCGCACTCCAGCAACCCGTCGCGAGCGATCTTCGGTTCATCGCCGCGTCGTTCAAGATCATCACCGATTTAGAGCGGATCGGTGATCTCGCGGTCAACCTCGGAGAGTACACGCTCGAAGCGGAGCGGGACCTCTTTCCGGACGTCGACGTTCAGGCGATGGGCGAGATGACACTCGAGATGGTGTCCGAGGCGATGAGTGCGTACGAACGCGAGGACGTCGACGCGTGCCGGAGGCTCGCAGTCGACGACGACGACGTCGACAACTTTGCAGAGCGAGCCAGCAGCATCGTCGTTCGCGACCTGATCGAGCGCGAACTCGACTCTCCCGACGAAGTCGAGTTGATCCTACAGGACGTGTCGCGGCTTCTGTTGACGATTCGGGATCTTGAGCGCGTCGGGGATCACGCGGTCAATATCGCCGCACGAACGCTGTACATGGTCGAAAACGACGACGAGCTGATCTACTGACTACTCCGCGTTGACTCCCCCTGTGGAGGGGTCCTCACCGGCGTCGGTGACGAGAACGAAGTTCGTAGATCCACAATCGCAGTTGCCCGCTCCGATGGGCTGGATAGTACCGCCCGGCCACTGTCGCGCTGCATACACCGATCCACATTCCGTACATCTCGCTAACTCTCTCGTGACATCATCTCTGTTCGCCATGCAACACTACGAATAACGTATCAGTCCTCCAATTAATGTATCTATTCCTCCGAGTGGGAGCCGATACTCATTGAGCGCGATGGTGAACGTCAGTGACTGTCGAAACAAGGGTTCGATTGGAGACTTCCCAGTACCGTTCCCGTAAGATGACAGGTGGGTGTAATATCCGTCTCAGTGAGAGACAGATGCCAACGCAGGCGAGTCTTTCCCTCCACCACCGTACTGGTCGATCCCGTCGTCGAATCAGTCCGACCCGTCGAGAAGCACCCGTCCGTTGTTCAAGACGGCGTACGATCCGATCACGGCGATCCCAGCGGGAATCGCGATCCTGAACCGATATCCCTCGAGCAGGACGTAGCCGACGAAAAAGACGGTCAAAAGAAGCCCCTTGAAGAGACCGAACCGCCACATGGAGGGCGGTTCGCCCAGGACGATCCGCGCCCCGGACTGTCGCTCTTCGATGCCATCGCGCTGTAGCCCTCGAATCGTCGTGAGGAAGTCACCGAAACCGTACGTCAGTACCGCGAGCGCCCAGAGCAGCCCAGACCACGGAATCAACGAACTCATTCGAGTCGGTAGCGCAACAGCGCCGCGACTCCGCCGAGGTTCGAGAGCTGCTGGCCGGGTGGAAACTCGCTCGAGAAGACGGTTACCTCGCCGCCTTTCTGTTCGGTCGTTCTGACGATTTCGTCGACGTCGACGCTCCACTCGCCGTCGGGACCGCGTTCCTTGCGGAGTCGGTCGTCCAGAACGAGCAGGCGTTCTATCGCACCGAACTCTGCGGCCTGTTCGACCTGTTCGGGGCCGTAGGCCGCCTTTGCGCCCTCCGCTATGCGCCTGGTGAGCTCGTCGATGTACTCGGCCTCGCTCTCGATTCGCGTTTCCTGCTGGACGTCAGCAACGGCACCGCGTTTGAGCACCTCGTGAACGCCGCGGTCACCGACGCTCGCCGTGTCGACCATCGTCAAGAGCGCCGCCACCTCCGGCTCGTTGTTCTCGAGGTACTTCCTGGCGTCCTGTTTCGTGAATCCGGGACCGGCGAGGATGATCGCGTCGACGTCCATCCGTTTGAGGACGTCACCGAGCTCGCTGAATAGCTCCGAGCGCTCGCGGGCGTACTCACCTTTCCCTGTCGGCCCGGTGATCGTCGCCCGTTCTTCGGTCCCGTACTGGGCGACGGTGTGGACGTGTGCCTGCCCCTCCTCGACCGTGGCGATAGCGACGTCCGGATTCTCGGTCGCCTCCTCGGCTTCCTCGAGGCGTGCCTCCTGATCCGGCTTGAACTGTTTCTCGATCGAGAGCTCGTCGCGTTCTTCGACGTTCAGCGTGTGGTGAAAGTCGAGTTGATCTTCTCGCGAGCACGCGACGATTTCTCCCCCGACGCGCAGCCGATTTGCGAATTTGTGAAACTCGACGTCGTCGACGGCGATTGCGACCCACATGTGTTCGCGTTCGCCACCGGTATCGCGCATCTGTTCGTCGTTGCGCTGAATCCGTCGGGTCGTATCGCCCGCGACGCGATCGCCGGGCTCGAGGACGTACTGCAAGTGCCAGAGGTCGTCGACGCTCTCAGGGACGACCGTGACCCGTTCGCGTCCACCCTCGATCCGCTCCCGGTCTTTGATCTGCATGATCGCCCGTTCTCGGGGTGGCCGTAAGTGGGCTGCGATCCCTCGAACGGAGTGGTGTCGACGGTTCCACGGAGACGGATAGCTCGTACTTCACACCGACTCGGTCGATCGGTTCTCGACGATGGCCGCGAGCGTCTCGAATCGCTCGAGCATGTCCGCGTTCGGATCGTACGTCGACAGCGGGACGCCGTCCCGGTACGCGCGACGGAACGCGATCCGTTCTCGGATACCGGGCCCAGGTGATGTTTCCAGGCGATCCGAGCGGGAAAACGACGGGAGATACGGCTCGAACTGGCTGTCCTCGATCGCCTCGAGGACGCGTTTCTCCTCGTTATCGCCTTTGACCCGGTTCGGAACGATCGAGAGGATATCGATCGGATCGGAGAGGCGGTCGTTGAGCGAAAACAACTGGTTCGTGACGGTTCGGATCAGCGCATCCGCACTCGGTTTGGATAGCTGAAGCGGGAGAACAACCTGTCGCGTCGCGATCAACGCGGCGTTCGAAAGCGGTCCGATCGTCGGCGGCGCATCGAAGACGACCCAGTCGTACTCGTCTGCGAGTGGCTTGACGATTCGCCGGTAAAACAACAGCTCACCGCTGTCATCGCCGTAAATCCGGCGACTCACGTGCTGCAGTTCCGCGTTCGACGGAAGGAGATCGAACCGGGTATCGCCCGCCACCGGCCGACAGAGCGCGCCCGGATCGAGCGGATCGGTTCGCTCAAGGACGTGCCTGAGAGACCTCTCTGCGGTGTAGGCGTCCCCGCATCCGACGCCCTCCGTGGCGCTTCCCTGTGGATCCACGTCGACGAGAAGCACGTCGTTGTCTCGAGTCGCGAGTCGTTCTGCCAGGTTGATCGCGACCGTGGTCTTTCCTACTCCCCCTTTTTGAAGTGTTACGGTTATCCCCCTCATCTCGGCTCCGGCGCGCGTTTCGTTCCCCCGACGCTCGTCGCAGCCCGCGCCTCTACTGTGTCCCAAAGACGAGCGACGCTGTTCGATAACCGATGCAATCGTTGTCGGCGTCGAACAATAGTTCTCACGGCCATCGACGAGCGGACATCCACTTCGAGCGGCTCGTTTCGCCGCGTGATACTGTAAGTATAAATAACACGTGAACGACTGAACGCGAACGTACGTCCCTCCAGCCCGATCAGAACGGTTGTCTCCGTGATGGTGACCACGGGGACAGCGATCCACTCTCTACTCGTCCGCACCGCCGCGTTGACACCCCTCCGGTCCTCGCCCCACGGTGAGGTCGACGCGGTGTCCGTCTCGGTGCGGACGGCTCTCTTCGACGGGGAATCGAACGATCAGTTCGAAAAGGGGAGGCACGCTGGATTTTTTATCGATCTCCACACACGAATAGGTATGCACGTTCGTATCACGGCGACGGCGACGGACGAGGAGGCATCGGTGATCGCCGCTGCCCTGGCGGAACACCTCGAGGAGACGGTCGAGGTGTACCTCGGTGACGACGACGAACCGACCGCCGTCTCCGCGAGCGAGCGCGAATCGTCGGCAGCGCCGCCGACAGCAACCGGTGAGGAAAGCGAGAACGCGGATCGCGAGAGATTCGAGCCGACCGATCGGGAGCGGCGACTCGTCGATGAGATCGAAGACATTCTCGAGGGCGGGCCCGAACGATACAGAGCGCAGCTCTCCGAGGAAGACAAGCTCTTCGTCCGGGATCGCCTCGAGTTGTGGTTCGGCGGTGAGAACGACGAGTTCCTCTTCGAGGACGGGAAATTCGCCGCCTTCGACGACTGGCATCCGGACGGTGCGGGCGAAGAGACCGACGACCGGCTGCCAGCGGACGGTCTCATCACGGGCGGGGCGACCTTCGAGGGACGGGACGTTCACTTCATGGCGAACGATTACACGGTCAAGCGTGGGAGTATGGCCGCCAGAGGGGTCGAGAAGTTTCTCCGGATGCAACAGCGGGCGCTGAAAACCGGCCGTCCTGTCTTGTATCTGATGGACTCCTCGGGCGGGCGAATCGATCGCCAGACCGGCTTCTTCGCCAACCGCGAGGGGATCGGAAAGTACTACTACAATCACTCGATGCTCTCGGGGCGGGTCCCGCAGATTTGCGTCCTCTACGGTCCGTGTATCGCCGGTGCGGCGTACACCCCGGTGTTCGCTGATTTCACGGTGATGGTCGAGGGAATGTCCGCGATGGCGATCGCCTCACCCAGGATGGTCCGCATGGTTACCGGCGAGGACATCGACCTCGAGAAACTCGGCGGACCGGCGGTTCACGCGCGCGAGTCCGGCTCCGCGGATCTCGTCGCGAAGGACGAAGAACACGCCCGCGAACTCGTCGCCAGGTTGATCGCGTACCTCCCGGATAACGCGGACGAGAAGCCGCCACAACGGGAGTCGATGCCACCGGACGATCGGCCCGCGGGGATCGATGCCGTCGTTCCACCGCATCCGAACAAAGGCTACGACATGCGGGACGTGATCGATCGCGTGGTCGACGCGGGATCGGTTCTCGAACTCCGGCCGGAGTACGGTGAGGAGATCATCACGGCGTACGCTCGCATCGACGGTCGCCCGATCGGAATCGTCGCCAATCAGCCCGCCCACCGCGCGGGTGCGATCTTTCCGGACGCCGCCGAGAAGGCGGGCGAGTTCGTATGGACGTCGGATGCGTTCAACATCCCGCTACTGTACCTGTGTGACACGCCCGGGTTCATGGCCGGATCGCAGGTGGAAAAGAACGGAATCCTCGAGAAGGGAAAGAAGATGATCTACGCGACCTCGTCGGCGACGGTGCCGAAACAGACGGTCGTCGTTCGCAAGGCCTACGGCGCGGGAATTTACGCGATGGGTGGTCCCGCATACGATCCCGAGAGCGTCATCGGACTTCCGTCAGGCGAGATCGCGATCATGGGCCCCGAGGCCGCGATCAACGCGGTCTATGCACGAAAGCTCTCGGAGATCGACGATCCGGAGGAGCGAAATCGCCGGGAGCGCGAACTCCGGGAGGAGTACCGCGAGGACATCGACGTTCATCGGATGGCGAGCGAGGTCGTCATAGACGAGATCGTTCCGCCGAGTTCCCTTCGAGAGGAACTGGCCGCTCGGTTCGCGTTCTACGAGGACGTCGAGAAATCGCTTCCCGACAAAAAACACGGCACGGTTCTTTGAAGGCGATTTGACGTCGACCCGCCCTGGGATCGATCGCAATCGCCACCAGTCACGACTGTCGGGACACACCGGTGACGATTACCGCCAGCCGTCGGTCGATGGTTGTTACAGGATACCCGTCTCTACGACTCGGTTGACCGACGCTATGGACCGATTTCTATTCGCTACGGTTTGCATAACAATACCGACCGTACTGGAACCGACGCGTGCGGTCTCCGCACGCTCCCGGTGGCCCCACGGTCGGTTCGACTCCGGCGGGGAGCCTATGAGTTCAGACGGGGTTTACTCACACCCCCGAATACCAGTAACCGCCACGCCTGCCGAACTCGAGCGACTGCTCTGGGTGTTCGTTGCGCTCTCGCTCGTCGGTGACATCGTGACGACGTTCGTCGGCCTCCATCTCGGATTGGCCGAGTCGAACCCGGTCGCTCGCGGCGCGATCGAGGGCTACGGGCTGGTGGGAATGATCGTTCTCAAAGGTCTCGCCGTCGGCGTCGCGCTGTTCTGTCGATCTCTGCTTCCTCGAGAGTACCGGCCGATCGTTCCCGCCGGACTCGCGGTCCCGTGGACCGTCGCCGTCTGCATCAACGTCTACATGATCTCCATGGTTATATGAACGGATCGGCCGACGATTGAATCTGGTCAGCTTCCGACGGAATCGAGATCGGTCGCCCGGAGCAGCGTTACGTCGACGGATCGATCGTACGACGCAAGCCACGAATCTCTTCGAGCACCGCCTCCCACTGCTCTATCGCTCCCGGAACGTCGGTCGAACGGCCGAGTTCACGCTGGGCCTCGAGCCGATTCCGAACGGCATCCGGCTTTTCGACGTTGCGGAGCGTGAACGTCTCGCCGCTCGCGGCTTCGATCGTGACGGTTCCGTAGCCGACGATACGGGCGACCGAATGCTGTGTGAGGGTCGTGTTCTGGACGCGTTCGAGGTCCACCGTCTCGACGCTGATACCGAGGACGCCACGCCTGATGGCGACCCGCCGGCTCGTGAGGACGTACTCCGTCCGAGCGATCCGGAGGACCCCCCACACCGCCGGAATCGAGACGACCGGTGCCCAGACGAGTGCGAGCGCAGAAAAGATATCGAGCGCGATCGTTACGAGGGGAACAAGGACGCCCACGAGGGCGAGTGCACCCCACGGATACGCCGTCTGCATTCGCGGACCATCACGCCAAACGATCGTTTCGCCCGGTGCGCTACCCCCCTCTCGGATAAGCGCCAGCCACTCGAGCGATCCGTGGGCCTCGGTGGATGGCTGGAGGTCGTGGCTCGGTCCCGTTCCGGAGACCGGTTGTCGCCCGTTGTTCGACCGGCTGCGGTCAGTCATGATCTGGCTCCTCGAGCGTCGTCCGGATCGATCGCAATTCCGCGAGGATCTCCTCGAGAACGTCGTCCTTCGACCGGTCGTCGGTCTTTTCGCGGTGGTCGCGGTCGATCAGCTCGCTGATGAGCTGCTGGACGGCTTTGGGCTCCGGAACGGATTTGAACGCCATCTCGACGCCCGATCCACCGGCGGTGCTGACCTCCACCGTCCCGTAGTCGAAGACGGTTCCGAGCGCCGACTGGGAGTAGGAGATGTCCTGAATCTTTTCGTGATCGATTCGCTTTACGTCCCGCGAGAGGACGCCGCTTTTTCGATAGAGGGCGCGATCCGTGACGACGTAGTGCGTGTTTGTCACGCGGAGGTACTCGCCCACGATGATGAGGATACCGATCAGGACGATCGCCAGCGGGACGCCGATGACGAACGCCGGAACGAGCGTTCTCCTGTCGGGCCCATCCGCCCAGACGATCTCCTCTCCGTCGTCGAGCGAAAGCCACTCGAGGTCCCGGTCGTTCGGGTCCGTGCCGGCGTCTGCGTTGGTCGGACCCGACCGTCCGGTTCCGTCGGTCGATCCCGGAGTCGACTCGGCCATTAGGATCTCTCCTCGTGTTCGCGTTTCAGCGAGAGCACGGTTCGATCGAACTCACAGACCAGGTCGTCGTTCTGGGTGAATACCTTGAGGTGCATGGTGACGATGCCGCGTTCGCCGTCGCTCGTTTCGCGCTTTTCGGTGACGGTCGAGGTGACGCGAATCGTATCGCCGTGAACGACCGGGTTCGGATGGGAGACCTCGTCGTAAGAGAGGTTCGCGACGATCGTTCCGTCGGTCGTCTCCGGGATCGCGATGCCGACCGCGAGCGACATCGTATAGAGGCCGTTGACCACCCGCTCACCGAACGCCGACTCCCGTGCGAACTCCCGGTCCAGATGCAACGGCTGTTGATTCATGGTCAGATCACAAAAGCGCTGGTTGTCGCTTTCGGAGATGGTTCGCCGTCGACCGTGTTCGATCGTTTCACCGACGGTGAACTCCTCGTAGTATCGTCCGGACATAGGTTCGGAATCGAACAGTGGCG
The DNA here is from genome assembly GCF_003841485.1 of Natrarchaeobius halalkaliphilus. Taxonomy (NCBI): domain Archaea; kingdom Methanobacteriati; phylum Methanobacteriota; class Halobacteria; order Halobacteriales; family Natrialbaceae; genus Natrarchaeobius; species Natrarchaeobius halalkaliphilus. The sequence goes on along the minus strand of NZ_REFY01000003.1, from coordinate 279,158 downwards.
ATAAAAATCTGCTGTCACGCCGGGTGTGGGTGGACGGCCACCCGTGATCGTCCGCTCGCAGCATCTGGGCAGCAGCCCGTACTTTCAGGACCCTCCTCCCCGCAGTCTCCGGTATGGTCCGCAGAAGCGTGCTCTTTACACCCGGCGATCGGCCGGAGATGCTTCGGAAGGCGGCCAACTCGAGCGCCGACGTCGTCGTCTTCGATCTCGAGGACGCCGTCTCGCCCGATCGAACGTCCACCGCACGGGAGAACGTTCGAACCGTCCTCGCTGACTCCGACTTCGACCCGAAGCCGGAGATCTGTCTCAGGACCAATGCGGAACGCGACGAGTTCGAAGCGGATATAGACGCCGTGTTCGGCTCGGAGGACGCCGACGTCAGTCTCGATAGCGTGATGTGTCCGAAAGCGGGTTCTCCGGACGACGTTCGGGAGCTGGTCGACGCCCTCGAGTCGTACGGCGAGTCGTGCCCGGTTTTCGCGCTGATCGAAACTGCACGTGGTGTCCTGGCTGCGCCTGAGATCGCTTCGGTTCCCGCCACCGACGCGCTGGTGTTCGGTGCCGAAGATCTCGCCGCGGATATCGGCGCGCGACGAACGGACGACGGAACAGAGGTCCTTTACGCACGCGAACGCGTCGTCATCGCCGCGAGTGTACACGGCTGCGACGCGATCGATACGCTCGTTCCCGACTTCGAAGCCGAGGAGCGGCTTCGCGAGGAGACCGAGTTTGCGATCACCCTCGGCTACGACGGAAAACTCGCCATCCATCCCGCACAGATCGAACCGATCAACGAGTCGTTTACACCCAACGACGACGAACTCGAGTGGGCTACTGCCGTTCTCGAGGCCAAACGCCACGCGGATAGAGAGGGACGGGGAGTGTTCGAACTCGATGGAGAGATGATCGACGCGCCGCTGATCGCTCGCGCCGAACGAATTCGTCGCCGTCACTGCGTCTCTCGAGGTGGCGAGATCGACGAGTGAAGTTACCATCTAGAAGAAATACAACCACATTAAAATACCTTATATTATTAGATTATGTGTATCATGGGCATTCGTCACGCTTATTTTAGTTTCCCCGAAACCGTCTCGTAATGTCCAGTACCACGAATCCGTTCGAAAGTCTGCAGTCACAGATCGACGAGGCGTCGACGTACCTCGACGTCAACGACGACGTCATCGAGCGTCTGAAGCATCCGGAACGAGTGCTCGAGACCAATCTGACGGTCGAACTCGACGACGGCTCACTGGAACGGTTCACGGCGTTTCGGTCACAGTTCAACGGTGATCGTGGCCCCTACAAAGGTGGTATCCGCTATCACCCGCAGGTATCGCGCGACGAAGTCAAGGCGCTTTCCGGCTGGATGACCTACAAGACCGCGATCGTCGACATTCCGCTCGGCGGCGGAAAAGGAGGAATCATCGTCGATCCGGCCGAATACTCTGAGAGCGAACTCGAGCGACTCACTCGCGCGTTCGCAACCGAACTGCGGCCCATGATCGGTGAAGACCGCGACGTTCCCGCACCCGACGTTAACACGGGCCAGCGGGAAATGAACTGGATCAAAGACACCTACGAAACCCTCGAAAACACCACTGAGCCCGGCGTCATCACCGGGAAAAACCTCGCAAGCGGCGGAAGCGAAGGACGCGTCGAAGCCACCGGCCGATCCACGGTTATCGCCGCCCGCGAAGCGTTCGACTACCTCGGCAAAGACCTCGAGGGCGCGACCGTCGCCGTCCAGGGGTACGGAAATGCCGGCTGGATCGCCGCAAAGCTGATCGACGAGATGGGGGCAACCGTCGTCGCTGCGAGCGACTCGAGCGGCGGTATCTACAATCCGGATGGGTTCGATCCCGTCAATGCGAAAGAGCACAAAAACGAGACCGGAAGCGTCGTCGGCTACCCGAACGCCGACGAGGAGATCACCAACGAGGACGTCCTCACGCTCGACGTCGACTTGCTCATCCCTGCGGCCCTCGAGAACGCGATCGACGGCGACCTCGCGACGGACGTAACGGCCGACGTCATCTCCGAGGCCGCAAACGGTCCGTTGACGCCCGAAGCCGACGCAATTCTCGAAGGTGAGGACGTTTTCGTCATCCCGGATATTCTCGCCAACGCCGGCGGTGTGACCGTCTCGTACTTCGAGTGGGTCCAGAACCGCCAGCGCTTCTACTGGACCGAAGAGACGGTCAACGACGAACTCGAAGACATCGTCGTCGACGCCTTCGACGCCCTCGTCGAAACGATCGAGGAGTACGACCTCGAGAATCCGCGAACTGCCGCTTACGTCGTCGCGATCCAACGGGTTGCTGATGCGTTCGACGAAGCAGGAAGCTTTCCCTGAACAACGGTCGGAAGGGTTCCGATAGGAACTATTCACCGATCTTGTCAGAATATACTTGTATCTCGACATCTGAAATCGACCACTGTGCCTCTTGAGGAGATTGCAGTCTCGGCGGATTTCGCGTTGCTTCTCGCTTCGGCTGCGATTCTCGGCTACGTGGCTCGGTTGACAAAGCAGCCGACGATCGTCGCATACGTACTTACCGGCGTCGTTATCGGCCCGATCGGACTCGGTCTCATCACTGGGGAGTCGGGTTTAATCGAGGTCATCGCCGAGTTGGGGCTGGGATTCCTCCTGTTCTTGCTCGGAATCAAGATGAGTTTCGAGGACATCAAAGAGATCATGCGGCCCGTCGGCAAAATCGCAGTCGGGCAAGCAATTTTACAGGCGGTCGCATCGACGACGCTCGCGTTGTTGCTTGGCTTTACGCTCTATCAATCGCTCATACTCGCACTGGCGACCACGTTCGGCGCAACGCCGATTATCGTCAAGGTGCTCAGCGACAAAGACGAACTCAAATCCCTCTACGGGAGGGTCGATATCGGCGTGCTCATCTTTCAGGACATCTATCTGGTTTTCGCGCTCGCAATTCTGGCCGTTGGAACCGTCGATAGCGCCGAGCAGATCGCATTTAGCATCTCTCGAGTCATCGTCCTGATGATCGTCATGGGCGTCGGCGCGTACTTAGCGAGCAAGTACGTGCTTCCTACGCTTTTGCGAGCCAGTGCCACAAACAAGAGCGCACTGTTTACCGTCGGCATCGCGTGGGCGTTCGTCTTCATTTACGCCGCTGAAGTGCTTGATCTGTCGGTTGAGCTTGGCGCGTTCATCGCCGGACTCGCGCTCGCGAACCTGCCTTACAGTACGGAGCTCAAAGAGCAGATGCGGCCGGTAACCGATCTATTCATCGCGGTTTTCTTTGCCAGTATCGCACTCCAGATGGAACGAGGACAGTTGCTGGTTTACTGGCAGGAAGCGGTGATCGCCTCCTTCGCACTCCTCACAATCAATTTCTTCATCGTCTTTGGACTCTTTTACAGCCAGAAATTTGATATGGAAACGTCGTTCCTCGGAACGATTTCTATGCTACAGGTTAGCGAGTTTTCGATCGTGCTTGGGGCCCTCGCCGTCAACGAAGGATTCGTTGCTGAGGCAATTCTTGGTTTCTTGAGTCTCATGGCCCTGATCACCATGCCGATTTCGACGTACTACGTGATCTACAACCGTGAGATCTACGAGCGTGTTCGGCCGTACCTCGAGCGATTCGAACACGACGATCCGATCGAGTTCGATCCGCTCACCTACGAGAATCACGCCGTTATCGTTGGGTACGACGGCGTGACCGGGCGACTCACTGAAACGCTCGAGAATCGGTTCGAAGACGTCGTCTTTGTCGAAGATCAGCGGGAACGCATCGAGACACTACGGCGAAAAGATCTCGAATTCATTTTCGGCGATTCCCGTCACGGCGAGATCAGAAAGGACGCGAACGTACGTGAGGCGGCTCTCGTTCTCAGCACCCTCGACCGAACGGATATCAATCGTCGACTGATCGAAGATGCCGGCAACGCAGACGTCATCGTACTGGCAAACGACGAAGCCGACGCGAACGAACTCGAGCAGACCGGCGCTAGCCACGTGATTCGTGAACAGCAGTTACTCGAGGACGCGGTGTCAACGATCCTCGCCGGAGTGGATGACGAGGGGACGATCGGGGAGAAAAACGACGTGATACGATGGAAAAACGAAGCTGGCACGCGCTCTCGAGAGGGCGATTTCGATGTATGATACCCTGTTCGCGATAACGGCGATCTTTGTGATCGCAGCGGCCGTTTTGATTGTCGTTACTCAACGTTCCTTTCCGATAACGCCGTTTTATATCGTCGCTGGGATCCTCGCGGGGCTCGTCATCGACGAAACGCAACTGCTCGAACTCGCCCAGTGGGGTATCGCCTTCATCGTATTCGTCTTCGGCGTGAACGTGAACATAGGGACCGTCAGATCGCAGGGACGAACGAGTACTATCATCGGCATCGTTCAGGTATCGATCGTCGGTTTCCTTGGATTCGCGGCGGGTGTCGGCCTGGGGCTCGATCTCGAGAACGCAGCGTTTCTCGGGATCGCGGCTGGACTGAGTTCGTCGTTGATCGCAACCAGTTACCTGCAGGACTCGAGTAGAGCGTCCTCGGCCAGCGAGCAGCTAGCGCGTTCGATCCACTTTGTTGAGGATATACTGGGAATAATCGCCATCATCGTACTCAGTGCCGTGGTCTACGTATCGACGCCGTCGTGGGAACCCGCCGTCGCCGCGGTTGGGTTGTTCGCACTGGCGCTTGTCGTTCGGTACGCACTGTTCGTCCGGATGATCTCACCGATCAACGACGACGCTGAGTTGTTGATGTTGGTGGCGATCACGTTCGCGATCGGTGCGATGGCGATCGCAGAAGCGGTCGGACTGTCGATCGTCGTCGGCGCGTTCGCGGCCGGTATCGCCGTGGTCGACGAGTACCCACAATCGTTGACTCTCACGGACACGATCGAAGACCTCGAGGACTTCTTCGCCCCGATCTTTTTCATCACGCTCGGCGCGTTGCTCACGGTTCCGACGGTCGAATCGCTTGGTTTGACACTCGTGCTCGTCCTTGCGATCTTGGTTATCAATCCGCTGCTCGTCGCGGTGTTGCTCTTGGCCCGTGAATACGACGGTCGAACGGCGGTGTCGACCGGACTTTCACTCGACCACGTCAGCGTGTTTAGCCTGTTCATAGCTATCGAAGCCCTCGGTGCTGAGGCCATCGACCGTGCCGTGTTCAACGCGATCGTTCTCGCTGCTGTCGTGACGATGATCGCAGCCGCCTTCACCTCGTCCCGTGCCGGACAGATCGAACGGACACTTCGAAAAAAGAAGTTCTTCGACCGAGCCGGTGAAACGATCACCACGAACATTTCCGACGAAGCAAAACTCACCGACCACGTGATCATCGCCGGGAGCAGATACGGCTCAGGTGGGCTTCGAGACGAACGGATCGATCGAACACTGGTGTTCGTCGGCGACGACCGCGAGTCGATCACCGACACGACCAAGTCGTACAACTACATCTACGGTGCAGTCTCGAACGACGACGTATGGGAGCGTGCTCAGGCAGAGAACGCCGCGCTTATCGTTTCCCTGTATCCCGACCGAGATCGCACGGACGCGATAGTGGATGTCGACGTCGATACGCCGCTTCTTGTCCGCACCAATCAACCTGACGACACCGACGAGTTGCTCGAAGCTGGTGCCGCGGGGAGTATCGATTCGTCGGCGGTCACTGCTGAACACATTATAGAACTCCTTGAGAACGAGATCCCGATGAGCGACAGAGCGAGAGGAGCATCTGGAGACGACTCAACTTAGCACGAGTGGCCATAGAACCGACGGACGAATGACGCAGGACTACACTCAGTTGTTACCGAGCACCGCTCTGCACGACCTTATGCGGCGACGCTGGGAACAAAAACGCCAGTACAACTATCGTTGCACCTTCGACGGAGACATCTCGGGGCTATCCACTTGAGATTCTCGTCGAAGCGGGGGAGCCGTCGTTCGAAAAAAGTTCGTCGATCCGCCTCGATAGAGAGACGGTGGACGAAGCGTTGAAACTGAGTTTCGGACTCGATTGACGTATCTGCTTCGGCCAGTCCAGAGTGTACAGATAGCGTCAGCTCGGACGCGCAACCTTCTAAAAAATCGAAATTATTGTCTGTCGCTGTGAACGACAATTATGCCTCAGTGTTACTGCCGGACGACGTTCGTCGCACGAGGTCCCTTGGGCGAGGACTCGATGTCGAACTCGACCTCAGTACCTTCCGTGAGGTCTTCGCCGCCGACATCCTCCATGTGGAAGAAAACGTCTTCGTCGTCGTCGAGGTCGCCGTCATCAGTCGAAATGAAACCGTAGCCGCCAGTGTCGTTGAAGAAATCAACCTTACCGTTTGCCATTACAAATAAACGGAGGGTTGGATGAGGGATAACTCTTCCGAGGGTCGCGGTACCACGACTCCTCACACTACATTCGCACGTGTAGTGTCCGCTGGTTCTGGTGATCGGTCCGTTACACAACCCATTCGACGCGAACCAACTGATCAGCAACCGGAAAATCCGGAACGCTAATCAGGTAGGCAAACGCGCTTAGAAATCCGTTCAGTGCTCATCTATTGCTTCTTTGCTCGACCTTGTTCAGGTAGATGAAATCCATGGTACGAGTCACAGAAAATATTTGTCGTGGGTAATAGTGGGCAAAACTTATTCAGTAGTAGCATCTAGTTGGGAACATGACGAAAGTCGATGTGCGAGACCTCCAGACCAACGAAACTGACGACCGTGGTCGAATCTATCTCGGGACGAAGTACGCGAACAAGCGCGTAACCGTCGCAGTCGTTGAGGTCGAATCCGACCATCCCGACGAAGACGAACTGGCAGCCGCCTACCGCGAGGCGTCTGAGAGTGCAGAAGAACTTGCAGAAGAGTGGGACGACGCGTCGGACGACGCGTGGAGCGAGCTGGATAAATGAGCGAGGATACGAAGGTTCGTCGCGGTGACGTCGTTATCGTTCGACTTGATCCTGCAGAAGGCCACGAGATGAAGAAAACTCGTCCTGCAGTAGTCGTCCAAAACGACGTTGGGAACAAAAATGCCAGTACGACTATCGTTGCCCCTGCGACAGGGACGTATCGAGGCTATCCATTCGAGGTTCTCGTCGAAGCAGCAGAGTCGCCCTTCGAGAAGGATTCGTCTGTTCGTCTCGACCAGATTCGTGCCGTTTCCATTGAAAAGCGGATTCACTCGGTACTTGGAGGCCTCGACACAGAAACGATGGAGGCAGTGGACGAAGCGTTGAAACTGAGTCTCGGATTGGACTGACGTATCTGCTGTGATCAGTATAGAGGAACGGCGAACTGAGTGGTGTTAGCAGAAGAACTATTGGTATGAATTACCATCATGGCATGGACGATTGAAACAGATCACATCACGAATTGTCCACTGTGTGGATGCGCACTCATAGGGATTATCGTAGGAGTTCATAGTTTCTCCCTCAACGTACCGAGACACAGCGTCGACGGACGGGCGTCAAACCCTGCGGTTGGCTACGATAATCCCTATCACTACCAGAGTAAGGGCTGAGGAATCAATTCCATATTGTCGTGAATGTGTCCTTACTGTTCACCGAAATCCAGGTCCAATGGCGCGAGCGACAGTAATTGACGGAGACAGTGCGTTATTGATTGAACGCGGAAGAGGTTTAGACATTGGAGAATGGTTCCTTGCAGGTGGATATCTCGAATACGATGAATCACCTCGTGAAGGTGCAGCGCGTGAGCTGGGGGAAGAAACAGGCCTCTCAGTTTCACCGACTGACCTGACGCTCATTGGAGACGGATTTCTGGATGCTGGCAACGGTCTCACAATGGTTTCGTTCAATTACGCTGCATCCAAGGTCGCGGCAGAAGGTACGCTTCAAGCGGATGATGATGCAGCTGCTGCTCGCTTTTGGTCACGGGACGAACTCAAAACGAACGCACCAGCACTTCGTGCATCGGGTCTTCAACAGTTACTCACCGCGATTGATGAACTGGGTCGTTGATAATCGTTCCATTCGCACGTGTCGTGTCCGCTGGTTCCGATGATCGGTCCACAGCTCATACCCTTCGATACGAACCAACTGAACAACAACCAGAAGATTTCTGAGTCCGGACTACGCGTCACACGCTCTCAGAAACCCGCTTAGTGTTATCTAGTATTCCTTTGCTCAACCTTATTCAGCTCGATCAGAAGCCGGAAAATCGCCTTCACGAGGTTCGCATCGACATCGAACTGTTCGGCGTTCGAACCGGCTCGGTCCATCACCTGCTGTTCTTGACTCTCGTCGGTCGTCGGTAGCCCTTCTTCTTCTTTGACCTGTGCGATCGTATCCGCGACGTACGTTCGCTGGGCGATCAGCTCGACGATCTCCCGATCGATCGTCTCGATCTCCTCGCGAAGCTCGTCGAGTGCCATGTCGTCCGTCGTCCGATCTCCGATCTGATTTTCGGTCGTCTCAGTATCTCGAGTCATATCGTTCGTGTTCCATCCGTTCGCGTTTGTAACAGCCGGACCGTTCCGTCGCGTTCGGTCCAGCGCGTTTCGACGTCCGCAAGCGTATCTCGGTCCCCGACGGCGACGTAGCTCGGCCCGGTTCCCGACAGCGAGACGCCGGCCGCGTCGGGAAGCGCGTCGATCATCGGCCCCGTCGAAAACTCGAGCGCGCCACAGAACGCAAAGCCGTTGACGGTCATCGCCTCGCCGTACCGCTGTTCGAGGACGAGTTCTTCGACGAGTTCTGCCACCGGCGCGATCCGTTCACAGGCCGAAACGTCGGCGTCAGCGCTGTAAGACTGTTCGGGGGGAGTATACACCAGGGCGTGCCGGTCCAGTTCGTCGCGAACGAGGAGGTCGTCCGTCGCGTTGTCAGTGACGGTTACGCCGCCGAGCATGCTTGCGCTTGCGTCGTCGAACGCGCCGGTAACGGTTACGCCAGCGTCTCGAGCGGCCTGGACACCCAGACGACACGCATCGATTCGGTCCACCGAGTCGACGACTGCCAGCGCATCGAGCGTTGCGAGCACCGTTGCGTTGGCCGCGGCGCTCGAGCTTTTCAATCCGGAGGCCATCGGAACGTCGCTCTCGGTGCGTACCCTTGCACCGACGGCGGATTCGTCGAGTCCAGCGGATTCGGCGTGCGTTTCGATCGTCAGTTCGACACAGCGCTCGACGAGTGAGGTATCGGCGTCGGGTCGGCCGACGATCTCACCGACGATCTCGCCAGTGTCGGTGAGATCGACGGTCGCTGTCGTCTCGAGATCGATCGCAAACGCTGCACCGGTTCCGGTCGCGAGCGCGTTGAGAACCGTTCCAGCTGCCGGGGCGACGGCGCGGCCGTCCATACGAAAATACTCTCAGAGGGCGTATTTACGGCTGACGGTCTCGCCGGACCGTCCGCGTGTTCCTCGAGGAAAGAACACACCGTTTTTCCCCGGCCCGGCCGAAGACGCCGATTATGAGCGCGCGAAACAACGTCGCACCCAGCACGATCGGCGTCGACTTCGTCGAGGGTGGCGTCGTCGTCGAGTATCTCGACGGGCGAGAGGTGTTTTACCACGGTCCGCCAAAGCCAGTCGAGGGACCGATCACGACCCCGCCGGGAAAGGACGTTCACGTCCTCGTTACCGACCCCGAGGGCATCGAGGGCGTCATGACGTACGTCAACGACCGCGATACGCACGATGGAATCCTCGAGACGACCGGCGTCGGTCGCGTGATGCTCGACGGCAGCGACGAGGAGCGACTGTTTCCCGGCGTCACCGTCTCGACGGACGCCTACTCGATCCGGGTCGAGGCGGATCACTCGAGCGTCGACGGTCGAGTCTTCGTTTTCGCGGAAGACGAGATGAGCGAACACGCCTACGAACTGGTCGACGAGAGTGCCGACGGCGGAGGATCGTCGGAGACCCGAGGATCTCGTTCGTCCGGTGACGCCTCCCGAGAGGAGTCTCGATCCTGATGGCGCTCCGGAAACCCTGGCGGGAACTCGATCGGGAGACCGTGGCGAGTGCGCCCGATCGGCCCGGCGTCTACGAACTCGGTGACGGCTCCGGAACCGTCCTCGCAGTCGATCACGGCGTGTTGCGTGACGAACTCAAAACGGTGCTGGCCTACGGGGACGCAGACCGCGTCCGCTGGACGGAGACGCATACCCTAGAGCGCGCCCAGTCCCTTGCGGCCGATCACCGCGACGGGACCGAACGCGAATGAGGGCCGGCGTTCGTTCGCACCGGAGCCATCGGTTTCGCGTCGATCACTGAATGTAGGACGGATCACTGTCGTCACACCGTTTTTCGTGTTCGATCGCATCCGACCGTTCGTCGAAAAGCAACCCGCACGTTTCACACTCGTGCCAGGTGGCGTCGTCTCGCTGGGTCTGTTCCACCATATTCTCAAGTCCGTGGCGAGGCCACAAATGCGTTTCTTCGGTCGGGATGCGCCACGGTGGCGGGGCAATTCTCAAGACGACGGACCGAAAAGAAGGGGTATGAGCGGGTCGGATACTGAAGGCGTTTCGCTGTCGGTTCGTGCCGCAGAAAAACGCGATGCTGGACGTGGCGTCGCCAGAATTCCCGAGATGGCGCGTCGTCAACTGGGCGTCCTCAGCGGTGACTCCGTCGTCATCGAAGGGGGATCGTCGACGGTCGCGAAGATGTGGCCCGCCGACTCTTCGGTTCCCGAAAACGTCATCCAGATCGACGGCGATACCCGTGCGAACGCCGGTGTCCACGTCGGTGATACCGTCGTCGTCCGAACGAAAGACACGTCGACGATCCGCGAAGCGGACAGGGTGACGTTGACGCCGCCGCCGTCGCTTTCGAACGCCCACCAGCAGGTTGCAACCCGAGAAGCGACCAAGAAGTTGCGTAACCGTCCGGTTCGAGCCGGCGAGCAGATTCGGATCGAGGGAATCGGCCAGGAACCGTTTCGGGTCGTCGATACGAGTCCCGCGGGTGACGTCCGAATCACCAGTACCACCACGATACGAATCGTCGACACGAACCGCGGTCCGACAGAGGACGCGGTCTCATCGAGTCACACCGATGGGGAAACATCGAATAGCGGGTCGGCCGAGGTCGGTGATCGGTCGGACGACGAGGGCGAATACGAACCGGGTCCGAGCTCGGGTGTCACCTACGAGGACATCGGCGGGCTGGACGAGGAACTCGAACTCGTCCGGGAAATGATCGAACTACCGCTTTCGGAACCGGAGCTGTTCCAGCGCCTGGGTGTGAAGCCGCCCTCGGGCGTGCTGTTGTACGGTCCGCCGGGAACCGGAAAGACGCTGATCGCACGCGCAGTCGCGAACGAGGTCGACGCATACTTCGAGACGATCTCCGGGCCGGAGATCATGTCCAAGTACAAAGGGGAGTCGGAAGAACAGCTCCGACAGACGTTCGAGACCGCCCGCGAGAACGCGCCGACGATCGTCTTCTTCGACGAAATCGACTCGATCGCGGGAGCTCGCGACGACGACGGCGACGCCGAAAACCGGATCGTAGGCCAGCTCCTGACGCTGATGGACGGTCTCGACGGCCGCGGAGAGGTGATCGTCATCGGGGCGACCAACCGGGTCGATTCGATCGATCCCGCGCTCAGACGCGGTGGACGCTTCGACCGCGAGATTCAGATCGGCGTGCCGGACGAACAGGGTCGCACCGAAATCCTCGAGGTACACACCCGCGGAATGCCCCTCGCCGACGACGTGAACGTCGAGACGATCGCCCGTCGGACCCACGGGTTCGTCGGTGCCGACCTCGACACCGTTGCGAGCGAGGCCGCGATGGCGGCGGTCCGCGACCGACCGACGGACGCGGACGAGCGAACGGCGTGGAACCAGGATCCGACCGTCCACAAGCGCCACTTCGACGAGGCGCTCGCATCCGTCGAACCCTCCGCGATGCGGGAGTACGTCGCTGAATCACCGAACACCGACTTCGACGACGTCGGCGGTCTCGAGGACGCAAAACGGATCCTTCGCGAATCGGTCGAGTGGCCGCTGACCTACGATCGGCTCTTCGAGGAGACGAACACCCAGCCGCCCTCGGGCGTGTTGCTCTATGGCCCACCCGGAACCGGAAAGACCCTGCTCGCTCGAGCGCTCGCCGGAGAGACCGACGTCAATTTCGTTCGCGTCGACGGGCCGGAGATCATCGATCGTTACGTCGGTGAGAGCGAGAAGGCGATCCGAGAGGTGTTCGAACGCGCCCGCCAGGCCGCCCCGTCGATCGTCTTTTTCGACGAGATAGACGCCATCACGTCGGCTCGAGGCGAGGGTCACGAGGTCACCGAACGCGTCGTCTCACAGCTCCTGACCGAACTCGATGGAATGCGCGAGAACCCCAATCTCGTGGTTCTCGCGGCGACGAATCGGAAAGACCACATCGACCCCGCGTTGCTCCGCCCCGGCCGTCTCGACACTCACGTTCTCGTCCCCGAACCCGATCGGGAGGCTCGAGAGAAGATTCTCGACGTACACACCCGCGGAAAACCGATCGCCGCCGACGTCGATCTCTCGGCGGTTGCAGCCGACCTCGAGGGATACACCGGTGCCGATCTCGAGGCGCTCGTCAGGGACGCCTCGATGAAGGCGATCCGGGAGGTCGCGACCGAGTACGACCCCACCGAAGCGAACGCGAAAGCGAGCGAGGTCGTCGTCGAACGCCGCCATCTCGAGGCGGCAGATCGAGGGACCGACGGCGCGTGAGACGGACTACTCGAGCGTCGGTCCGTTCGACTCGAGGACGACCGTTTCGCCGGCCGTCATCGAGTCACCGACAGAGACGGTGATCTCCTCTCGATCGACCGACGGTGGAAAGAGGACGTCGACGCGGCTGCCGAACGCGATGTGCCCGATTCGATCGCCTCGCTCGAGTTCGTCACCCGGTTCGACGTAGGGGTGGATTCGACGGGCGAACGCGCCCGCGATAAGCGTGATCTCGGCGTCGAGTGGAGTCTCTCCTTCGAATCGACCGTCCGTCGTCTCGAGTCGGATACGCACTCGTTCGTTTCGATCGGACTCTTTGGAAAAGGCTGGTCGGTTCGCGCCGGGGACGTGTTCGACGGCGGAGACTGTCGCGTCGACGGGAGCGCGAACGACGTGGACGTGCCAGACGTTCATGAACACGCCGAGACGAACCCGATCGCCCTCCTGGCGAAGCACGGAGACCGTTCCGTCGGCCGGCGTGACGACGCCGGTGAGCGGCGGCGTTCGGTCCGGATCGCGAAAGAACGCGAGTGTCCCGATACCGGTTGCGAGCGCAAGGATACTGAGCGTGGTGCTGAAGATGAACGCGAACGGCGCGGCGAGCAGGGGAACGATGGCGTACTTCCAGGCATCCGGCGCGAATTTCATGTCCGTACCGACGCGCGTGAATCCTATGGCCGTTACGGATGCGCTTTCGGTCGGTCCTGAACGAGGCTCACTCGTGTGCCTGTATCGTGAGTCGAATCCGATTGGCGAAGACGTTCATATCGCCCGTCGCGTGGCTGCTCTTGCTGACGAACGCGGACACGCCGGACGTGAGCGCCTCTTCGGCCAGCGACTCGAGCGGATTCCCCGTAAAGAGAATAAACGGAACCGCCGGCGATCCGGTCCGCCCGTTGATCGACGCGGCGAGATCGATCCCCGTCTCGTCCGGCAGTTCGTAACTCGAGATCACGCAGTCGAACGAGCCGTCCTCGAGGGCATCGCGAGTCCCCGTGGCCGTCGGAACCGTCTCGATTTCGAATCCGTGTTTCGACTCGAGCGTCTGACTGACGTGTTGCGTGATGAATTCGCTGTCCTCGACGAGAAGGAGAGTGTACGGTGACATAGATACTCGATGCTGACACGGGATCGTCTAATAACTCTTGTTGCAGATACTGTGTGGCAAACTGGGATGAGGTGACGATACGCAGCGTTACGAGTAAACTACCCTCCCCTACTTCGTTCGGGGGCAATGGCCCCGCTCGCTCGTTGAAGGGAGGGCTTTCGCGTGGACTCCAGTTCTACGCCTCGGACGAGGCGAGAAGGTCGTACTCTCCACTCACGTTCAGCGTCCCGCGATTCAAGCGCACGTCTACGGGTGCGCCTCCGTCGTCTGCGTTTTGCCGACGCCGGAGATACTGCAAACCGATGTTCTTGGAAGCGTTGTAGTCGGCGTGGTTCTGGTAGCCGCAATCCTGACAGTGAGATCGCAGGGACTGGTGTCAGCCGGTTCCGGTAGAACTAGTCCCAGAACGACTGAGTTCGTGCGTACTCGCGCTCTTTCGAAAGGATGTCGCGATAGAACTCGTCTTCGCTTTCACGGAGTTTGTTGATGATCTGGGCCGCGTTATGTGGGCCGACTCCGCGGGCTGCCATCGCGATCACGGCCCGTTTACCGTGTCCCTGGACGAGACTCGCGCTCCGATAGGCACGTTCGGTTACCCGTTCCTGCTCGTCGTCTTTCTCTTCGGCCTGAACTGCCTGTACGACCTCGTCGGCCCACGGGTTCAACGCCGCGATCCGGGTCGAACCGCAGTTGCCACACTCGGGTTGGTCCTGGACTCGCTTGACCGTCGTCTTTGCCTTCCACTCTCGACAGTGGGTGCAGGCCAGGAGTATTCGGTCGTTTTGAATGCGCTCGCGGACCGTCTTGATGACGCTCGCATCAGCATTCTCGGGAGCTAACAGCTCCGTTCCCGACGATCGACCATCCGTACCGATCGGCGTTCTGCCCCGCTGGCTCACCACCTCGAGATCGTCGGACTGGATTCGCTCTATGATCGTTCGGGCGCGGTCGACGGCCAGATCCTCGTGAAACACTTCGCGGATCGCTTCCTCGTACATCGGCGTCCCCTCGAGTGCGGCGAGCAGCCGTTCGTTCGACATTCGACCGGAGCCTTGCCAGCGCTTTAGCGCGCCGAACTTCGCAGAGACCTGTGCGAGTCTGAACGCGAGAGCATCCGAGCGCTTGAGTCCGAGTTCGATGATCGCCTCGACGTGTCCGGGATCAGTGTCCTCGAGGACGGCGAGCACGTCGCTCGTCCCGATCGAACTCGGTACCTCGAGTTCGATTCGGTAGGGATCCGTCTCGAGGCCGACCGACGAGCCGGCCTGCTGGCCGAGCAGCGAGGAAAGAAGCCGTCCCAGCGTCTCGTTCGCCGCGTGGCCGAAACAGGCGTTCAACGCGACGCTTCGTCCGTGCCGTTCGCAGACGATGCGATCGGCCGTCGGCATCGCCGCCTCGGCATCGACGTGGCGTTCGAGTTGCTCACAGGCGTTCGCGAGCGTGCGCTCGTCGGCCGGATATCGGCCGGAGAGTTCTCGGCCGACCGAGGCGGCGTCAGCTCCGATACCGAACTGTGGTTCCGCGGCGGTTCGAATCTCACCGACCTCGCGAGCGATCTCGTACGGGACCGGAATCTCCTGGCCGATCCACGACGGAACCTCGCCTGCGGGGTCCTCTATCGGGCTGACCTTGACGACGGCCTCGTCGTCGTCGATCTCAGCGATCCGCCACATCTCGCCGCGCTGGATGAACACCTCTCCAGGGCGGGCGAAGTTGACGACGAACCGCTCGTCCAGTGTCCCGATCTGCGTACCCGAGGCGATGTCGTGGACCTCGTAGGTCTCCTCGTCGGGAATCATCGAGAGATTCGCATAGACGTACTGCCAGGTACTCCCCGACGTCTCGATTCGGTCGTCGCCCTCGTCGAACCAGACGACCCGATTGCGGTGAAGCTCCGAGAGAACCTCCCGAAACGTCGCCTCGGGGAGATCGCGAAACGGATAGGCACGGCTCACGGTGTCGTACGCTTCTCGAACGGGCGTCGAGCCGCGGCTCTGGACGATTCCCGGAATCTGGTTGGCGACCACGTCGAGGCTTCCCTCGTGGATCGCCGCTGGTTCGACCTCGCCGGAACAGGCCCGTCGTGCGATTGCGATGGCCTCGAACGTGTCGTCGGGCCGGGTCGTGACGATGGTTCCGCTCGAGACCTCGTCTCGGCGGTGGCCCGCGCGGCCGATCCGCTGGAGTAACCGCGTGACCTGTCGTGGACTCTTGTACTGGACGACGTGGTCTACCCGACCGACGTCGATCCCGAGTTCCATCGAGGACGTACAGAGTAACCCGTCGAGTTCGCCCGCCTTGAACCGGTCCTCGACGTCGATCCGCGCCTCCTTCGAGAGCGATCCGTGGTGGACCCCGATCGGGGCCCCGAGTTCGGTGAATCGCGATCCAAGCGCCTCCGCAGTCTGTCGCGTGTTGACGAAGATCAGCGTCGACTCGTGGTCGTCGACGAGCTCTCGGATCAGCCTGACGTGGCTCGCTGTATCGGCTTCGGTCAGCAACGTCCCTGCGAGTTTTTCGTCCTCCGCGGTGATCTCGGGTTCGTGAACCGTCACGTCGACGTTGCTTCCGACGTCGATCTGGCGAACCTCGCAGGGTCTTCCGCCGGTCAGAAACTGCCCGACCGACGTCGGCTCACCGACGGTCGCAGAAAGGCCAATGCGCTGAAAGCCGTCGGCCAGATCCGCGAGACGCTCGAGGCCGACCGATAGCTGTGCGCCGCGTTTCGATGCCGCAAGTTCGTGGACCTCGTCGATCACGACGTGGGAGACGTCCGTCAGTCCTTCCCGAAGGCGTTCACCCGTCAACATCGCCTGGAGCGTCTCCGGCGTGGTGATCAGGATCTCCGGCGGATCCTCCGCTTGTTTTCCCCGCTGATACTGGGTCGTATCGCCGTGGCGTACCGCGACGTCGAGATCGAGCGCGTCACCCCACCACTCAAGGCGTTCGCGCATGTCCCGATTGAGCGCTCGCAAGGGAGTGACGTAGAGCGCACCGAACCCCGCTGGCGGACCATCGGAGACGAGGTCGTCGAAAACGGGTAACATTGCCGTTTCGGTCTTCCCACTTCCGGTCGGAGCGATCACGAGCGTGTGCTGGCCGGCCGAAAGCGGCGGGATTGCGAGGCGTTGGGGGGCGGTCGGCGTCGAGAACCCACGTTCGGAGAGTGCATCTCGAACCGTGGGTCCGAGGTGTGTAAAGGCCGCAACGTCCCCGTCTGTCATCGACGCCGCTAGGGACGACCGGCGGATAAGCACCACGTTTCATACGGATTGCTGTAACGATTTACCGGTGGAACCCCGACCGTCCGTGGCTGTGTCGGATAATTGAACCACTGAGATGTGTGAGAAAAGCGACAGACGCGCGTCAGACGTCCCAAAACGCTTATTCGCGCGGGCGCGGCTTGTATGAGCAATGGCCGGGTTAGACGACGTGTTCGGGGAACTCTTCTCGAGTGTCGATGCGATCATGCTCTTTGGGCCCAGTGGCTCGTACTACGAGCAGTTTGCCGAGACCGAGGATATCGATGCGATCGTCGTCGGGACGGAAAACGAGGTCGGAGCCGAGGTGTTCGTCGAATTGCCCCTCGAGTTCGACGACGTCTCCGAGCGCATCCGGTTCGGTCTCGAGGGCGCACTCGAGCAGGACATCGTCGAGGACGGCGACGAAATCGTCTGTGCGACCAGCGTCTTCGGTGACGAAATCGACACGATCTCTCGTGTCCGGGCTAACTCCAGCTCCCGGACGGGGATCTACGACCTGTTCTCGAAATCCCGCGCCGAGCCACAGGTGATCAAAGCCGTCCTCGAGTTGGCGATTGAACTGGGACAGAAAGGGCAAAAAGGCAAACCCGTCGGTGCGTTGTTCATCGTCGGCGACGCCGGAAAGGTGATGAACAAATCCCGACCACTGTCGTACAACCCCTTCGAAAAGTCCCACGTCCACGTCGGTGATCCGATCGTCAACGTCATGCTAAAGGAGTTCTCTCGACTCGACGGGGCGTTCGTCATCTCCGATGCGGGGAAGATCGTCTCGGCCTACCGGTATCTCGAGCCCTCCGCGGAGGGCGTCGATATTCCGAAGGGGCTCGGTGCACGCCACATGGCCGGCGGTGCGATCACGCGGGACACGAACGCGATCGCGATCGTTCTCTCGGAGAGCGACGGACTCGTCCGGGCGTTCAAAGCGGGTGAACTTATTCTCGAGGTCGATCCGGAGGCGTACTGATATGGACTGGCAGACGCTCATCGACGAGCCTGCGGTCATCGCGGCCGCAGTACTCGCGCTCGGTCTCGTCGTGGGCTATCTCGTGGGGCGACTCAACAGGGAGTTACTGACGGCGTCCGGAGTTCCAGAGGCCGTCGAGGGAACGCCGTTCGAGCGGACCGCACAGTCGATCGGCACCTCGACGGTGGACATCGTCGCGCGCCTGAGTTCGTGGTTTATCTACGGCATTGCGGTGTTGACAGCCATCTACATCGCCCAGTTGCTGGACACCGATGCGTTCGCGTTTCGGATCGTCGAGTTTATTCCCCGGGCGTTTATCGCCGTTCTGGTCCTGATTCTCGGATTTATCGTCGCGGACAAATCGGAGCTTGTAGTTAGCGAGTACCTCCGCGGTGTGAAGCTTCCGGAGGTCTCGGTGATCCCGAAGCTGGTCAAATACTCCGTCCTGTACGTGGCCTTCGTGATCGCACTCGGACAGATCGGCGTCTTCGTCTACCCGCTGTTGATTCTGCTCGTGGTGTACGCGGCGGGAATCGTCATCGTCGGCACGATCACGTTCAAGGACTTTCTGGTCTCGAGTGCGGCGGGTATCTACCTGTTGCTCAATCAACCGTACGGTATCGGTGACCGGATTCGTATCGGCAACCAGGCCGGAATCGTCCAGGAAGTCGACCTGTTCGTCACGAAAATCGAAGACGACTCCGAGGAGTACATCATCCCGAACCGGAAGGTCTTCGAAGAGGAGATCGTACGCATCCGGAACTGATCGGCCGATTCGGACGCTGACTCGGGCAAAAAACCAGTACCGCGTCGGACACCTCACGTGACACCAACGTACTCCGGCAACGTAGCGTACTCCAACGCCGGATGTGTCTCAGTACGCCACCGCCGCATCCGTCGGAGCCTGTAGACCGACGACACCATAACTACTATATGACGACGATAAATATCAACACTGATGACCGTCACCGAAAAGAACCGAGCCGGCTGTGACGGCTGTGGCCGGACGGTCCCACTCGAGAAGTTGTCGACGGTGACGATGCCCAACGGTGACGCGGTCGCCTGCTGTCCACACTGTGAACCACACGCACGAAGAGCTGCAGAGAGCGTTTCGACGCTCGATCAGCGGCGGAATAGCTGTGACGGCTGTGAGAGCGTCTTTCTCGAGAGCGAACTCGAGGAGATTCCACTGGCCGACGGGACGGTCGTCTCCTGCTGTCGGTCGTGTGCGAAGACGTCGTCGGACGGAAACGCAACAGCGACGGCCGAAGATGACGCCAACCGATCTGGGGACGACGGTCGAACCGACGACCGCGGCCAAGGGGAGATCGTCGAAGAACCGACCGACGAACTCGGGGACGAGCAGTCGTACCGGTGTACGCAGTGTACCGAACTGATCGAGGTCGAACCGTTCAGGATAACGACCGTGGACGGACGAACCGAGCGGTTCTGTCCGTCGTGTAAAGAGCGGGCCAAAGCCGACGGGATCATCGCCAGCGTCGCCATGCGAAAGACGAAAGCTCGAGACGTTCTCGGCGTCGAGAAGGGAGCAAGTCCGGACGAGATTCAAACTGCGTACCGCGGACAGGTCAAACGCGCACACCCCGATCGGCCGACTGGAAGCCTGTCGGCGTTCGAACTCGTTACGGACGCCTACGAGCGTCTCCGCCGGGACGGTTACTGACCGCGTTCGTCGCGCCGAACGAAGCCGATCGTTGCCGGATCGAACGAATAGGTCGCACGGCAGTGGTCACACGACGCCGTGAGGACGTGGCCGCGGCGGTGTCGGTTCCAGAGTTTCGACTGAGATCGTTCGATGTCGAGGGTGACGCGTTCTGGGCAGTGAGAACTCGGACACGGAAATTGGATGAACCAGTTCGGCACGGACAGCGGACCGAGCGGTTCGAGTTCGCACCGAAGCCTCGAGAGGAGTTCGAAAATCGTCTTTGCGGGACGCTCGCGGTCGATCTGTACACCCTCGAGATCGGAGATGAATCCACCCCGGTACCGTTCGTCGTCGAAGACCGGAAGGATCGAAACTTCCTGCGAGCGAGCGTACCCGAGTTCTTGATTGACCCACCGCGAACGCGACGCTTGCTCGGTCAGAACGGCGACGACGACGTCGCTCTCGACGAGTCGTCCTTCGAGACGGGCACGCATACTGTTGGACTCGACCTCTTCGAGTGCGATGTGAATACCGAACGGGAAGTTTCGAACCGTCGAAAGCAGCTCCTGAACGAACTCGAGGTCGCCGGGTGCGTGCGAAACGTACACCTGTTCTCCGGTCATGATGTCGATCGCAGAAAATACTCTCGCCAATGCGCATTAATCTAACTACTCTTCAATCGGATCGTCCGTGATCGTTCCGAGAACGAGGTTCGAAAATTCGAGTTCGGTGAGATCGCTGGACAGTCGATCGAACCACTCCTTCTCGACGTGCCAGTGACCTCGAACGTCGCCGTCCGTCGTTCGGGAGGTCGCCTCGAGTCGACCCGGTGCCCACTCGCGCTCGTCTGCGACGGTCAGTAGCGTTCGAACGACGGCGCCGACTTCGTCCGTCGTCACCGCCGGCGCGCTGGCGACGACTTCGTACTCGATCGAGACCGTTCGTTCGTCCCGTTCGAAGTCGATTACGTAGATACCGTGGCTCATGAGTCGGTTCTCGAGTGTCACGCCCGCGGCGGCGAGGTCGCTCATACTAACGTCTTCGGTCGCGAGACAAAAAGTCGTATCTCCCGACGGCCGGTCGCCCGGATCGGTGACTTCAGAGGGGGTCGACGAGATCCTCGAGTGCGGTCCGTGGATCGTCCGCCTTGGCCACGCCGCTTGCGAGGAGAACGCCTTCGGAGCCGAGGTCGCGGGCGGAGACGACGTCGTCGCCTGTGCTGATTCCCGCACCGCAGAGAACTGAGACGTCGATATCGACGCTCGCAGCGGCCCCGACCGCTCCTTCGACGACTTCGGGATCGGCCTGACTGACCGGCGTTCCGGTCCCGATGAGCTCCGGTGGCTCGACGGCGACCGCATCCGGACCGAGCGCGGCTGCGGCACCGACCTGGGCGGGGTTGTTCGCACAGACGACGGTCTCGAGATCCGTTCGCGATGCTGCCCGAACTGCACCGTCGATATCTGCCAGTTTGAGTCGATGCTCCGAGTGATTGATCAGCGTGCCGACCGCGCCGGCATCGGCGACGGATTCCGCGAGCGTGTGTCCGGTGTTGCTGCCGTACTCGATCGGATCGACGTGCTGGGCCCACGTCTCGGCTCCCGTCTCAGCGACGCGCTCGAGGTGAGTCGCCTGCGGCGCAACGCCGATGCGGGCGTCGGTGGATTCGTCGACGTCGCGAACGGCTTCAGCGACTGCGACCGGATCACACGGGTACGTCTTCAGATTGACGAGGATGAACATACCAGAGATCGGATTCGCATCGAAGAAATAGCTTGCGAGTCACCGACGACGGTTTCGAGACGCTCGACGGTCGTCAATCCTTTCGCTTGACGACGTCACCGAGCGTGTAACTCCCCGAGGACGATCCGCCCGACCACTCCGCATCGTCGGCTGAACCCCCCTCCGCACTGAGATCGATTTCGAGGAACCGCTCTATCTTCGACTGTACGCGATCGCTCGGAAGCGTATCGCCGCGCTCGATCTTACGAATCAGACTCGCCTTCTCGTTGAGTTCGTTCGCGAGATCCGACTGGCTGATTCCCTTTTTTTCACGAGCGTTTCGGACGCGATCGTCGTAGTCCGTGACGAGTTCGTCCATGTCGTCGAACATATCTTTCCGGCGAGAACTCGAGCCGCCCGAACTCGAGGAGGAAGCGGACTGACTGTTCGACGTGCCCGAACTCTCCCCGGAGCTCGATCCCGTCGAGTACTTCGTCGACGCGGTCGAACTGGTGGGCTGTTTGACTTCAGTGCCGAAGTCGGTGCAGTTCGAACACACGTCGAGTTTCGCACCCTCGACCTTGATAGTCTTCGGAGACGACGTCTCGGCGCCACACATCTCGCACTGAACCATGTCCGCACCTATATCGTGGCGAGTGATAAAGGATGCGGCGAGACACCCGTCACGAATCCGTCACTCGAGGGCCGTCCAGGAGTAGAAAAACCGCTGTAGGGCAGTCAGATGACCGACGACGGCGAGAAAGACCAGCAGCCAGCCGACGAGCGTGAGACCGCCGTAGGTTCCCTCGATCGGATAGGCGAGAAATCCGACGAAGCCGATGATTGCCAGTCGATCCGCTCTGCCAACGAGTCCGCCGTAGACGCGCTCGAGACCGACAGCCTGTGCCTGGGTTCCCAGATACGACGTCATGACGACGCCGGTAACGGCGAGGAATCCGAGGAAGTAACTCTCGACTCCCGCGGCCAGACCACCGATGATGACGATGTCCGCATAGCGGTCGAGGACGTGATCGAGGAGGTCGCCACCGGCGGAAGCGACGTCCTGTTCGCGCGCGAGCGCGCCGTCGATTACGTCGAGCCAGCCGTTGAGAAAGACTAACGCCGCAGCACCGACGTACCAGATCGGGTCCGCGCGCCCGCCGAGAACGAACGCGACGGCGGCTAAAATCGCCATCCCGAACGCGAGCACGCTGACGCCGTCGGGAGTCATTCCGATCCGATCGAAACCCTCGACGAACGGATCGAGAAACCGAGAGACGTACGGACGAAGCTGATCGAGCGTCACTGGAGATACCCCACGAACTCCACCTCACCTGCACCTGGCTCTCGGTCACCCGCGACGACGGCTTCGAGTTCGTCCGCGACCGTCTCCGGCTCGAGATCGGTCGTGTCGACCTCGTACACCGACTCCAGGCCGTGTTCTTCGACGGCCTCCGCGAGGATCACGTCGAGTGCCTCGCTCTCCGCGTTCTCTCTCGCTTTCGCGCGGGATTCGCCACGCTCGAGTAGTCGATCCTCGAGCGATTCGGGTTCACACCGGAGCACGACGACTCGGTCGACCTCGAAGCGGTGTGCGAGGTGTGACTCGATCATCGCGTCGTCGCGGCCGTCGAGCCAGTCGGAAAGCCCATTGAGATCAGCGACCTTGCTCTCACGCTCGGCGTCGACCTCGGTGTAGAGTTCCTCCGACTCGAGGATCTCGTTGAGGTGGACGATATCCAACCGCGACTCGAGCAGATCGGTCGCGGTCGTCTTCCCGGTTCCGGGCGTTCCGGTGACGGCGATCCTCATTCGTCGGTGACCCCCAGTCGCGTTCCCGTCCCGGCGGCTCGATCAGCGAGGACATCGTTTGTCGTTTCGATCGCCAGCTCGGTTTCTTCCTCGGTTCCGCAAGTGATCCGGAGACAGTCGGGAAGGCCGAAACTCGAGCAATTCCTGACGATGACGCCGCGTTCTCGGAGCGCTTCTGAGACGGCCGTCGCGTTCCCGACGTCGACGAGGACGAAGTTCCCCTCGCTCGGCCAGACGTGGGCGTCGAGCCGATCGCACATCGCGTCGCGGGAGTTCCGCGCCGTCTCGACGGTTCGCTCGACGTGCTCGTCGTCGTCGATCGCGGCCAGACCGGCCCGGCAGGCGAGTTCGCTCGCCGCGAACGGAGTGTTCACGCGCGTATACGCCTCGGCCCACTCCTCCGGAACGATCGCGTAGCCGAGTCGAAGGCCGGCTAGTCCGTACGCCTTCGAGAAGGTTCGCAAGACGGCGACGTCGTCCCGAGCGTCGTATCCCGCCCGTCCCTCGATCAGCGCAACGGCGCTGTCGCGGTCCGCGAACTCGCCGTACGCTTCGTCGACGACGACGAGCGTCTCCGCGGGCGTTTCCTCGGCAAGCCGTTCGATCTCCGCCAGCGCCATGGTGGTCCCCGTCGGATTGTGCGGACTCGTCACCCAAACGATTCGCTCGCCGTCGAAGGACTCGAGCACCCCGGCCGCCGTCTGCTCGAAGTCGTCCGCTCGCTCGAGGGAGTAGGCTCGGTCGTCGCCGTGGTGAAACCTGGCGCTCATTCCGTAGTAAGCGAATCCCGGCGTCGGGGTGAGAACAGCGTCTCCTGGCTCGAGGGTGGCCCGGTGGAGGTAGTCGATGGCACCGTCGCCGCCGTTCGCCAGCCAGATCTGCTGGTCGTCGACGCCAAACCGATCAGCGATCGCGCGGACGAGATCGGCGTGTGCGGATTTGGGATACGAACTCACGCTCGATGCCGTCTCGCGGATGGCGACGGCGGCGGCCGGCGAGGGACCGTGGGGGTTCTCGTTCGAGGCAAGTTTGACGAACTCCGTGGGATCGCGCCCGAGCTCACGGGCGACTTCTTCGATACCCCGACCCGCCTCGTAGGCGACGTGATCGGACAGGTCGCGCGGTTGCATACGAAGATCCAGTTTCCCGCGGCTCTTAAGGGTGCTTACCTGTCGCGACGTGGGGAGATCACGCTCCGCCGTAGTCGAACGCGACGGCGAGCGTGGCGTCCCCTGACGTCCCCCTGAAGACGAATCGGTACCGGCCGTCTGGAAGGTCCGGGCAGATCTCGAAGCGATCCTCGTGGGCGCTGGCCGAGAGGATACCGGCCTCCGTGAGTTCGATCGTCCACTCGAAGCCATCGCCCGGTGAGTGGACGACCCCCTCATCGGTGTAGTCGATCGGGTCATCGTCGGTCGTACCGCGGACGTCCGCCCAGCCGTCCTCGGTCGAGACCTCGAGATTGTACTTGTTCCGGTTGCCGGTCATTACCGGCCGATCGGAGACGTTTCGCATCCGGATTCTGATCTCGTCTCCGCGTCCGAACTCGAGGGCCTCGGCCGCGTCGTCGCCGCTGTACTCCGCGTTCTCGGCGCGCAGAGAGAGCTTCGGACTCCCGTCGTCGTCGGTCGTTTCGCCCCAGGAGATCTCGTCGTCGGGCGACCAGTGTCGCTCGAACTCGTCTTCGTCGCACGAAAGGGCCTCGGGAACGGTTTCGGGATCGTGCGGCGGCCGAACGAATCCCGGTAGCTCCGCCGGATCGATCAGCCCGCCCGCGCTGTCGACGTCGTCGGTTTCGTCCCAGCCGTTCGTGACCGTAAACAGCGCCTCGGAGGGGAGGTCGTCCCCGGTAACGCGCACGAATGCGCTCGGGTAGGTGACCGCTTCGCCGCAGGCCTCGTCCTCGTCGCTCGTGTCCACGGGACGGGCCGCCGCAGTTATCGCAGGACGAGAATCCTCGCCCTCGAGCGTGACCGTCGAGATCGTCACGTCGTCGACGTCGACCTCGCTGTAGCACGTGTTCGGGCCGACCGTTCCGACGAAGACGATCACCGACTCGTCGAAATCCGTCTCTCCGTACCACTCCTCGAGACCGTCTATCTCGTCGGGATCGTCGACCATCCACGGCTCGTCGCGCTCAGTTTCGATGACGGTGACGAATCCGGGAGGATCGTCCGCACGTTCGGCCCACAGCGGCCGTGAGAGCGACGGGCCGAGCTGAAAGGTGTCGAAGGAGGCGTCACCGTTATCGACACTGTTGTCGTTCCCGCTACCGTTGCCGTCGCCGTTTCCGCCGCTACCTCCGTTCCCATCACCGGTACTCGGATCGTTCAGACAGCCACTGACGGTGATCGCACCGAACGATCCAGTCGTGAGGAGGACATCGCGTCGCGTGAACCGATTCATATCCCACTGTAGGGTCAGGAAACATAAATGGATTCGTCAAGGTAAAAGAGTCCTTTGTCCGGTTGCGAAGGCGGCCTCTGTCGTTCGATTTGGGCCGACTGAACGATCGACTCGGTTCGGAACGATGGTCGCCCGAGCCGGATCACGGCGGTAGCCATCCGAGCCGGTTCACGACCGAAGCGATTCTACGCGCTCGAGCGTCTCCGCGTCGTCGAAACCTTTGTCGTGGCGAACGCCGACGAACCGCGGGAATCGAAGCGCGTAGCCCGAGGAGTACGTCGGTGAGGTCTGGATCTCCTCGTAGCCGACCTCGAAGACGACCGCCGGCTCGAGATCGACCGTCTGACCGTCTTCGGTGACGATGTGGGGCTCGAGCAGCTCTGTCAGCTCGGTCAGTTTCTCGTCGGTGATCCCGGTTGCGACCTTGCCGACGGTCTCCAGGTCGTCGCCGTCGCGAACGGAGAGTTCGAACGTTCCGAGAACGGTCGCGCGTCGCCCCTCGCCCCACTCGGCTCCGGTGACGACGCAGTCGAGCGTCTCGACCTCGGGTTTGTGCTTTCGCCAGTGCTTGCCGCGGCGTCCGGGCGAGTACCTCGAGTCGGGCGCTTTGAGCATGATCCCCTCGTGGCCGGCCGCGAGCGCTTCGGCGTCGATCGACTCGATCTCGTCGGCGTCGTCGGTGAGCCACAGCAACGACAGCCCCTCGACGTCGGCCGGATCTGATGCGTCCGAACCGGCTGTCAGGACGGACTCGAGCCGATCGTGACGATCGGTCAGGGGTTTCTCGAGCAGATCCTCACCGTCCGCGTGGAGACAGTCGAAAAACACCGGTCGAACGGAGACGTCCTCGCGGGCCTTTTCGACGTCGTGCTTCCGGCGAAATCGCGTGAGAACGTCCTGGAACGGGAGCGGTTCGCCCTCCTCGTCGACCGCGACGACCTCGCCGTCTAAGATCACCGACTCCGACAGCGTCGCCTCGGCGTACTCGACGACTTCCGGCAGCGCATCGGTGACCGCCTCCATGTTCCGCGAAAAGACCCTGGTTTCTCCTGACCCCGGATCGGTGCCGTCCGCGGTGGCTGCCGGCTGGTGGTGGAGTTGGATTCTGGCCCCATCGTATTTCCACTCGACGGCCGCTTCGTCCCACTCCTCGAGCGCGTCGGTGACGGTTCCCGCCTGTGCGAGCATCGCCTGGACGGGCCGACCCACCTCGAGATCGATCGCGTCGAGACCGTCGAGTCCCTCGTCGCGGGCGATCCGTGCGACGCGTCCGTAGTCGTTCGACACCTGCAGGGCACGCTCGACCCGATCTTCGGGCACGGAGAACGCGTCAGCGATGGCGTCCCTGACCGAGCCTTCACCGACGCCGATTCGCATCTCCGAGAGCACGAGTCGAGCGAGATAGCGCGCCTCGTCGCTCGAACACCGGTTGAACAGGCCGAACAGGAGATCGACTTTCCGGTCGTGACTGCCTGATCCCTCGGCGGCCGCGAGATCGGTGAGCGTCCCGTGAACCTCGCGAACGGTGAGGTCCCCGTCGCCCGCCCCACCGCCGGTGAACGCGTCTAGACCCTGCTGGCCGCCGAAATCGTAGCTCGCGGCTACGGCCCCGATCTCTCCGAGCTCGGCCAGCCGATCCTCCACGTCGTCGGCGCTAACGTTCGTTCCGCCAGCGCGAGCGATCGCCTCGTAACAGGTACTGGGCCCGATATCCAGCGTCGTCGAGTTCCAGGCGGGAAAGACTCGTCCCTGAACGAACCGAGCCACGATCTCGAGATCGTCGTCGCCCGCCTCCTCGAGCAGCGTCTCGACGTGCGCGACGATCTCGAGATCCGCCGGTTCGGCTTCGATCGTCCCGGCGCGGTCAGCGAAGGTGGCGAACTCCATCGGGGAAGTCTATCGCGGGAAGCGATAAAACGGTTCTGAGACCCCTCGAGGGGGTGCGACGGCTGTGTCCATCACGCCGACGAAATCCGGCGAGCGTATTCGTAGATGGCACCGCTGACACAGCCGACCGGGATCGTCAGCCAGACGGTGAGAACTGTCGCAAAGAGCCCGATCAACGCGACGAAACCACCGACATCGACTAGAACGCTTTCGGCTCCAGTCCACCAGAACCAGAGCAATCGGATCAGAAAAACGATCGCGAGCGAGGCGAGATACGTCACCACGGTCGCGAGAAATCCAGCCACGACGCCGAAGTACGGCACATCGCTCGGGAGCGCGCGCCAGACGAAGACGCTCGCGACGAATGCGACCGGGACAACGATCGGAAGGGAAACGAGCGCGGCAAGCCCCCAGAACGGATGAGCAAAATCGGACGACAGACCGAGTGTGGGGAGAACGGCCATCGAGAGTGCGAACCCGATGGCGATGGCGAGCGCAGCGGCGCTCCCAGCGTAGCCGGCCCCGATATCGCGCCGGCCGGCCCCGGGCATTCGACCCGGCCCGTAGCGCTTGCAGGCGATCGCCAGCGTTTCGATCGGCGGGGAGCGGATCGCATCCATGTCGATAAGAGCAACCACCTGAAACATAAGCGTTCGGCCGAAGGTGCACTGGGAGTCGCCCACAGTCCGTTCCCATCCAGTAAGGGACGGTTTTAAAGGCGGTCCGCCTCACACTCGGAGATATGCCAGAGGAGGAACTCGCCGCCCGAGTTGCTGACGTGCTGTCGGTCGACGCCGACGACTTTCGAGCGCGAGCCGAAGACGATGCCGCGGTGATCAAAGAGGGTATCGAGAACGGCGTATTCGACAATCCACAGGCGATCATCGGCCTCGAGTACGAGTTCTACGCGATCAAAGACGACGGCTGTGAGCTCCGCAGGGTTCCCCGCCGACTGCTCGAACTCATCGGGTTCGAGAAGGAACTCGGGTTGCACAACGCGGAGATGACGACGAGTCCCCAGCCGCTGAACGCGGACGGTCTCGCCGCCCAGGAGTCGGAAGTCAAGGCGCGCCTCCGAACGGCGCTCGACGTGACCAAGTCCGAGCGGATGCGTCCGGTCAGCGACGCCCTCTGGACGATTCCGCCCGAGGGCGAAGATAGCGGGACGTATCTCACCGACAGCGTCGAGCGAACGGTTCCCGGCGAGGCCGGCTCCGATCGCTCGATCCGCGTCGCGACGAACATGAGCGCCTCCGCTCGGTATCACGCGATGGCCAACACGAACCGTGCCGAGGCCGCCGGGATGTGTATTCGCGCGCCACACGTCTCGCTCGAGGCCGACACGGTCATGCCCGAGAGCCTCATCACGTCCATCCAACCGCACTACCAGGTCCCCCACGCGCTCGACTTGCCGTTGTATTTCAACTACGCCCTCCGCGCGGCAGGTCCGCTTCTCGCTCTCGGCGTGAACTCCCCGTTCTTCCCGCCGGATCTCTACGACGAGGACGTAACCGCCGACGAGGTCCTCGAGGACGGCTGGATGGAACACCGGATCAGCGTCTTCGAGACGGTCCTGAACGATCCAGCGACGGGCGAAGGCAAGGTTCGCTTTCCGCGCGATCTGGCGGCGATCGAGGACGCGGTCGATCGGATCGCGAACGACGATACGGTGGTGCCGATGCCGGTCGAGTCGGGACAACGCTTCGACGACGAGTTCCCACACTTCCGTCGCAAACACGGCACGTACTGGCGGTGGGTCCGTCCGGTTTTCGGCGGTCCGACGCGGTCGGCCGCGAACGCTCGAATCGAGTTCCGCCCGATTCCCGCTCAGCCGACGGTCCGGGACTCGGTGTCGTTTCTCGCGGCGTTTGCCGGGCTGATGGAGAGCCTGACCCGCCTCGAACACCCCGTCAACGATCTCGACTGGGAGATCGCCCGCGAGAACTTCTACGCCGCGATGCGCGACGGTCTCGAGGCGGATATGACGTGGATCACGAACGACGGAAAGGTCACGACGAATCGCCTCCAGCTCTACGAAGACCTGCTTGCTCACGCGGAGGACGGGCTGGTGAATCGCGGTCTGAGCGAGGAGGACGCGGCGAAGTATCTGTACCCGCTTCGGCGGCGCGTCCGACAGCACTTGACGCCGGGACGCTGGAAACGAGAGCAGGTCCGCGCCGCGCTCGAGAACGGAACCTCTCTCGGCGGTGCGATCGAATCGATGCAACGCGAGTACGTGAGCCGACAGCGGGAGACGCTCCTCGAGGGAAGCTTTGCCGACTGGATCGTCGAGTGAGTGATCGGGGACGTTCGGACGATGACCGGGCGGCGCAAGCGGTTAAGTACCCTGCGACGAGAACTGTAGAATATGGTAACCTTCCTCTCCGGGGGCACCGGCACGCCGAAGCTGTTAGACGGCGCTGGAGCCGTGTTTTCACCGGAGGAGACCACGATCGTCGCCAACACCGGCGACGACATCGAACTCGGCGGACTGTTCGTCTCGCCGGACGTCGATACGCTGTTGTTTCAGGGGGGTGGCGTCCTCGACAGGGAAACGTGGTGGGGAATCGATGGCGATACCCATCGGACCAACGCGGCGCTGTCTGATATCGCCTCGGCCGCGGGACTTGCCGACGGTCCGCAGTACCTTCCCGAGGACAAACAGACGGCCGGACGCGATCTCTCGAGCTGGCGACGGTTTTCGGGCTCCGCGGAGTTCATGACGATCGGTGACCGCGATCGAGCCGTCCACATCACGAGAACCAGCCTGCTCGATCAGGGACACACGCTAAGCGAGGCAACCGAGCGCCTGGCGAGCGCGTTCGGCCTCGAGATCGAGCTTCTCCCGATGAGCGACGACGCGATCGCCAGTCTCATCCACACCGACGAGGGAATGATGCACTTCCAGGAGTACTGGGTCGCTCGCCGGGGAGAGCCCGCGGTCGAAACCGTCGAGTTCCGCGGCTCGTCGACGGCCGAGCCGGCACCCGGCGTCCTCGAGGCGCTCGAGGACACGGTCGTTATCGGCCCCTCGAACCCGGTGACGAGCATCGGTCCGATGCTCGCGTTACCCGGGTTTGCGGACGCGCTCGCACGGACGACGGTGGTTGCGGTCTCTCCGTTTCTGGGTGAGGAGGCCTTCTCTGGGCCCGCCGGCGAGTTGATGCAAGCGGTCAACGCCGATCCGAGCACCGAAGGGCTCGCTGACGCGTACCCGTTCGCAGACGCCTTCGTCATCGACGAGACGGACGGTGCCGAGTTCGACCGACCGACGATTCAGACCGATATCCGAATCGACGCGCCCGGCGATGCAGTACGGGTCGTACAGGCGATCGAGCAGGCGGTCGAGATCGTGAGATAGCACTGATGTCCTCCGTCACGTTCTCACCGCCGCTTGCGCTCTCGAGTCTGAGCGGCGAGTCCGACGCGGACTGGGCCCGAGCCGGAGCCAGCTTCGTCGGGGCCGCGTTCCTCGGCGGTATCGCTCTCGACGAGGACTCGAGGGCCGGGGCACGGGCACTCCGCGACCGGGACCGGAACGAGTTCCTCCCGTCGGATCCGATCGCCTTCGTCGACCGCGAACTCGCTCGACTCGACGACGCCCCACTCCAGACCGGGTTCAACGTCAGGACCGCGACGATCGATCCGATCCGCGACGTCGCGACAGTCTGTCGGGATCGAGGTGCGTTTCTCGAGATAAACGCCCACTGCCGTCAGGACGAACTGTGTGCGGTCGGCTGTGGCGAGTCGCTCCTTCGGGACGGCGACCGACTTTGCACGTACGTCGAGACCGCCGCGGAAACCGGCGTCACGGTCGGAGTAAAAGTCCGGGCGGACGTGTCCGGAGTCGATCTTCCAACGCTCGCTCGAGAACTCGAGCGCGCCGGCGCTGGATTCGTCCACGTCGACGCGATGGATTCGGAGGCCGTGATCTCCGAGATCGTCGACGCGACCGAGCTATTCGTGATCGCTAACAACGGGGTTCGAGACGACGAAACCGTTCGGGAGTACGTCGAGTACGGAGCCGACGCGGTCAGCGTTGGCCGGCCGAGTACCGATCCGATCGTCCTCGAACGCGTTCGAACGGCCGTCGATCGACGATTCGAACACGCGAATCGCTAGGACACCTCACCGCCGATCGAACCAGAAAGGCATATCCAGCGGGCTGTCCTTCCTTCCGCCGTGAGCCTCGAGGATCTCAACGACGAAGTACAGGAATCGTACACCGAATTCGACGACGAACTCGCCGTCTCGCTCGACCGGGAGACCCGAAACGAACTCGCGCTGCTCGAGACCGCACTGGAGCCCGCAGAAACCGACGAACTCGTGCGCCGGGCGATCCACATGCTGTTTCAGACGACCGTCGACACCGGAACACTCGATTTCCACCTGCGGTCCGGATTCGACGTGACGTACGACGAGTACTTGACGGGAATGACGTTCGACGAGATGACGGGTGCCGATCAGTATCCGTCGATGGACGACGAGCGACGATATCAGTTCTGAGACGGTAGTCGAGATTGGATGAAAACTGACTGACGGCGGTCCGTTTCATACGGTCTACTGTAAGTCGTTACCGGAGCGACCGCAGGACGGCTCGCGGTCGCCCCGGTAAAAAGTCACAGCAAACCGTATCAGTCGTCGATCGGCGCTGCGCTCGAGAGCGCCTCGTCGATCTCCGCGTCTTCCATCTTCTCGACGAGCGCGTCGATCACTTCCTCGCGTTTGCCCTTGACGAACTTGATCGAGCCGACGACGAGGTGTCCGCCGCCGGAGACGCCGCCGCCGGGAACTTCCGCTTCGAGTTCCGAGACCATCTGTGGAATGTCGAGGCGGACGCCGTCACTGCGAAGAACGGCGAAATCCGGACCGTAGCCGACCGTAATCACCGGGTCCCCGGTCTCTTCGATCTTTCGGTCGTGGATCTCGCCCGTCGTCTTTCCGGGTGCGGGATAGGTAAACCGGTGTGCGTAGTTCTCGACGTCGATCCGGTAGAGGTGGGCACCGTTGTCCAGATCCTCGTGTTCCAGGTGGGCCATCGCGGCGTCGAGCTGTTCGTCGACCTCCGCTCGAGCGCGGTCGGCAAAGAACGACACGAGTTCGCGGTGGCGTTCGTCGTCGTTGCCGTCGATCTGGATGAGGTCCTGGATGAGCTGATCGCCGGAGTTGTATCGCAGCCAGAAGGCGGCGTAATCGAGCGCCTCGCTCAGGTCTCGAAGTCGATCTTCGTCGTAGCCGACCTCCTCCGCGAGCGCGAGGTAGTCCCCCATCGCATCGGCTTTCGATCGGTCCGCGATACCGGCGACGGCTGGGACGTGTCGGAGTTCGTCCGTCAGGTCGGGGTAGATCATCCGCGCGAGTTCGACACAGCACATACCCGTCGTGATCCGGTAGTCCTCGTCGTGGAGGTACGGATTGACGTGCGCGTCGAGCAAGTCCTCGACGGCCTCGGGGTCGGGATGGTGGTGGTCGACGACTGCGATCGGGATGTCGTAGTGTGCGAGCGTCTCGTACGCCGGAACGTCCTCGGCCGTCGAACCGTTGTCAAGCATCAAGAGCAGCGGCAGCTGCTGGCCGTGTTTCTCGCGGTCCTCGAGCGCGAAGTTGAGGTCGCGCGTCGCGTCTTCCATCTCGTAGAACGGTGCCTTCGCGGGCAGCCGTTTGATCAGGTGCCGCGGCGCGTTTTCGTCCTCGTGGACCTCCGAGATGAACCGTTCGAGGGCGATCTGGACCGGAACGGCGGCACACATTCCGTCGCCGTCGGCGTGATGTCGAACCCGGATCGGACGGCCCTCGAGAACGGTTCGTCGAAGCAACTTCGCGACCTCTCGAAGGGAGGGACGGAGCTTTTCGAAGGCGGGCCAGTCGATCAACGGATCGACGTCGTGCGGTTCGGCGCGGGAGTCGAGCGAGGCTTCGATGCGCTCGCGTGCGTCGTCTGCGTCCTCGCCCTCGAGGATCGAGATACCGTCGACCTCGATCTGGACCGACTCGTCGCGGTGTTCGGGCGTTCCGGTGATTCGGACGACGTCCCCGACCTCGATTTTCGGGTAGGCGCGGACGCCCGCCTCTTCGAACGCGGCACAGGGGACGACGCCGTATTCGTCCGAGACGTGGAAAATCGTCGGTCCGCCGGTCTGTTTGACCTGTACGACTTCGCCTTCGAGGTGAACCTGTTCCCCGACGTTGGCCTCGAGGCGGTTCGTTCCTGTCAACGAGTAATCGTGCGAGACGTCCTCGAGTTCGTACCCCTCGGTGTCGACGGGTTCGAACGCCATATCGCCGTTATCACGGACGCTCTCGAGTTCGACGACGAGTTCGTCACCGACGCGGAACGTGCCTTCGAGGACGGATTCGTGGACGAGGCCGGAGACCGATTCGGAGAGATCGACGAAGACGCCGTAGTCGACGATACCGTTGATTTCCGCGAGATAAGGCCGGTTGCGTTCGACGTCGTCTGCGGTACAATCAGCATCGAGATCGTAAACGACGGAATCCCCGTCGCCGTCGCCGGGTTCCCCGGCAGACTCCTGTGTCATCTTGATCGGTGATTTGGGACGGTCGCGTATAACCCTTGCCAAGACGTGATCCGCTCGGCCTCGAGACGAGCCTCGAGCGTCGTGATCGGTGGCGAGCGACACGAGGGACAAATGCGGTTGCCGTGCTCAATCACGAGACACCGCTTCCGGAACGTTTAGCAACCGCAGGCTCGGATGGGGTGGTATGGGGCTGCTCGACGCGCTGTTTCGCTCGAACGAGATCCTCGGTATCGCCGAGGAAACTCTCGAGTTCGCCATCGAGTCCTCGGAGGCGAGCCATCCGGCGGAGTACATGGGCTTCCTTCGAGGAACCGAGGCGCACCGGCTCGAACTGGATCGAGACGGACTCGTTATTACCGATATTCTGGTAGTGCCGGGAACCGAGTCCAACAGCGTCAGCGCAACCGTCAGAACGAGCCAGATTCCGAACGACGTGAAGGCGCTCGGAAGCGTTCACTCGCACCCGAACGGCGTTATTCGTCCGAGCGATGCGGACCTGGAGACGTTCGGTCGCGGGAGCGTCCACATTATCATCGGCGCGCCGTACGGACGCACCGACTGGAAGGCGTTCGATTCACAGGGACGACCGACGAACCTGAACGTGATCGACGTCGCCCTTCCCGAGAGCGAGGACTTCTTCGATTTCACGCAGGCGGACATCGACGAGGAACTACGAGGATGACGACGACTACGGAACCGACGACCGAGGACACATGACGCGCACAGTTATCGCACAGGGTACGTTCGATATCCTCCACCCCGGCCACGTCCACTACCTCGAGGAGGCCGCTGCGATGGGTGACGAGCTGTACGTTATCGTCGCTCGCTCGACGAACGTCGATCACAAGAAAGCGCCGATCTGCCCGGCCACGCAGCGCCGGGACGTGGTCGCCGCACTCGAATCAGTCGACGAAGCCGTTCTGGGCCACGAAACGGATATCTTCGTTCCGATCGAAGAAATCGGTCCCGACGTCATCGCCCTCGGTCACGATCAACACCACGACGAGTCGCGGATCGACACCGAACTCGAGCGGCGCGGAATCGACTGTGAAATCGTCCGTGCCGGTGCTCGCGAACCGGCGAGCGGCGACGAGCTGTTCTCGACCCGACTGATCGTCGACCGGATTCTCGAGCGACGCGGCGAGTGAATCCCGACTCGAGCCGACTCGACGCACCACGACCCGACGTAGGAGTGGGAAAGTATTGCCACTTGTTTCGTCGGTATCGGTCCAAATTCTCGAGTACTCACCGAAAACAGTAGTTCTCGACGCGGCTCAACGAAACCCCGTCCAAGTATTGCCGGTAACTTGCTCAAGTGCGATATTTGCCACGGAGACGGACTGAAACCCGCAAACTTTTGAACACGCAGTTCGGAATTCGTCGGTATGGAGTTCGACCCAACTCGCAGACGATTTCTCGCGGGCAGCGCGACAGCCGGCATCATCGCAGTCGCCGGCTGCTCGGAAGAAGAAGAACCGATCGAAGATCCGGATCCGTCCGACGACGACGGAACGGACGGAGAATCGGAAGACGACGGAACGGACGAGGAGCCGGAGGACGACGACGAAGAAGAGGAGGAAGACGAAGAGACGACCCTTCAGTACGAAATCTGGGCGCTCGATCAGGGGATGGACAACGTTCACCTCTATCAGCCCGGCGACGGCGACGACGAGTTCGACCACACGAACACGATCGACCTGAACGAACTCGAGGGCGTCCCGGACGAGGGCGTCGTCCCGCACATGATCGACTACAGCTCGGATTACGAGTACGCCGCCATCGCCTGTACGGCGGGCGCGCGGACGCTCGTCTTCCGGACCGAAGATCACGAACTCGTCGGCAACATCGAAACCGGACCGAGTTCGCACATGGCGGCGTTCTCGCCCGACGACGAGTACATCCACGTCGACGTCATCGGTGACCGAAAGATCGTCCGCGTCGATGCCGACCTCGAGGCCGAGGAGTTCAGCATCGAAGACGACATCGACCTCAACGAAAACGAGGCGATCCTCGACGCCGGAATCGACTCGGGTTCACCGATCTGTCACCAGTACGCCCACGACGGCCGCTCGCTGCACACCGTCGGTCCGAGCTACCACGACGGCGCGCTCATCATCGTCGACCACGACGACTTCTCGGTGGATCAAGCCTACTCCGGCGACGAGTTGCCCACCAACTGTGGCACGATGCCACACCCGAGCGAAGAGAAGTTCTACCTCACCGCGGGCCTCCCGTCCGACCCCGAGGAGGACGAAGAGGGCGTCGGAGACTTTTACGTCTACGACACCGAGGCGGACGAGATCGCCGTCGACGGCGAGTCGACCGAGGGTATCGACGCACACGGCTTCTGGTTCACCCCCGACGGCGAGGAGCTGTGGGTGCTCAACCGTGAGACGAACGACGGTATCGTTCTCGACCCCGAAACCGACGAGGTCATCGAAGAGATCGACGCCTACGGAGAAAACCAGTCCGAGGACTCGAGCGAGCGCGATTCGCCCGACATCATGTGGTCGTCGCCCGACGGACAGTACATGTTCGTTACGCTCCGTGGTCCTGCGCCACAGTCCGGCGATCCACACGCCGCGACCGGCGTGATCCCCGGTTTCTCCGTCCTCGACACCGAAACGCGAGAGATCGTCGACGTCGTCGAACCCGATCCGATCGAGAACTACGACCAAGACGATATCGACGCCGAAGAAGTACCTGATTTCCACGGCATCGGTGTCCGACCGATCGACGACTTCGAGACCGGTATTCCGACCTCGCCGCCGTTCTAGAACGGTCGCTTACTTTTCGAGCATCACCGGCGGTGGGAGGCGTGCCGAATCGACCGTGTGACCCGTCTCGACGAAGTGTTCGATAGCTCTCCTCGAGACCTCCGCTTCGGTGTCTCCCTCCGCCGTACTGGCATACCAGTGACACTCGAGGCAGTACTTGTTCATCGTGGCTGAAGGTCGGAGACGTGGTTCCGAAAGCGTCGTGCAGGAAATCGAAGGGGAGGTGCGTTACTCGTCGCGTTTGACGCCGGGATTCGTCACTGCGCCGTCGGACGCCGACGAGAAGTCGCGGCCGAATTTGGCCAGAACGCCGCCGTCGTAGACCGGGTCGGGCTGATCCCACCCCTCGCGACGAGCCTCGAGTTCTGCGTCGTCGATATCGACTGCGAGCGTTCGCTCCGGAATGTCGACGGTGATCTCGTCGCCGTCCGCTATGAGGCCGATCGGACCGCCGACGAACGCCTCGGGGGCGACGTGACCGATCATCGGGCCGCGGGTGCCACCGGAGAACCGACCGTCCGTGATGAGCGCGACGTCGTCCTCGTGACCCGCGCCGACGACCGCTGCGGTGACGCCGAGCATTTCGCGCATTCCGGGCCCGCCCTTCGGGCCCTCGTTGCGGATGACGATCACGTCCCCGCTTTCGAGGTGTCCCTCCTGGACGTAGGCCATCGCGTCCTCTTCGTCTTCGAAGATTCGGGCCGGACCCTGGTGGTAGAACTCGTCGTCTCCGGTGACCTTGAGAACCGCACCGTCCGGCGCGAGATTGCCCGAAAGAATCTTGATTGCGCCCTCTTCCTCTTTGGGATCGTCGACGGAGTAAAGGAAGTCGGCGTCGATCTCGTCGTCGCCCGGCAGCCCGTCGTCTTCGAGAACTGCCAACTCCTCTGCGATCGTTCGGCCGGTGACCGTCATCGCATCGCCGTGAATCAGATCGGCCTCGAGCAGGCGTCGGATGACGACCGGAACGCCACCGATTTCGTGAAGATCGTTCATCACCCGCGAGCCGCCGGGGGCGAGATCCGCGATCTTGGGTGTTCGACGCGAGATTTCGTCGAAGTCCGCAATCTCGAGGTCGATGCCGGCTTCTCGAGCGAGTGCGAGCAAGTGGAGGACCCCGTTGGTCGAGCCGCCGATGGCGGTCTGGATCGCGATCGCGTTTTCGAACGACTCCCGCGAGAGGATATCCGAGGGGCGGCGGTTCTCCTCGACGACCTCGACTGCGAGTTCGCCGGCTCGTCTCGCGACCGCATAGCGTTCGTCGTCCTCTGCCGGCGGAGAGGCGCTTCCGAGCGGGGCGAGTCCCAATGCTTCGGAAATCGAAGCCATGGTGTTCGCGGTGAACATGCCGCCGCACGAGCCCGCACCGGGACACGAGTGGCGCTCTAACTCGTCCAGTTCGTCGGCGTCCATCTCGCCGGTGCTGTATGAACCGACGCCCTCGAAGACGTTGACGATCGTCACGTCGCGACCCTCGTGCTCACCGGGCATGATCGACCCGCCATAGAGAAAGACCGACGGAAGATCGGTTCGGATCGCGGCCATCATCATTCCCGGGAGGTTCTTGTCACAGCCGGCAACGGTAACGAGCCCGTCCATCCGCTCCCCGAAGCTGACGAGTTCGACGCTGTCAGCGATGAGTTCACGGGAGATGAGCGACGCTTTCATTCCTTCGGTTCCCATCGAAATCGCATCGGAGATGGTGATCGTCCCGAACTCGATCGGCATGCCACCGGCCGCGTCGGTGCCGTCGATCGCTGCGTCCGCGACGTCGTCCAGATGAACGTTGCACGGGGTGATATCCGCAGCCGGGTTCGGAACGCCGATCATCGGTGAGGAGAGATCGTCGTCGTCGAATCCCATCGCACGGAACATTGCCCGATGCGGTGCCTTCTCTGCGCCCTGTGTCACGTCCCGACTCGGTAGTCGTTCGTCCTTGCCGTAATCGAACTCGTCGCTGCTCATGATCGAATCTTGCGTCGAGAGACTATAAGTCACCCTTTCTCGGTCTATCGATCAGCGGTAACCGCCCGGCCGAACCGGTTCGGGCTCGTTCTCGAGGCAGTGCTCGAAATGTGATAGCTACTCGATCACGCTCCGACTTACACCGGTTACGATAAGTCGCGTATTCTTACCGTTTCTCGAGGAAGAAAGCTTATACCGCACGCTCCGACTCATCGAACCATGGCACGCGAAAATCCGGTACGAAGCCAGACAGATACGACGACCGACGACAGACTTCCCAACCTCATAACCATCGTGGGACGCGGCGTTCCCTCGATGTTCGAAATCGCCGTCGACGGCGAACTCGAAATGCTCGGAGACGACCCGGCCGAGGATGCGACGGTCGTCTCGCAGAAGGTCGCCGAGGGAACGATCGACGTCGGCGTCAGACGGTTTCGATTCTCCGGACGCATGGCCAACGTCACCGTGGTCGACTGGAACGGCGTCCCCGCACCCGATTCACCGAGTACGCCCACTATTCATAT
This sequence comes from Natrarchaeobius halalkaliphilus, assembly GCF_003841485.1. Lineage (NCBI taxonomy): Archaea > Methanobacteriati > Methanobacteriota > Halobacteria > Halobacteriales > Natrialbaceae > Natrarchaeobius > Natrarchaeobius halalkaliphilus. Next base: position 239,843 of record NZ_REFY01000003.1, on the reverse strand, counting down.
CGATTACGACGTTCCAGATCGCTGAAACACGAGCTTCCGACGTTCTCCGATTGCAACTGGACTCTGCTCGACCAGTGACGACGGTGACGGACACCATCCGTCAGTCGTTGCCAGCGTCGAAACCCCCTTGGACGGGGCGTACGTATCGGCGGACAAGAGATGTCCAGGGCGACCGTGAGTACGGGTGCGCGCCTCCACGTCGGATTTCAGAACCTTTCGCTCGCACGGAGCCGTCTCTACGGCGGCATCGGGATCGCCCTCGAGGAACCGAGGGTGTCGGTCATCGCCCGCTCCGCGGACACCGTCATCGCCGACGATCCGCTCGCCGGGTCCTACGCGACGCGAGCGTGCGACGTACTCGACGTTCCGGGCGTCGAACTCGGACTCGAGGAGGAACTTCCGCGACACGTCGGTCTCGGAAGCGGCACGCAACTCGCGCTGTCGACGCTCGCCGCGACGGCACGCGCACACGACCTCGAGGTGAGCCTGCGGGAACTCGCGCCGGAGATGGGTCGTGGCGGTCGAAGCGGCGTCGGTGTGGCGACGTTCGAAGGCGGCGGATTCGTCGTCGACGCCGGCCACCCGACGACCCGGTTTACGACCGAGCCACCGATCGAGGGTGACTGGACGGTCCCTCCGGTCGTCGCCCGCCACGACCTGCCCTCGGAGTGGCGCTTTCTGGTCGTCGTTCCGAACGGCGACCCCGGTCGGAGCGGCGAGGACGAAGACGAGAGCCTCCGTGCGGTAATCGAGCGCGCCGATCCGGCCGTGGCCGACGAGATCGCTGGCGTTATCACCCGAAAGCTCCTGCCGGCAGCGACGGAGGGACGCCTCGAGGCGTTCGGGGAGGCCATCGCTGAAATCGGCCGCAAGAACGGAAGCTGGTACACCGACGCGCAGGGCGGGGTCTTCAGGCCGCCCGCAGGTGCCCTCGTGGAGGCGCTCGAGCGCTGTCACGTCCTCTCGGGTGTCGGCCAGTCCTCCTGGGGTCCCGTCGTCTACGGGCTGACCGATCGGGCCCACGCTGAGGAGGCAGTCGCCGCCGCCGAGAACGCACTCGAGCGGTGTGGTCTCGAGGGACGGATCGTTCTCTCGGCCGCGACGTCGACGGGAGCCCGGATCCGAACCGACGATCCCGAGTGACGTGCCACAACAGGTAAGCGAGTCCGTAAACAGGGTAATGGCGAGCGAGGACCATCAGGATGGCGGCGTCTCGTTCGCGCTTCCCCCTGACGTCGACGACTGGATCCGAACGGAAGCCGATCGACGCGGCGAAACGCGCGAAGAGATGTGCCGTCAGATGGTGGTCGCCGCCCACCACGTCTCGGCCGACGACGGACTCGATCCCGGCGCCGAACTCGTCGACCGAAGCGAGATCGAGTTCCTGGAAGGAGCGCTCGATGCACAGCGCGAGGGGTTCATTGATCTCATCGAAGACGTTCGCTCACGCGTCGTCCAGGTCAAACCAGACGACGATAGCGGGGAGTCCGACACGACGATAGCAGATCTTCTCGGGGAGAGGCTTCGACCGCCGTCGTCGGAGTTACACTCGAGCGGCGGACGGACAGAAGAGTCCCGACCGCGCTCGAAGCTAGGACGTGGGGGTTTTTGCGCTCGCAGCCGTAGCGTTCTCCGATGCAGTTCTGTGACGACTGTGGCTCGATGATGAAAGCCAGCGGCGAGCGCATGATCTGTACGAACGACGACTGCGGGGCGTCGACCGAACGGAACCGTGACCGAGAGGACGAGTTCGTCACGACGGAGTCACAGACCGACGGAGACGTGATCGAATCCAGCGAGGACGCCAATTTCGAGGGAAAGCCGAAGGCGTCGGACGTTGTCTGTGACGAGTGTGGCAATCAGGAGGCGTGGTATACGTTGAAACAGACGGCTTCTGCGGACGAACCGCCGACCCGATTCTTCAAGTGCACCGAATGTGGTCACCGGTGGCGAGAGTACAATTGAGTTGACCCTCCGGCTCTCGACGAAGATTAGTCGTCTTCGTCGGCTTCGGTCGCGGCCTTCGCGTAGGCCTCGACGTCGGGAGTTGCGAGCGGATGTCGATCCATGGCCCCGTCCTCGCCGGGGAGCGTTCGCGTTCCGAGGATACCCTCGTCGGCGTCGCTCGTCTCGTCCCACTCCGAGTAGTAGTTCCCCAGTTCGCGCTCTGGATCGTACACGTCGAGTTCCTCGGCCGGGAACGAGGCGAGATCGCCGGTATCGGTCGTAATTCTGACGTCGCCGCCGACGAACGCGTTCAGGTAGATATCGGTCGCCGGCGCGCCATCGATGATGTACCTCGCCCCGGGGACGTCGAACCGGTTCAGCTCGAAGCGATCGATGTGCGATCCGTCCTGGTTCGAGCGGACGGTTCCTCGGATCTCCGATCCGGTGACCGTCGCAGCGTACTCGCTTCTGATGTCGATGGCGAGATTGGAGTCGGGTTTGGGCTCGACGAGACAGTCCTCGACTCTGCCGCCCCCGTTGACGTTGATTCCGCGTCTGATCTCGCATCGACGTAAGAGAACGCTGTTCAGGTTGACCGTCCCGTCGATTACGCTGTCCAGTACGTATCCGTTCCTGCTCTTGAGATCACCATCGAACCGACACTCTCGTCCGGCAATCGACCGGCCGCCGACTTCCCCGTGAAAGCGACAGTCGGTCGGTGAGATCTCGTGGGAGAGGTCATCCATGAAAACCGTCCCGTGTGCAGCCGTCGGGCCGCCAAGCGTCCCCTCAACCGTACAGAAGTGTGCGTTAATCTGTGCCTCACCGTCCTCGTAGGCATCCTCGTCCTCGGTTCGGGCGTACTCGAGATCCGCGGGAATCTCGAGGGCCACGTTCCAGAATTCGGGTGCGCCGTCCTCGGGATCGTAGTGGACGAGGCCCTGGACGATAAACGAAGGCTCGTCCGGAACCAGGATCTCGATAGTGGTCTCATCCGGTGATTCTCCGACGTACGTGTAGCTCCTGGTCAGGATTTCGCCGTCGACCTCGGCGGAGTCGACCGACTGCTGGAGGGTATACGTACCGGGCTCTATACCGATCACGTCGCCGGACTGAAGCGAGTCGTAGGCCTCCTGAAGCGTTTCGTAGTCGGCATCCTGACTCGAGCCGACCAGAAAGTCGGGTTCGGGCGGCTGCGGCCCGTCGTCTTCCGTTTGTTCGTCGTCGTTGGTCTCGTCCTCGCTATCGTCGTCGCTTTCACCTCCGTTCTCGTCTCCGCCGTCGTTTCCGCCGTCGCTTTTGCCGTCGTTTTCGCCGTTACCCTCCGGTTCGTCGTCGAGACACCCTGCGAACCCGGCGACGGCGAGGCCGGATCCGAGAAGAACCGTTCGTCGCCGCAGATCGGTTCCCTTCTGGAGATCGTTCATAACTTCTCGAAATAACGACGCGGTAATAAACTTTGTTCGTCGAGCGCGCCCGGTTCAGTATAAGTAGCCGCTGGAAGTCGACGCACTCGTGATCGAACGACGGCTGTGCGATGGGTGTGTAAATCGATGCTGTACCGTCCACCCATCGACTTCCGGACAGCGACTCGCCGCGATCACGGCCGCCAATAGCGTCAGCACTCCCGTCATCGGTCCGGCCACCGACCACCACGTTCACGACCACGGCACCGTCCGGCTCGTCCGACAGTCTCAACAGCACCAGCCACTAACTCCGAACGAATGGCTCACGGATCGCGATTGCCCGGCGTCGAACGAGCGGACGGCGCCGATCGAATCGTCTGTCACGTCGACGCCGATTGCTTCTATGCGTCGTGCGAGCGGCTTCGCGAGCCGAAACTGCGCGGCGAACCCGTCGTCGTCGGAATGGGATACGAGCCGGGAGACACCGTCGGAGCCGTCGCGACCGCAAGCTACGAAGCTCGAGCGGTCGGCGTCGAAAGCGCACAGGCTATTTCGACGGCGCTCGAGCGGCTTCCGCGGCGGGCTTCCGTCGACCTCGATAGCGACGCCGACTCGAGTTCCGACCTCGAACTCGAGGAAACCGGATACTATCGCCCGGTCGATATGGATTACTACGAGTCCGTCGCGGCCGACGTCCGCGAGATCCTCCACGAGTGTGCCGACGTCGTCCGGGAGGTGAGTATCGACGAGGCCTATCTCGACGTCACGAGTCGAACGGCCTGGGAGGTCGCAGACGGCTTCGCCCGTCACGTCAAAGACCGAGTCCGTCGGGAGGTCGGGCTCACCGTCAGCGTCGGCGTCGCACCGTCGATGAGCGCAGCGAAGATCGCAAGCGACTTCGATAAACCGGACGGACTGACGGTCGTCCAACCCGACGAAGTCCGCGAGTTCCTCACGTCGCTCCCCGTCGAGTTGCTCCACGGCGTCGGTCCCGTAACCGCACGCGAACTCCGGGAGATGGGTCTCGAGACGGCCGGTGACGTCGCGGCGGCGGATCCGGAGCCGCTGGTCGAGCGCTTTGGCGAGCGAGGACGGGAGCTCTTCGACCGTGCACGCGGTGAGGACGACCGGCGCGTCGAGCCGAAGGGAAAGCCAAAGAGCTTTTCGCGAGAAGCCGCCTTCCCGGAGCCAGTCGAAGAGCCGAAACCGAAGTACGACCAGATCGAAACGCTCGCGGCGGCTGTTGCCGATCGGGCTCGCCGCGAGGGTGCGCTGTACCGGACTGTCGGCGTCAAAGCCGTCACGCCGCCGTACGACGTCAACACCCGCGAGCGATCGGTACCCGGTCCCATCGACGATCCCGACCTCGTCGGCCGACTCGCACGCGACCTCTTTACCGAGTTCGACGACAGTCCGGTGCGAAAACTCGGCGTCCGCGTCGCGAACCTCGAGTTCGCATCGGTCGACCAGGCCAGCCTCGATAGCTGGGAGACGGATCGGGACGAACGGACGGCCCTCGGACGGACAGAGGGCGAATCCAGCGCAAGTGGGAACGAACGGACCGATATCGAGGGTGGAGACGAACGGACCGAAGCGGACGACGAAACGACTGCTGGTGTGTTTTTGACGGATCTCCCGGACGACCAGACGTCGCTGTCGGATTTCTGCTAGGTGTCGTACCCAATCCGCGAGCCGCCATCCGCTGCCCGATCCACAGGTAGGAACTGCTGCCGTGTGGTCTGGTTACCGTCTTCCCTGCGCCGAAACGCGAGCTTTTCTCGTTGATTCTCCGTAACCGCGAACCGTCCGCGGTTCGATCGAGTCAACTACAGCAGACCCTGTGAAAGCAGCTCGCGATCGGTTCGACCGGACCCAACGGCCTGCGACACGGCCCGTCTGTCGGACGTAACGATTTTATAAGTCCCCGAGTAGATTGCAGTAGCCCAACAGGGTTTCCGACTCGCTATGACAGCAGATTTCTACGATCTTCTCGAGATCCCTCCCGACGCATCCCCGGACGAGATCAAGGATGCCTATCGCGAGAAGGTCCGCGTGTATCACCCGGACGTCAACGACGACGACCGGGCCCGAGCGCAGTTTACCGCCGTCAAAAAGGCTCACGATATCCTCGGAGACCCGACCGAACGAAAGGCGTACGACCGACTGGGACACCGCGAGTACGTCGCAAAGCGAACCAGTGGAATCCCGTCTCCCGACGTCTGGACGAACACGAGCGAGACGTCGACTGAGAGTGGCGAGCGAAGGGAGTCGACGACACGAACCCGGCCGGGTCGATCCTCGAGCGAGACAGCAGAGGACGAATCGACAGCCGGGACGGGATCGACGACTTCCGACCCGCGATCATCGAGATCGAGGCGCTCTTCGACGGCGGCTTCGACGCGAGGAGCCGTCGGAAGCGACCACGAGGCGACGGCCACGAGGACGGAAGACGTGACGACGAGCGCGACGGGGACTCGAACGACGTCGACCGGTACCAGTGCGACGTCGGCCAGCGGACGCGCGACGGCATCATCCGCCGGAGCCGACTCGACCACGGCCGCCACCGAGGACCACGGTGTCAGCTCCACCGACGGTGGAACCGCTCACGGACACCGTCGTTCCCAGCACTCCCGGCGCTCGGACGCGAGACGAACGGGACGGATCGATGGTCTCGTTCGCTGGTGGCGCCGTCGAAACGTCGCACTACCGGCGATCTGGCTGGCGGTGCTCGTCTACGTCGCCGGGCTCGGTCACGCCGTCTCCGAGAACGAGGCCGCAGTCGACACGCTCCGCGCTGAACTGGCCGCTGTGGGTGGTGACGTCGAGGGTGTTTTGAGCGTTCTCTCGAGCGGCCGGTACGGGCTCGACAGTTCGATCGGTTTCGTCTCGAGCGTCGAACTCGTCCCCCCGTTTCTCGAGTCGGTGCCCTCGACCGCCGTACTCGCCGGGATCGTCGGTGTTGCGTTCGCGGTCGTTCTCTTTGCCCGACTGAGATGGCGAGAGGACACCTGGGGACCGATCACGATCGACGAGACGATCCTGATCGCGCTTGCGGTGACGGTCCCGACGAGCATGGTCGGCGGTCCACTGCTTTCCGGTGCGGTTCTCATGCCGTTTCTGTTCGGCGTCGTCGTCTACCATACGAGGCGCGGTCCCGGTTGGCAGCCGTCGTATCTGTACGTCCTCCCGGTACTCGCCCCTGCCCTCGGATTCGCAGCCGGACTGATCGGCGAGGTATCGCTGGTGTTCGATCTCGTCGCGTTCGTACTGCTGCCGATGATCGGTGCGCTCGGGCTACCGCTTCGTGCGACGATCAGGAAACACATGGGCCGGTGACCGACTCGAGACCGTCCACAGCGAACCGTACGGAATCGACGACGGCTCATCCGATACTCGTCGCAACGCCCTTCGTCTGTCGATAGTCGCTCTCGAGGATCGACTCGAGCTTCGAGACCAGCGCCTCGCGGTCGCCGTCGGTCCACTCGGACGGGTCGCGGATCGGAACGACCATGAACCCCCTTCCACGGACCTCGTTCGCGTGAAGCGTCGGCATGTCGAACTCGAGGCGGTCTCGCTGGGTGGTGTACTCCCGAAGGACGTGGTCGGTCGGTCGCTCTCCGACCGGTAACAGGACGTGTGCGTTGATCGCCCGGAGTTCGGCGTCGAAGAACCGTTCGAGTTCGGCGTACTCCGACTCGGTCGGCTCGTGTCCGTCGGGCAGACAACACATGTGAACGTAGCTCAGGTACAAGTTCTCGAGATCAGGCCGCTCCCGAAAGCCGTGAACGAACTCGAGTTCTCGAAGGACGTCCTGGATCGCCGAACCGGCATCGGTTTCCGTGAACGGAACGCCCGTACGCGTTCCACCGTGGTTACCGGGATAATCCCCGATGACGTGGAAATCGGCGTTGGCGTCGCCGTACCCGAAAACCGCCGTTCGTTCGGTCGGCTCCGTCCGGTCGAACGGCGGACGCAGGCCGAACGGATTGCTCGTCCTGTCAGTGACGTTTCTCACGGATAGGGAAACGCTCCGTGAACCCATAACGGCCACGATTACGTCGAAAGAGTGACCGGCGAAGAGCCGTTTTCGTCCGGCCGATAAATCACCGATTTTTCGAGAATTCGAACGCCGAATTTTCGATTTCTCGAGATCGACGAGGGATGCGCCGCTAGTCCGTCTCGGTCCCGGTCTCGGGCGTCGCCTGTCCGTCAGAGTTCACCGACTTCTGTGTGTCCGTCTCGACGGCCATCGTGGTATCGATCAGGGCAGCGAGCCCGCGTCGAAGCCGCTGTGAGACCGCCGAATCGGAGATTCCGAACCGATCCCCGAGTTCGACGAGCGTGGTCTCTCGAGGAACGTCGAAGTAGCCCGACTCGTAGGCCGCGATCACGAGTTCACGCTGGGCTGCGGTCAGCCCGAACCGTCCGTCACAGTCCGGACTGACCGTTTCGTGAAGCTGAACGAGTTCGATCGAGATGCCACGATCGGCACAGTCCGTATAGAACGTAGAAAGTTCCTCGTATGCGGGGAAACGAAGCCGAAACGACCATCCCTCGTGTGTTCCGACGGCGCTGGTGACGATCGCGTCACCGCGTTCGATCGCCCGTAAAACGCCGTTGATCCGATCGATCCAGTCGATCGACACGAGGACGTGGCCGTTCATCCGATCGACGATCGAGACGGATTCGACGGTGGATGCGGCGTCAATCGCGCCAACGACGCAGTCGGGCTGAGGTGCAGAGATCCAGAGGTACGGGACTGCACCGGTGCTCGTCGGAACCGTCGTCTCCACAGTAAGGGTCGTTTCCGGATCCGCCTCGAGCAAGGTTCCGAACGGGAACTCCGTCGTAGGGACCGAAATCGTCGCGATGACGCTCATCGATCTGTCTCGGAAGGGAGACGGTAAGAACGGGGGGAACCGTTTACGTCTATTCCATCGGCAGATTGAACTCGGGACCGGTCTTGAATAGAGCGATACATAGTGCGTTCGTTCGATACTGTATTCGGCCATGTTCCCAAGAATCGGGAGGTTAGATATCGAAGGAGTTTAAGTATTAGTGGTGGGTTCGTACCGAACATCTCGCCAACTCCCCATCCTACCGCGCCCGGGGCTACTCGACCCTCGTCTAGTGAGGGGATTCCTATTTCTGTGTCGGAACGTACAGGAACGGAGTTCTTGTGTGGCTCGGCAGAACCGCGTCATCTAGAAAACAGCGTACAACGTGCGTTAAACAAATGAACCGTATCCCGGGATCGCGCGGCCACCGATCCACGGGAACTATCCACCATTAGGCCATCTAATGACTATTCTACGCTGAGGCTTGGACTGCAAACAGAACCAGGCGTCGCTTTCACCGCTAACCGCGTGCAAAACGGACTGCTCCCTCCGTTATCAATCGGACAGTGTCTCGACGACATCGTCAACCGTGAAGAGACCGAGGTCGTCGCGCTTCTCGGCTGCTTCCTCCAGTGACGACGCGAACCCGCTTCGACTGAACAGTGCGTATTCGTAGTTCACGTCGCCGTCGGTCGGCGACCACTCGACTTCTGGAGCCTCTTGCTCAAGCTGGGCGAGAACATCGTACCCCATCGGCTGTTGCTGGAACTTCGCTTCCCCGACCAGTAAGGTCCCGTCGTTCGTCGGGGCCACCATATCGATCTCGCGTCCGTCGGTGTCCCACCACCGATCCGGGACTTCCGTGAACCTGTAGACATCCCCGTACTCGTAAAGAACTGCTCGTTGACAGAGACATTCGAACGTCGTACTGACGAAGTCCGGGAGATGGGGTTCGACGAGTTCGTCGTACGCATCCGCCCCAAACACTTCGTACCGGGACGAACGGCCGTGTACGAACCGGAACCAGAACGCGAACAGTTGGTCTCGGATTCGATATCGGCTGTTCCGGCTCCGGGACGGGTCAACGGTAACCGGATACTCCTGCTCGATTATCTGGAGTTCCCGCAGGCGCGAGAGGTAGTAACTCGCGCTGTTGGCGTTGATCCCGGCGGCCTGGATGATCTCGTTTCGCTTATGATTCCCCTCGGCCATCGCTTTCAGAACGGCGAAATACCGATCCACCTCGTCCAGTTCCCGGTACAGAACGTCCTCGGGTTCCTCGTGGAGGCCGCCGTCACGGAGCAGTAGGGTTTCCGTAATGTTCCCCTGTAGTGACTGCGCGTCGTCCACGGCCCTGAGGTACTCCGGTGTTCCCCCGAACACGCCGTACGCGATTACCTGTTCGGCCGGCGCGTAATTCGGGAAGAACTCCATCGCGGCAGCGAACGGGAGCGGGCCGATTTCGAGTTTCCCGTTCGGTCGTTTGGAGATACGGCCGTACAGTGGTGAACTCCCGTCGAGCGCTATCTTGTGTATCATCCCGATTGCCGACCCAGTCAGCACGAAGCTCGCAGCCGTCTCTTCGACGTTGTGGTCCCAGAGCCGCTGGATGAGAGACGGGAGCGCTTCGTTCTCGTCTACGAGGTACGGGAACTCGTCGAGGATCACGATCGCGTCCTGTTCAGCGAGATACGTGAGAACGTTCTCCCAGTCTTTCCGAATTCGGTTGACTCCCGGGAACACCGTTGCAGCATCAGCGATGAAGGAGTCGAGTTGCTGCTCCGTCGTCCCGTGTGCGGCCTGATGATACACGGCGTCATCACGATTTTCGATAGATTTGACGACGAGAGCTGTCTTTCCCATCCGCCGACGCCCGTAGACGACGCTCAATTCCGCAGAATCACTCCCGTACAACTCGTGGAGCCTGTCGAGTTCCTGTTCTCGGTTGACGAAGGCGGGCATACGCTCACCTTCGACTCACCAGCGTATAAAACGTATAGATAGCGTAGCTCAAACTATCGTAGTTTAGACTACGGTAGTTTTAACAACGTAATTCGGAGAGATGGAAGCATGACAGTGAAGAGAACCGCGTCATCTAATCAACGGCGTAAAACGCTCGTTTAACAAATGCCCCCTTTCGGGGGTTGTAACATTCTCGAAACTCTCGATTTTACCGCCGAGAAGATGTCTCAAGCCTCCCCTAGGATCGTCCTCGTAGCTGCGCTCAGAACATTTTTCCGGAATTCAGTTGGTGAGCCACCGATAGTGCATCATTGAGCGACGAGAGCAACAGACCTGACCCTTCGAAGATTCACCACCGGATTTCGGATAGGGTTATTCGCCGACGTTGTTGAGCGCACTATTCAGCTCGAAGAGTTCCCGAACAACGTCGCTATCTGCGACCCGGTATCGGCGTGGGGAGGTGTTCGGGACTTCCTCGATCAACTCGACTTCCAGCAGTAGGTCCGTGTAGTTGCCAACGGTCTGCCGCGTAACGCCCGCGTGTTCCGCGAACTCGGTCTTATTGAACTCCCGGTTGGGCGGAAGATCGAGAAGCGCATCCACGAGAATCGGAATCGCGTCGTGCTGCGTGAGGTGGAGCCACCCGCTGGGGTGGTCCTTGCGGAGTTCCTTTTTCTGTTCGCGGCCGCCTTCCGCGTGCTCCGTACTGCTCATACAGAGTCCAAGCTACGTGAGTTTATAAGCGTTTCCACCACCGTTAACAGCTATTAACAGTATTTATGTAACGGTGGTTCAATAGCCCGGGTATGCAGAAGCCGTCGGTGAAATGCGCCCTCTTGGCGACGATGATTGCGAAACACAAGTGGGGGACACCGATTACGAAGGAAGGCCTCCTTAGCCTCTCAGCCATCGACGGCAACTACCCGACCGCCCGAGATGTCTACGATGACCTTCGAAGTGAACCGTACATTACGTACCGCGGCAATCGGGGGATCGAACTTGATAAGGGCAACTTCGACGGGCTTGCCGACGTTCTCTATCACGAGTGCAATTGGGAGAAATGGGAGATCGACAGTCGGCTCAAACATTACGAAGGGATAGAGGACCACGATTGGGCATAGTTGAGTTGTCAGAACACAGATAACTCTCCGTGTTCGACCTAGACCCGCGTCTTCTGCGGACGATTCCGGACACCACAGACGATTTCCCGTTACAGGTGGTTCGGAACGTCCCACTCCTCCCGAATCGACGCTCGGACACAGCCGCCGTTGTACGCCGCCCGCCGTCGTCATCCATCTCGCTGATCGTTATCGAAACTGATCGCTTTCGGAACGTGATCGTTCCCCGAGTCGTCGCGCTTATGCCTGTCCCGGATGAACGATCGATAATGGTAGAACCCCGCGTACCGGGTTCCGGCACCGATCGCCGTCTCGAGCTCCCCTGTGGTGAGACGATCGATCCACACGAGATCGATCTCGGAATGCGCGAGTACACCTGTTCCTGTGGGACGGCACACGCCGTCGTCACCGACGTTCACCCACCGTCGCGGTTCTTCCCGGAATCGCTCGTCTCCGTGCTTCGAGAAACGATCGAAACCGCAGACGAGTTCGACCAGTTCGGAACGCCACATCTGATGGGCGTCGTCCTCGAGGAGTTCCCCGACCGCACCGCCGTCCACGATGCGAGCGGCGACGGTGCCGTTGGCTACTCGATGGTGTGGATCAGCGACTTCGACGCCCGTCGACTCCACGAGATCGTGGTCGAACTCGTGGTCGAACTCATGGAACACGCGATCAGCCACGCCGAAGACGATCACTCGAGAACGCAGTTCGAATCACAGATGCTCGAGTTCGACGTCAGCGAGTTCGTCGATCAGTACCGAGCACAGCGGGAGTTCGAAACCGAACACGACCGAGCACTCTGACCGGGACGACGAACCGACCGCCTCGTTTCGATCGACGAACTTTCGAACGCCGGGACCCGACCCCGCTCAGTCGGACAGTCGCCAGAGCGCTCGATAGAGCGTCTCGAGGTCGCAATCGAGTTCATCGGCGAGTGATTGGCACTGCTCGAGATAGCGCTGGTACTGCGCGACCGACGGCGGGTCGGGATACGGCTCCGAGAGTTCGCCCGTCGTCGAAAGCACGCTCCACTCGCGAGGACCGACGACAACGTACGCTTCGGGATCGATGAACATCAGAAACGCCGACGCGACGGGGACGTCCACGGCCTCCAGATCGGTGAGTCGGTCGACAGCGACGGCGGCGTCGGGAGCGTCGATGGCGCCGGAAATCGCCGTTCGAACGGCGTCGAAGTCGGTTTCCCAGAACCGTTCTTCTGCGTTCCGGCGCGCTTCGTCGGGATACTCTCCGAGAAAGCGCCGGTAGTACCATCGGACGATCCAGGCCGCATCTCGCCGGCCGTACTCGCCGGACTCGAGCGCGCCGGGTAGCGTCTTGAGGTTCTCGCGTTCGACGACGAACAGCGGTTCCTGCTCGCGGTACTGGCGAGCCTCGGCCGTTACGAGCGAACGCGTCAGCTTCATTGGGGAGAGGTTTCGTCCGGATTCCCGTCAATCTTCGTGCGTGAGAAAGACTGATACACGCGGGAGCCGTGGATATGCCCGATGCGGACCGAGCAGGAGGCCCCAAAATATGACAGGAGAAAAACATGATTCGGTCAAGACGATCTGTCCGTACTGCGGCGTCGGATGTGGTATTCAGGTCAAACAGGGCGACGAACCGGGTGACGTCCAATTTATGCCGTGGGGCGATGCACCGGTCAACGAGGGTCGAATCTGCATCAAAGGCGGCGCGGCGACGGAGGTCGTCGATCACGAAGACCGCTTGACCGAGCCACTCATCAGGGAAGACGGGGAGTTCCGCGAAGCCAGTTGGGACGAGTGCTACGAGTACGTCGTCTCCGAACTCGAGCGGATCCACGACGACTACGGGCCGGACGCGATGGGCTTTTTCGGATCCTCGAAGACGATGAACGAGGAGAACTACCTCCTCCAGAAGATCGCCCGCCGGTACGGTACGAACAACGTCGACAACTGCACGCGGATGTGTCACGCCTCAACCGTCTGGGCGCTCCGAACCAGCCTGGGTGCGGGCGCGATGACCAACAGCATGCACGACCTTCGCGAGGAGGCCGACGTGTTCTGGATCCAGGGGGCGAATCCGGGCGAACAGCATCCCATCGCGAACAGTCAGTACTTCCGTCAGGCCGTCCTCGAGGGAGCGACCGTCATCCAGGTTGACCCCCACGCGAACAAGACGACGCGATCGTTCCAGATCGACGAGACGGACCGACACATGCACCTCCAGCTGGAGCCGGGGACCGACATCCCCCTGCTCAACGTCGTCCTGAAGACGATTCTCGAGAAACACGAAGCGAACCCCGACGCGGGATGGATCGACGAGGAGTTCGTCGAAGAACGGACCGAAGGCTTCGAGCACCTACGAGGGACGCTCGAGGACGTCGACGTCGAGGCGGCCGCCGAGGAGTGTGGCGTTCCGCTCGAGCAGATCGAACTGGCCGCCGAGACGTACGCGATGGCGGACAACGCGGCGATCTTCACCGGGATGGGAATGAGCCAACACCGCTGTGGCGTCGACAACGTCCAGAACGAAATCAACCTGGCGCTCGTGACGGGCAACGTCGGCCGGCCCGGCACCGGCGTCAATCCGCTGCGCGGTCAGAACAACGTCCAGGGAACCTGTGACGTGGGTGCGATGCCCAACGTGCTGCCGGGGTACCAGCTCGTCGACGACGACGAGGCTCGGAAGTCGGTCGAGGACGTCTGGGGATTCGACGTTCCTCCCGAACCGGGACTGACGAACGTCGAAGTCTCCCACGAGTTCGGCAATTCGGTCCGCGGTCTCTACGTTATGGGCGAAAATCCCGTCATGTCCGAACCCGACGCGAACCGCGTCGCAGAACGGATTCAGGACCTCGAGTTCGTGGTCGTCCAGGACATCTTCATGACCGAGACGGCGGAGTACGCCGACGTGATTCTTCCGGCGACGACGTGGGCCGAACGCGCCGGCACCGTCACGAACACGGATCGGCGCGTCCAGCGAATGCGCGGCGTCGAGAAGGTCCACGAAAACACCAAACACGACCTCGAAATCCTTTCGGAGGTCGGTAGTCGGCTGTTCGGACCCGAAGGGTTCGACTTCGACGATCCCGAGGACGTCTTCGAGGAACTTCGCCAGGTCTGTCCGATATATCACGGAATGACCTACGAGTTGCTCGACGAAACGGGACTGCACTGGCCCTGTTACGAACCGGGTGACGAGGGTGATCCGTTCCTCTACGCCGAGGAGTTCGACACCGAAAGCGGGCTCGGTCACATCGAGGGTGTCAGCCACACGCCGCCGGCCGAGACGCCGGACAACGAGTACCCGCTGATCCTGACGACCGCTCGGCTCGAAGAACACTATAACACGGGGACGATGAGTCGGCGATCACCGACCCTCAACAGACAGAGGCCCGAGAACTTCGTCGACGTCCACCCCGCCGACGCCGAACGCTACGGCATCGAGGACGGCGACGAGGTAACCCTCACCTCGAGACGCGGCGAGATTTCGGTCGTCGCACAGGTCACCGACGACATCAAAGAGGGTGTCGTCTGGACGACGCCGCACTTCGCCGCGGCGTCCGCAAATCGCCTCACCAACGACGTTCTCGACGAGCGAGCGAAGATCCCCGAGTACAAGGCTGCCGCAGCAGAAATCGAGGTCGGTCTCGAGTCGACGTCAGCCGAGCGTTCAGCGGACGACTGACCGTCGAACCAGATCAGTCGTCAGTCATGACGGCCGTCACGGACGTCTCGGCGTTGAGTAACACCGATTGCGTGACGCTGCCAAAGAGCACCTTTCCCGCCGGTGTGCGCTTTCGTCCCGACATGACGATCTGATCTGCACCGATCTCCGCGGCGACCGTGATGATCCCCTCCGCAGGATCGGTGTGTTCTCGTCGCGTCTCCACGACGAATCCGTCGTCTTCCAGGTGCCGTTTCACTGCATCGATGGCGGGTGGAAAGTCCGTTTCGTCGTACCAGTCTTCGGAGCGTGCGTTCCCGTCGCCATCGGACACGTCGAGTTCTTTTTGCACGTTGAGAATCGTCACGTGAACGTCGCCGGGAGGGCCGGGTAACGACCTAACGACGTTCGCCGCATCGATCGCGCGGTCTTCGTTCGAATCGACCGGAAGCAACACCTGGTACATGCTCGCTATTCTGGTCCCAGAGATACAAAACAGTTGCCGAGACACAACCGCGACCACGAGAGCACGACACCCAGAAACAGGCCGTCCAGACGAAGACACTGCTGCATGCGAGGGTGCGGACAGTCCGGGACTACACCCGTTGTCGACCGACGCAAACTAGTAGGAAAAAGCACATGAGCCTCGACGCCGACTGGTAACCTATGGTCCGTCCGTCCCCGTCTTCGATCGCACTCGGCGCAGTCGGCGGCGGTGTGAACGTCGCGCTCGTCCTCGCGCTGTACGCCCGCGCCGGCTATCCGACGCTCGAGACGTACGCCGGCGTCTCCCTGCTGGTCGTCACCGGTTTCGTACTCGGCTTCGTTCCGGCGTTCGTCTCGGCTCACACCCGGCTGATCGTCCCCGCGATCGGATTTTTGGCCGCCCTCGCCGGCACCGTCTTCGTCGAACTGACGACCCCATCTCCGGAGTGGAGCGAACTCGAGGGGTACCTGGTCGTCGATGGGCCGACGCACGTTGGGAGCTACGCGAACACCTGGTACGTCTGGCTCTCGCTGTTCTTGCTCGCCGGCGTCCTCGAGTGTGGGATCCGCCAGGGGTACGGGATCGAAACGCGACGACTTCGAAACCTCCCCACACCGCCGTTCTCGCCCGGGACACTCGCCTGGGTCGTCCTCGGTTTCGCGTCGCTCGTCGGTGTATCGACCGTCCTGCTGGCGCTCCGTGCCGGAATTCGGCCACCGATCGCAGCCGTGGGGGTTTTCGTCGGTGCCGTGGGGGTCACGGCCGTTCCGCTGGCGGCCGTACTCGCCAGAGGAATCGTTTCACCCGCTATTCTGTTCGCGGTGCTGGTTCCATACGTTCTGTCCGTGGAGGTTTTCACAACGACCGACAGTCCGGTTCACCTCCTCCTGTTCGGACCGTACGCGGTCGTCCTCGTCGTCGCGTGGGTCCTCGAGGCGACCGTCAGATCCCGCGTTCGGGGCTGGGATGGCGGTCGATTCGTCTCCGATGGCGGGACCTGATCATCCGGTTTTTCCTGCACAGAGCCGGACGCTGGATCGGACTCCGACACCCTAAAGCGATCGGACTCTGTGATTCGAGTATGGAGTATTACGAGGCGGCGGATTTTCTCTTCGGTCTGCGACGGTTCCGCCCGAAACCCGGGACGGAGTCGACGGCGCGACTCCTCGCTCACCTCGAGGACCCCCACGAGTCGATCGAGTGCGTACAGATCGCCGGTTCCAACGGAAAAGGAAGCACGGCCCGGATGCTCGAGCGGACGCTCCGCGAAACCGGTCTCTCTGTCGGATTGTATACCTCCCCCCATCTCGAGGACCTCCGCGAACGGGTTCGCGTCGACGGTCGGAAGATTCCTCGATCGGCGGTCCGGGAGTACGTCGATACCGTCCAGGAGTACGTCACCGAGCGCGCTGGCGACGGCGAGTCACCGACGTTTTTCGAGACGATGACGGCGCTCGCACTGTGGCACTTCAGTCGAGAGAACGTCGATATCGCCGTCCTCGAGGTCGGGATCGGCGGCCGGTACGACGCGACGAGCGTCGTCGATCCGGTCGCCAGCGCGGTCACGAGCGTCACGCTAGAACATACGGGCATAATCGGTGACACCGAGGAGGCGATCGCCCGCGACAAGGCTCACGTCGCTCCCGCGGACGCGCCACTGGTTACTGGAGTGACGGGATCGGTCCTCGAGGCGGTACACGAGGTCGCGGACGAGGTCGTCACCGTCGGCCCCGACGTCGAGTCGGACGTCCGGGTCGACTATCTGGGTCGAACGAACCACACGGAGTCGGGTGTCTCGATTCACGCCGGCGGGTGGAGCATCGAGACGAACGTTCCGCTTCCCGGCGAACACCAGGCCGAAAACGCGGGGATCGCGGCCGTACTTGCCAGACAGGTCGCCAACGTCTCCGAGCGCGACATCGAGCGCGGGCTTCGAAGCGCCCACTGGCCGGGGCGGTTCGAGGTCGTCGACACCGACCCGTTAGTCGTCCTCGACGGGGCGCACAACCCGGGCGCCTGCCGGACGCTCGCGGAAACGATCGGGACGTACGCCTACGACGACTTGCACGTCGTCTTCGGAGCGATGCACGACAAGGACCACCGAGAGATGGCCGCGGCGTTACCGACGCCGGAGACGGTGATCGCTGCCGAACCGCCACTCGACCGCGCCGAGGACCGAAACGTGCTTGCGCGGGTGTTCGAGGAGGCGGGCGCACCGGACGTTCGCACGAACGCCGACGTCGGCGACGCCCTCGAGATCGCACTCGAGGGGGCCGACTGCGACGACTGCGTGCTCGTCACCGGTTCGCTGTTCGCCGTTGCAGAGGGACGCTCACGATGGACGAGCGTGGGGATCCCGAAGCGAATTCGGGATCTCGAGGGCGCTCGCACCGCGCTGGCGGGTGCGGACGTCGATGAACGGGAGATTCGTCGAACTGACGCCGACGCCGTCCACCGCGTTGTGAAGACGAATCTGCGGGCCCAGCAGGCTCGTCGGTTGCAACGGGAACTGTTGCGCCTCGGCGGTGAGTGTTCGCTTTCGTCGCGAACGCGGGACGACGAACGAATCGATGCCGTTCTCATGGGAACGCTCGGGCAGTTGCGTCGGCTGATCGCGACGCTCGAGGATCCGTCGTCCGGTCGCGGCGACGGACTCGGCGACACCGTACGGGGGCTTCGCGACGCGATCGAGATCGACGACGGTGACGACTCGACGCGGTTCCCGTGGCACGACCGAACCGCGGTGATGGGAATCCTCAACGTCACGCCCGACAGCTTCCACGACGGCGGCGCATACGATGCCGTAGGAGACGCCGTCTCGAAGGCCGAGGAGATGATCGCGGCGGGCGCGGACGTGATCGACGTCGGCGGTGAGTCGACTCGACCCGGAGCCGATCCCGTCCCGACCGACGACGAGATCGATCGCGTCGTCCCCGTGATCGAACGACTCGAGGAGGTCGACGTGATGATCTCGGTCGACACCCGCAAAGCCGCGGTCGCCGACGCCGCCCTCGAGGCCGGCGCTGACGTCGTCAACGATGTCTCGGGGCTCGAGGATCCCGAGATGCGGTTCGTCGTCGCGGATCACGACGCGGGGCTGATTCTGATGCACAGCATCGACGCGCCGGTCGTCCCGGACCGGGAAGTGAGCTACGACGACGTCGTCGAGGACGTCATCGATCAGCTGACGGAGCGAGTGTTGCTGGCCGAGAAGGCGGGTCTCGACCGGGAGCAGATCGTCGTCGACCCCGGGATCGGCTTCGGCAAGTCCGCCCGCGAGAACTTCGAACTGCTCGGTCGCGTCGACGAGTTCAGGGCGCTCGGCTGCCCAGTCCTCGTCGGCCACTCGCACAAGTCGATGTTCGCTCACGTCGACTGTCACGTTGACGAGCGTCTCGAGGCGACAGTCGCCGCTAGCGCGATCGCCGCCGATCGCGGAGCGGACATCGTCCGCGTCCACGACGTTCCCGAAAACGTCGCCGCCGTCCGAACGGCGCTCGCGGCTCGCGATCCGGAACGGCACGGTTGGGAACCCTGACCGACTCCTCGCGCGGTTACCTCGAATCGGTCGTGTGGATCGAACCCAGAACGGCGCGGTCGCTCGAGTGCGATGTCGTATGAAGTATGAGTGTGGAGGGCCGCGGTTGCCCGGCGTTCCGGCCGGGGGAATCCCAGTTGCCTTCTCCACCCCGCGACCCGTCGAGCGACAGGTGTCCGGCGGTCCACTGCTCGCTTCCGCGCCTGATGGGCTGTCGCCGGTTAACTACGATGGGTCGTCCCTGCGGACGGCCACCGTAGACCGCTATCCCCGACGGACGAGGCTTCCACGTTGGCTCCCGGGGCCCCGGTCGGTCTGACCGGACGCCCGCGGCGTTCGGTCCCCGCTAATGACCATAGTGCGGGTGACGAGCAGGGCCAAACTGCTCGACCTATCCACTGGAGGATATGGGGGTTGAACTTAAGGGCCTTTCGTCTCTCCAATCGCCCGCAAGCGCTTTCGTCACGATCCGAACCGAGAATCAGTACAGAACCGACGGCGCTGGAAGGAAAAGGCCCATTAGCCGTCCGCCACATGGATCGACCATGGGACTTGGAAGCACTGCAAAGAAAATTCAGGGCCTTTCGGACCGCGCCGAGGCCATGTACAAACAGGTACAGCAACTCCAGCAGCGAATCATCGGCCTCGAAGAGGAGATGGACGATACGCACGACACGGTCAAGCGTCTCGATCACCAACTCGGGGAACAGCGAGCGTTGTTGCTCGCGATCGCGGACAAACAGGGAATCGACGGCGAGGAGATTCTCGCGGAGGCGGCGATCGACGAGGCAGAACTCGAGGACGATTCGCAAGCGGACGACTCGGCGACGGAACAACCGATCGAAAACGCAGAAACTCACTCGAGCGAATCCGCCGCCGAGTGATCGGTCGATCACTGAACCGAGCCGAATCCCGACTCGGGACGACTCGAAGCTACTCGAACCGGTTCGAGGCGGGTTCGATCGATTCGGGCGACGGATCCGTGGACTGAACGCGCTGGCCGGGTTCGGGCTGGTCGGTGGGCGACGACGATCGATTGAGCGGCGTCGCGTCGATAACGTCGTGAGCGTCATCGTCCTCGAGTTCCCAGACTCGAAGCACCAGATGAGCTTTGCAGTGATATTCGACGCGTTCCATTCCTGTAATCCGGTTTCTGAGGACGAGCTGACACGTCCCGTCGTTCGAACAGTTCCCGAACCGGTCACACATGGGTACTGATACCACGTACACCGGTTGGAGATAAGTCTCTGTCGGTGGGTGTAGAAAACGGAACGATCGTTCGAACCGAACTCGCCGCTGACCCGATTGTACTATGCGACGAGGCGGCGATGTTCGATTTTCATACACCGGTTCTGGACGACCGTTCGGCCGTCATCTTCGGCCCGGGCGGCCGCCTCGTCGTCTCGAATCCCCTGTTGCATCCAGATCGCCTCGACGTCCTCGCGTTCGAGCGATCCGTCGACGATACCACCAACCTCCTCGCTGGGACGGAACACGCAGACGACCTCGACTCCTTCGTCGACATCCGAGAGCGTATCCGGGACCGACCGGCCGAATATCTCATCGGCAAACGGGTTGACGGGTATCACGTCGTACCCGCGTTCGTCGAGGTACAACGGTACGTCGTGGGCCGCCTTGCCCGGGGTACTCGAGCAGCCGACGACGGCGATCGTTTCGTGCGAGAGCACATCCCGAAGCTCGACATCGGATTCGACTGGCATGTGCCTTTGTACGCAGCCAACCGTCAAATCTCCGGCGGTACTCGAGGTGTGATGGCGATGTCCACGGCGTAATTCCGGCGGCGTTTGATACGGTTTGCTGTCAGTCAGTACCGGTGGGCCCGCAACCCGTCTGCAGTCCCACCGGTGACACGGTACAACAGTCCGCGCGAACCGTTCGCCAGTGCCGAACGGGTCGCGATTCGAACGGTCGATCCCAACGTTTTTGACAGATCCACATCCACCGATCGGTATGTCCCCCCTGATCGCCCTCGCCCTCTGGATCGGTCTCCTCGTCGCCGTCGTGGTCGGTTCAGCCATCGCCGCGGTCGTCGGGTACCTGTTCGGCCGACTCTCGAGACGACGGCGAGACGAGACGGCCACGCGATGGACGAACGTGGTCACCGTCGGTTCAGCGACGATCGCGGCCATTTCGTCCTGGATCGTGGTCGATGCGGCCTCGAGCGTCGAACCGGCCTTCGTGCCCGGCCCCGAGATCGGTTCGAATCTCGTCGCGGCGATCGTCGCAGGCGTCGTCGCCGGGATCGTCGGAACCGCAGCGCTGTCCGGGATCCTTCGCGCACGCCCGGACCTCCCTCACGTCGACGATCCGGCCGCGACCAGACGCCAGTACGCCCGGTATCTGACGGTCCTGTTTCTGGGGGTCTTCGCTCTCGTCACCCTCATCACCCCCGCGATCCGTGCGGGTCCGGGAGCGCTCGTGGTCGCACTCGCCGTCCTGTTCGTCTGTCTCTGGGCGCTTGCACCGCTGATCAGCTCGGTGACGTCGCGAACGCGACGACCGACGAAGCGCGAACGGGATCGACTCGAGGAGCTGCTCGCTTCCGTCGATACCGGCGTCCGCGGCGTTCGTATCGTCGACAGCGGCGACGGTCGCCTCTCGCTCGAGCTCTCGGGTGCGCCTCGTGGCCGATACTTGTTCGTCTCCGAGGGGGCGCTCTCGAATCTCGAGGACGGGACGCTTCGTGCGATGCTCGTCGCGCGGCGCGAGCAGGCCGCTCGGTTCGAACGGCTCGTCGCGGTCGCACCGATCTTCGCCGCGCTGGTGGTGGTCATCGGGATGGTTCTGGGCGACCTCTCGATCGTCGTCGGCGGACCCGTGGCCGTCGTCGTGGTACTTGGTGGGTTCGCACTCGCACGCCGGCTTCGGTATCGGTCCGATGCGCGTGCCGCTCAGCGAATCGGTGCCGACGAACTCGCAGACGCCTTCGAGCGGGCAGCCGAAGCGGCCGGGTTCGACCTCGCGGAGACGCCGGGCCGGAACTGGCTGGCGACGAACCCGCCGTTACAGACGCGAATCGACCGACTCCGGGCCGAGAACGATCGGAAGTGAGGGTTACAGTTTCTGGTTGTTCAGGTCTCAGACCGCAACAGCGTCACCGAAACGCGGCTCACGGCGTCGAAGTCCTTCAGTTGGTAGACGAGCGATCGAATGTCGTCCGCCGATCCGTGGCAAAAAATCGTCTCCAGACACCACTCTCCGTGATGAACGTGACAGGTCGTATCGATTTCGGCCTGGAACTCGTGTTGGAGCTCGTGGAGTTCCCCGATGATCTCGTCGTGGACGTAATCGAAGACGATCGTCGCCGCAACGGTTCCACGAGCCGTCTCGAGGCGATGGTGCGACTCGACGTACTCCTGAATCGCCTCTCGAAGCGCCCGTGATCGGGAGTCGAGCCCCTCCGCCTGCCAGGTCCGGTCGAATTCGGCCAGCATCTCTTCGGGAATGTTAAGACTCGTGCGCATGGGGAATGCTTCGACCGTGAGCTAAAAAGCGTCGACGGTACGACGGCCCGGTTCAGTCACTATCGCGACGGGGAGTTCGACGAGTCGCTCGGATCACGACGGCTGAGCCAGATGCCACCGAGACAGACCACGAAGAGGACGGCGGAAGCGACGACGTACAGATAGTCGAGTGCCGGATTGAACGTCATCACGGCGCGCCGACCCAGAAAGACCACGATGAGTGCTAGCCCGGCCGCCACGGATAAAAGCAACCTAACCCGTTCGTCCTCGAATCGCCAGCGGCCGACCATGACAGCGACGATGACGCCCGCGAGCAACGCGAGCGTAACGGCGTACTGGATCATCTGGACGGTCGGAGAGTACTCCGTGATATCCGTGAGCGCGAGCGGACTCAGTGCAACGTGAAGCGGCAGCGACGCGGCGGTGAGCACGAGCGCACCTGTGACGTGGGTTCGATCCAGCCGTGGCTTCCAGACGAACGCCGTTGCAACGACGAACAGGACGAAGATGAGCACCGCCGTCCAGAAGTGCAACGAGAGGATCGTCATCTCGTACTGAAGGACGGTTTCACGGCCGAGAACGATCTGAATCGGCGTCAGGATCGTTCCGAGAATCACCAGCGTCGCGACGCGTTTGTCCACACTGGGAATCCGCCAGGCTGCGAGCGCGGAACCGATGATCGCGAACCCGGCGAACATCGCGACGAACCGATGGAACCACTCGTAGAAACTGGGGAGGTTCGCCGGAAACAGGTTGTACGGGCCGGCGTCACACTGGGGCCAGTTGGCCTCACAGGCCAATCCGGATCCGGTGGCTTTGGCGGCGACGCCGAGTAAGATCGTCGCGCCGACGAGGACGAGCGTCGTTGCGAGCAACTGCGGGAAGCCAAACCGAGCGATTATCGGACGTGCTACCGTACGAGAGAGGCTGTTATCGGTCGACACGGGCGTTCGGACGGTGGTTGGGTTTGACGGTATTTAGGTTACCCGAGTCGTTCTTATCTCGCTGGAATCGCACGAGAGAGGGAGCGAAAGCCGCGTTCGCGAGGTCGATCGACCGGAAACGGGTCGCGTCCATCTCGAACTCGAGAGTCGTCGTTCCGCTCGTTCCCCGGTCCGATGTCACGACATTCAAGAGTCGGCCACGAGAGTATTCGGCATGGACAAACGAGAGCGCCTCGAGTCGTACCTCGAGACACGCGATCTCGATTCGGTCTGGTTTGCGCGTCCGAACTCCTTCGCCTGGCTCACCGGCGGTACCAACGTCGTCGACCGCGAGACCGACGCGGGAGTCGCCGCGGTTGGCTACGATGGTGCGGATCTGACGGTCCTCACGGACAACATCGAGGCGGATCGAATCGTGGACGAAGAGCTTCCCGACCTCGAAACGAGCGAGTTCTCTCTCGAGCGCTTTCCGTGGCACGCCTCGTCGCTTGCGGAGGCGATCGAAGCGCACGTGAAAAACGATGGACGGGCGTCAGCGGATGTCGCCGTTCCGGGGTTCGAGACCGTGGATCCGACGCCGTTGCGACAGCCTCTGACCGAGCAGGATCGAGAGCGCTACCGGAGGCTCGCACAGGAGACCGCCGCCGCGGTCGAGTCGGTCTGTCGCGAGCTTCGAACGACTGACACCGAACTCGAGGTCGCATCCGCGATCCGTGTCGCGCTCTCTGCACGCGAGATCGAAGCGCCCGTCGTCCTCGTCGGCGGCTCCGAACGAGTACAGCGATATCGCCATTACACGCCGAAACGCACCGAACTCGGAGAGTACGCGCTCGTCTCGGTTACGACCCAGCGCTGGGGGCTCCACGCGAGTTGTTCCCGAACCGTCGCTTTCGATCCGCCGGAGTGGCTCGAGGAGCGCCACGAGGCGGCAACACGGGTCGAAACAGCCGCACTTGCGGCGACGCGGTCGGTCGCCGCGGACGGCGGGACCGCCGGTGACGTCTTTACAGCGATTCAGGAGGCCTACGACGACGTCGGCTACGGTGGAGAGTGGCGTCACCACCATCAGGGTGGCGCAGCCGGGTTCTCCGGCCGAGAGTGGATCGCGACGCCCGATCACGAGGCGTCGGTCGAGCTGCCGATGGCCTACGCCTGGAACCCGACCGTTCAGGGTGCAAAGAGCGAAGATACCGTCCTGATAACCGACGACGACTACGAAATCCTGACGCGAACGGACAACTGGCCGATGACGACGGTCGACGCGGCCGGGGTAGACGAATCGCTCGAGCGCCCGGACGTGCTCGTTCTCGAGGAGTAGCCAGCGACAGATCGTCCGTGCTTCGAGCCCGTGCGTCTTTTCCGTTGCTCGCTTTCGTCCGCTTATCGGATTGCTCTCTCTTCGACGATAGTCGGATTGCTCGCTACTGGTCGGTGTCGTCGTCCGGTTCGCTGATCTCGATGTCCGTCCGTCCGTCGTCCTCCTGGCCATCGTCTGCGGACTCGTCGACCCTGGACGGGTGAGCGTCGTCTCCAAACGGATCGATCTCGTCGACGGTGATCGTCACCGGTTCGACGTCCCCTTCGATCGCTGGGTCGGATCGCTCGTTCCGGTCGAGCACACGATCGAGCGTAAAGATCGTGTTCAGCTCCCGTTGGACCTGATCGACGACGCCGCCGACGAGTTCGCTCGGCTGTATCGCCGTGTACTCGAACGGGTTGTTTCCCGCCCCTTCGCTCGCGCGTTTTTCCCGCGTGACACGTTCTTCGTCGTGGAGTTCCGCAAGCGCCTCCCGAACCGTACTCGGATAGAGTCCCGTTCCCTTTGCGACCTCTTCGGACGTGCTCCCCGGGTTTGCGAGCAGGTGTACGTAGATCTTCGCGCGGGTTTCCGTATCGAGGATCCACGAGAGCAGATCGACGATCCGCTGATCGACTTCTTCGGCCGCGGCGTTTCGAACGCGATCGGCCTCGACGGCGATCCCTTCGTCATCATCGACGACCATTTCCTCCTCCTCGTCGACGACGGCCTCCTCTCCCTCGAGTGGCTGTTCTTCGCCGTCCTCACGTCCGCTGTGGTCGTCGGGGCTCATGTGTCCTCTCGTATGGGACGAAGTCTCGCTCGAGGTTAAACCTTTGTGGGGCGAGGGGTTCACTTTCACTCCGGTAACGCACACCTTTTAGCCCCGCCGTTAGTATGAGGGGATAATGACGTCGTTCCAGTCGACACTCGGCGAAGAGCCGGGGATCGCCGAGGAGCTGGCCGAGAACCAGCAGGCGATCTCGATCGCCGAGTTCTTCGAAAAGAACAAGCACATGCTCGGCTTCGACAGCGGCGCTCGGGGCCTCGTCACGGCTGTCAAAGAAGCCGTCGACAACGCTCTGGACGCCGCAGAAGAAGCCGGAATTCTCCCGGATATCTACGTCGAGATTCAAGAAGAGGGAAACTACTACCGCCTGATCGTCGAGGACAACGGGCCGGGGCTGACGAAGGAGTCGCTCCCGAAAGTCTTCGGGAAGCTGCTGTACGGCTCGCGGTTTCACGTTCGCGAGCAAAGCCGCGGACAACAGGGGATCGGAATCTCCGCTGCGGTTCTGTACTCTCAGCTCACGAGCGGCAAGCCCGCGAAGATCACGAGTCGAACCCAGGGATCGAGCGAGGCTCGATACTTCGAACTGATCGTCGATACGGACGATAACGAGCCCGAAATCAGCGTCGAGAAGACGACGTCCTGGGATCGGCCACACGGAACGCGAATCGAACTCGAGATGGAAGCCAACATGCGCGCCCGCCAGCAGCTCCACGATTACATCAAGCACACGGCGGTCGTCAACCCCCACGCCCGCCTCGAGTTGCGCGAGCCGAACGCGGCGTTCAAGTTCGAGCGGGCGACCGACCAGCTTCCCGAAGAGACCGAAGAGATTCGGCCGCACCCCCACGGCGTCGAACTCGGAACCGTGATGAAGATGCTCACGGCGACGGATTCTCACACCGTGTCGGGATTCCTCCAGGAGGAGTTCACAAGAGTCGGAAAGAAGACGGCCGACTCGGTTGTCGACGCCTTTCGCGACCGCCACTACGGACGGGAGATGCGCTGGCGACCACCCGAAACTCGAGAGGACTTCGATCTCCGGAAAACCGTCGAAGATGCGACCGCGAACAAAGGCGCGGACGCCACGGCCGCCTTCGCGGACGCCATCTCCTCCGCCGTCGACGATCGCGACAGGATCGCCCACCACGAGCTGTCCGCCGTCGTCGACTCGGCCGCCGAAGACGTCGAAGCGGATCACGGAACCGCCTTTGGGGAGACAGTCCGTGAGAACGCCGTCGAAGCCGTCTGGCTCGAGCTGATCGACGCCGTGGCGACCGGCGACGGGGCGGAGTTCGACGGGGAGGCGGCGGGCGAAGACGAAGCCTCGTCTGGATCCGAGAACGACTCGAGGCTCGCTTCTGACCTCTACGAGCTCGTCGACGACGCGACGAGTACGCGCAAGGACGACGAGATCGTCTACGCCTTCGCACAGCGTCTCGCAGGAACGTTCGACGACGAACGCGAGGAGAACGCTCGCCACCGACTCTCGCATCGAACGCTCAGCGAGTACGTCGACAGGGCCGCAGAGCTAACCGAGGAGTACGACGACGTCGCGTTCGGTGAAACCGCTCGGGAGAACGTCATCGAGGCGATCTGGGCGGTGATGACGACCGTTCCCGACGATCCGCCGCTCGTGCGAGAACTCGAGAGCGATCGTGATGCCGTAAGCAATCTCGTCGATGGGATGCGAGAGACGGATATCATGGCACCGCCGACGCGGTGTCTTTCACCGATCTCCGCCGACCTCGTCTCCGCAGGTCTCGAAAAGGAGTTCGACGCGGACTTCTACGCGTCGTCGACGCGGGACGCCGAAGTTCACGGCGGCGATCCGTTCATCGTCGAAGCGGGTATCGCCTACGGAGGCGAACTCGAGGCAGATGGAAGCGTCGACGTACTTCGGTTTGCAAACCGGGTACCGCTCGTCTACCAGCGTGGGGCCTGTGCGACGACCGACGTCCTCAGATCGATCGGCTGGCGCAACTACGGGCTCGACCAGCCCGGCGGCTCCGGGCTTCCCAACGGACCCGCAGTGCTCATGGTCCACGTCGCCTCGACGAACGTCCCGTTCACGAGCGAGTCGAAAGACGCCGTCGCCAACGTTCCCGAGATCGAAGACGAGATCGAACTCGCGGTCCGCGAGGCCGCCCGGGAGTTAAAGACCTACCTCAACAAGCGCCGCTCGATGCAACAGCGCCGGAAGAAACAGAACGTCCTCGGAGAGATCCTCCCGGAGATGGCCCAGAAGGTCGCGGAGGTTACCGGTCGCGAGGAACCGGATATCGGTGATGCGATCGCCCGGATCATGAACAACGTCCTCGTCGAACGCGAGATCGAAGAGAACGGAGACGGACGGACGGTGTCGGTCGTCGTCGAGAACAACTCGAGTACGAACGAATCCGTAGAGGTCACGGATATCGTCACGGCAGAGCCGACGAGCCTAAGCGACGGCGCGACTGTCGTCGAGATGGACGGCGAGTGGTTCATCAAGTGGGAGGCTGACGTTCCAAGCGGCGACGATGCGACCCTCGAGTACGCCGTTTCCGAGGACGCGACGTTCGATCTGGACGTACAGGGCGTTGAAACGGAGAAACTTACGGTGAAACAATGAGTACGGACAGCGATCAGCAGGCCAGAGAACAGCTAATCGACCTCGCAGCGCAGTTCTACGATCAGTTCGAACTGGGCGAGATACCCCACATGTCCGTTCCGACGCGGACGAAAAACAACATCGAGTACGACGAGGAGATGGGCGTCTGGGTCTACGGCGACCGCGAGTCGACCAGATCAGCGAACTCCGTCCGAGGTGCCAGAAAGTTGCTCAAGGCGGTCTATACGATCGAGTTCCTCGCGAATCAGCTCGAACAGGATCGCTCGTCGACGCTGCGTGAGTTGTATTACCTCTCCGAAAGCTGGGACAACAAGGAGGCCCAGTTCTCGGACCAGGACGAATCGAACGGTCTGATCGAGGACCTGGAAATCGTCTCGGGCGTCACCCGCGAGGATTTCCACATGCGTCCCGAGGAGTCGGGCGCGACGATCATGGGGCCGCTACACCTGCGCGAGCAGACCCGTCGCGGGGAACGAGAGATCCACTGCCAGGAGGACGTCGGAGAGGGGGGATACCAGATCCCGAACAACCCCGATACGATCGAGTTCCTCGGCTCCGAGGCGGACTTTATTCTCGCGGTCGAGACCGGCGGAATGCGCGATCGGCTGGTCGAGAACGGCTTCGACGACGAATACAACGCGCTGCTCGTCCACCTCAAGGGCCAGCCCGCGCGGGCGACGAGACGGATAACCAAACGGCTTCACGACGAACTCGATCTCCCCGTGTTGGTGTTCGCTGACGGCGACCCGTGGTCGTATCGCATCTACGGTTCGGTCGCGTACGGGTCGATCAAGTCGGCCCATCTCTCCGAGTACCTCGCGACACCCGAAGCACAGTATATCGGCATTCAGCCCGCGGATATCGTCGAGTACGACCTCCCGACTGACCCTCTTTCGGATTCGGACGTCAACGCCCTCGAGAGCGAACTCGAGGATCCGCGATTCCAGACCGAGTACTGGGAAGAACAGATCGAACTCCAGCTCGAAATCGAGAAAAAGTCCGAACAGCAGTCACTGGCTTCACACGGACTGGACTTCGTGACCGACACCTACCTGCCCGAGCGACTGGACGAGATGGGCGTCATCTAGGGCCGTCCGGGCCGTTCAGGGACTGAGTCCGGTTGATCGTCGAGGACCACGGGAACCCCCCGTCGTGCGACGTCGACGACGAACGCTGCCTCGTCCGCGGCGATTTCCTCGAACGTGTCGTAGCGGATCGGCAAGACGAGATCGGGAGCGATCGCTGCAGCCAATTCCGCGGCTTCGTGGCGGTCCATGGTGAACGTCCCGCCGATCGGCGGGACGAAGAGATCGATATCCAGGTTTTCGTGATACGCCAGTGCGTCCGTATCGCCGGGCCAGAACGCGGAGACGCCGTCGACGGTGACCGCGAACCCACATCCGTCTCCTTCGGGGTGGTACGGCGCTCCGCGTTCGTCGGTGTGCGATCCAGCGGGATCATTGTACGCTGGCGTCGTGAACAGATCGAGCGGACCGAGGACGAACGACTCGTCCGCGCCGACCCGTTCGACGACGAACGGGAGCGTTTCGGGGGATTCGTCGGTGTGATCGAGTTCGCGAACGTCGATCGAGTTGTGTACCGCGACGATCGCCTCCTCGTGTGCGACGCGACGAATCGAGTCGGGATCGTAGTGGTGGCCGTGAGAGACGAGAACTAGATCTCCGTCACGGGGGCGGTATCCGTCGAGAATTCCGTACTCCTCCGGACCGGGATCGACGTAGATAACGACGCCGGTCTCCCCCTCGAGACGAACGGTACCGAGACCAAGCCACTCGATTGTTACCGCACCGAACTGAACGGTCATGTCTCGACGTTCGCTCGAGCGTCCGAAAAGCGTTCGCACCGGCAGAGACGACGATCAAATAACCGAAACACTGAGGACGAGATGGAGTACATGATTAATAAAAATATACCGGAACACATATAACTCATTTGCCGACGAGTTTATAAAGTAAGCGACACAGTTATAAGCCCTTGGTGCTAACTATACGTTAGCCGAGGCGACCGGGTTTCTTCTGGTTCCCCCACCCGGGAGCCCCGAGTAACTCACCCAACACACCATGACCGATACTCGAATTCGAACCTATACGAACGAACGACCGGAAGACGAAACCGAATCGACGGACGTCGACGAACGCGAGCGGTGCCCCGAGTGTGGCGGTCGCGTAATCAGCGACGACGAACACGGCGAAACCGTCTGTGCCGAGTGCGGCCTCGTCGTCGACGAAGACGAGATCGATCGCGGTCCCGAGTGGCGCGCCTTCGACTCCGCCGAAAAGGACAGCAAGAGCCGCGTCGGTGCTCCCACCACCAACATGATGCACGATCAGGGGCTCTCGACCAACATCGGCTGGCAGGACAAAGACGCCTACGGCAAGTCCCTCTCGAGCCGCCAGCGCCAGAAGATGCAGCGCCTGCGCACCTGGAACGAGCGCTTCCGAACTCGCGATAGCAAAGAGCGCAACCTCAAACAGGCGCTCGGCGAGATCGACCGCATGGCCAGCGCGCTCGGCCTCCCCGAGAACGTCCGCGAAACTGCCAGCGTCATCTACCGCCGCGCCCTCGAGGAGGACCTGCTTCCCGGCCGGTCGATCGAGGGCGTGGCGACGTCGTCGCTGTACGCCGCCGCCCGCCAGGCCGGCACTCCGCGAAGTCTCGACGAGATCTCGGCCGTCTCCCGCGTCGACAAGATGGAGTTGACGCGAACGTACCGGTACGTGATCCGCGAACTCGGCCTCGAGGTCAAACCCGCCGATCCGGAAAGCTACGTGCCCCGATTCGTCAGTGATCTCGATCTCTCCGACGAAACCGAACGAATGGCCCGTGAACTGCTCGATTCCGCCCGTAACGAGGGGGTTCACAGCGGCAAGTCCCCCGTCGGTCTCGCGGCGGCCGGCGTTTACGCCGCCGCGCTGTTGACCAACGAGAAGGTCACCCAGAACGAGGTCAGCCAGGTCGCGAGCATCTCCGAAGTCACTATTCGGAACCGGTACAAGGAACTGCTCGAGGCGTCCGACTCAGCGGCACCAGCCTGACGTAGTCGAGGGCTACGATACGGACGACGGGGCAACGACTGGTTAGCTGTTACCACGCCGCTGTTCGTGAGTGCGACAAAGCTTTTGACGTCTGGTGTGTAACTGAGTGTCATGGACGAAACGACCGTTCGACTGTTGTGTCCCGAGTGTGCAAAAGACTGGCAGGTCTCTCCCTCTGAACTCCCCGAGTCAACGGGTATGTTTCACTGTCCGAACTGTCACGCGTCCCGTCGCACCGGCGAGTTTATGCGGACCGATCGCGATCTCCAGACGCTGAAACAACTCGGGTAACGCGATCGATAACCTGTTTGTATGTCCGAAACAATATATTGACGGAATAAATCAGATATTACGCCGACCAGGCGAGCGAGACGAATCGGGGAGCTCGCGAGACGAACGAGTATGCAGTCGCTTCGATCAGGTAAGCGATGCTGACCGTCGTACCCGGATCGACTGCCCGTGTGGTAACGCGACTCAAGATAATAATATAACCCTGCAGTGGGTAGGACTGCATGGTTATGAAGAAACAGGAGCTCATTCACCTTCACGGCCTTCTCGCGGAGGTATCGAACCAGTGTGCGGAGTGGAACAACTGTCAGATCGACCTCGAGGAGTACGAATCTCTCGGTATTCGGCCGACATCGATTCACAAATCGAAAACAGATCATAAGGCTGCCGTTTTTGCGATCGCCGGTGGAATCACGACCAATATGCGTGACGACGAGCAGGAAGTCGTCGCCGCTACTGCTGACTGAAAAACGCGACGTATTCTCGAGACGATCGACTCCGATAGTGACGACTGGTGTTGGTCAGTACCGTACAGCGACAGTATGACTGGTGGAGCCGACCGTACTGACACGCAGGAGAAGAACACTGAGCCGAGAGCGTACCAAAAACGCCTACTCGACGAGGTCTTCGAACTCCGGAAGGATTTCGTCCGACGACTCCTCGTCCGTTGTCTCCGATTGCGAAGAATCATCCTCATCGGCGGGATCGTCGTCGGAGTCTTCGGCGTCATCGACGGTCTCGTCTTCGTCGTCGGTATCGCCATCGGTATCCTCGTCTTCGATAACGTCGATGTCGATGACTTCGAGCGGAATGTTCTCGAGTCGCTGACCGATCTCCTTTCTGGCGATACGCGAGGCGTGTTCCTCGCGTTCGACGTTGAACACGGTCATCTCGAGTTCCAGTGCGACGAGCGCTTCGTCGGCCGCGATGAACGCCGGTGGAAGTTCCTCACCGGAGGGTGACGTCCGCTCGCCCATATCGATCTCCACGTAGTTCAGATCAGGGTTCAGCATCTCGCCCGTCTTCGAGATGGCGATTCGGATCGCCTCGTCTTCCGTCCCTACGTCGAATACCGGCACGGCAGCCTCGACGACGACCCTGCAGTTCATGCATAGACCATACGTCGCCTCCAGTATGAAGGTTCGCCTCGGTCCTGAGATGAGCTGGCTCGGAGGCACGCACACTCGAGTTCGAAAGCCCCAAGCCCGCAGCCCCGAAGGTGCGGACGAATGGAGTCGGGAACGATCCCAATAGACGACCTGTCCGGTGGTTTCGATCTCTATCGAACGCTCGAGAGCGGCCAGAGTTACCTCTGGCGACGCGAGGACGGCGAAATGTACGGCGGCGAACCCGCGCCGGACGCGTGGTATACGACCGTCGTCGACGGAACGGTGATCCGGGTCCGCCGTCACGACGACCGCCTCGAGTGGGAGTCGACGATGGACGCCCACCGAACCGTCAGCCGACTCCTGTGTCTCGAGGACGACCTCGAGGCGATCATCGAGGCCGCCCCGGACGATCGGTTGCTCGAGACGGCCTACGACGCCCATCGTGGAATGCGGCTGGTCTCCGACCCGCTCTTTGGGACGTTGATCTCGTTCATCTGTTCGGCCCAGATGCGCGTGAGTCGAATCCACTCGATGGTGACGACGCTCGCTCGTGAGTACGGTGACGAAATCGCCTTCGACGGACGAACCTATCACGCCTTTCCAACGCCGGACCGACTTGCTCGTGCGACCGAAGCCGAACTTCGAGCGCTCGGGCTCGGCTATCGCGCACCGTACGTCGTTCGAACGGCGGAGATGGTTGCAAGCGGCGACGCACATCCGGCCGAGGCACGTAATCTCCCTTACGAGGAAGCACGCGAGTACCTGACGCGATTCGTCGGCGTCGGAGACAAGGTCGCAGACTGTGTGCTCCTCTTTTCGCTCGAGTTCACGCAAGCAGTTCCCCTCGATACCTGGATCAAATCCGCCATCGAGGAGTATTATCCGGACTGCGACCGTGGTTCGTACGCGACGACGTCGCGGGCTATCCGTGAGCGACTCGGCGGAGAGTACGCAGGATACGCTCAGACGTACATTTTCCACCATCTCCGAACTGGCGACTGAGTCCACCGCATCTCGAACGAACCGTTTCGTCGCCAGCGACGCCGTCGCTCACCGACGTATTCGCTTACGGATGGATCTGGGGAGTACGTCGCGTGTGTAACTCTCGCACGGCGTCTGTCAGCCAACCGTCTGCCGAGCGATAGACGGTGGGGATTTTTGATGACTCCGCGCATCCGATTTGCCCATGAGCGAGCGAACTCGCGCACACGTGTTCATTTCGGGGACGGTACAAGGTGTCTTCTACCGCGCAACGACTCGAGACACGGCTCGCGACCACGGTATCGATGGCTGGGTGCGAAACCTCGATGACGGGCGCGTCGAGGCGGTTTTCGAGGGGCCCGGGGATGCCGTCGAATCGATGGTCGAGTGGTGTCACGAGGGGAGCCAGGCGGCCATCGTAGACGACGTCGACGTCGAATACGAACAGCCACGGAGCGAGGACGGATTCGAGGTCAGATACTAGTCGACCGATCTACCGGGGAGTGTGAGTGGCGCTCGGTGTCGTCGGCCGGCCGACAGCCGGCGAAATCCCCCAGGCTTAACGCACCAGCAGATGTATCTGCGCCTATGATCACAGGCGAGCGGATGGGCGCTGTCGACGAAAACGCCGCCGCGCTCGGTGTTCCGCGAAGACAGTTGATGGAATCGAGCGGAAACGCCGTCGCCCGTGTGGTCCGGGAGGTGGCCGAACCGGGCTCGAGCGTCGCGATCGTCTCCGGCCGCGGAAACAACGGCGGTGACGGGTTCGTCGCCGCCCGGTTTCTGGACGAGTTCGACCTGAGAACGCTTTTGCTCGGTCGTCCCGAGACGATCGGCACCGAAATCGCCCGAGAGAACTGGGACGCACTCGAGGAAGCGGCGTACGAGACGCGCGTCGTCACCGACTCCCAAAACCTCGAGTTGCCGACGGTGGACGTGGTCGTCGACGCGATACTCGGAACGGGGATCGCCGGCGATCTTCGCGAGCCAGCGGCGACCGCTGCTCGAGCGATCACCGCCGCGGATGCGACCGTCGTCTCGGTCGACGTTCCGTCGGGATTCGACGCGGACGGCGGCGATCACTCCGACGACGCCGTCAGCGCCGATCACGTCGTCACCTTTCACGATACGAAGCCAGGACTCGAGGCTCTCGAGGCGACCGTCACCGTCGCTGACATCGGCATTCCTGCTGCAGCCGAACGGTTCGTCGGGCCCGGGGACGTCGACCTCGCCCGTCCCGCCGGTCGCGAGGGACGACCGTACGTCATCGGCGGTGGCCCCTACACCGGTGCGCCCGCTCTCGCGGCCCAGGCCGCTTTGCGTGCCGGCGCTGAGCTGTCGTTCGTCGCCGCACCCGATTCGATCGCCGGCGAGATTCAGGGGTACAGCGAGGACCTCATCGTCCAGCCTTACGAGAGCGATCGCCTGACGACGGCACGGGTCGACGACCTCGTCGAGACCGCCGAG
Source organism: Natrarchaeobius halalkaliphilus (assembly GCF_003841485.1). Taxonomy (NCBI): domain Archaea; kingdom Methanobacteriati; phylum Methanobacteriota; class Halobacteria; order Halobacteriales; family Natrialbaceae; genus Natrarchaeobius; species Natrarchaeobius halalkaliphilus. Next base: position 204,868 of record NZ_REFY01000003.1, on the reverse strand, counting down.
CGATACGACGACGTCGTCGTGCTCGGCCCCGGCCTCGGTACCGCCGACGAGACGCTCGAGGCGACCCGACGATTCCTCTCGTCGTATACGGGTCCCGCGGTCGTCGACGCGGACGCGCTCGCGGTCGTCACCGAAGTCGAGACCGAGGCGACGCTCGTCTGTACGCCGAACCGACGCGAACTCGAACGAATGGGTGGGCCCGCCACTGACTCGATTGGTGAGGCTGTCGACGAGATCGAATCGTTCGCGGCCGATCTCGGTCACGTCGTGTTGGCGAAAGGGGCGGACGACGTAGTTACCGACGGCGAGCGCACGCGGATCAATCGGTCGGGGACGACTGGGATGAGCGTCGGCGGAACCGGCGACCTGCTCGCCGGAATCGTCGCAGCGTTACTCGACCACGCCGATCCGCTCGAGGCCGCGGCCGCCGGCGCTCGCGTCAACGGTATCGCCGGCGAGCGACTCGCTGAAACTAAACACGAGGGGTTCCTCGCGTCGGATATGCTCGCAGAAATTCCGGCAGCGCTGTGGGGTGACGCCGATGAGTGACGGCGCTCGAGAACCGGCGGACGACGGCGAAGGCGGTGACGAGTTCGGGGACTCGAGTGCGAACGATCTCACGCACACGACGGACGACGGTGACGTTCAGATGGTCGACGTCGGCCAGAAACCCGACAGCGAACGCCGGGCAGTCGCCGCCGGTGAGATCCACCTCCGGCCCTCGACGATCGACGCGATTCGCGAGGATCAAGTCGGCAAGGGAGACGTCCTCGCGACCGCTCGAATCGGTGCGATTCAGGCCGTCAAACACACCTGGGAGACGATTCCGATGTGCCATCAGATCCCGATTACGAACGTGGATACCGAATTCTCGCTGTCAGAAGCGCGGATCGAACTCGAGGTCGCCGTCGAAACGACCGGCAAAACGGGCTGTGAGATGGAGGCGCTCGAGGGCGTCACGACCGGACTGAACGTCGTCTGGGACATGGTCAAAGCCGTCGAGAAAGACGACGACGGACAGTATCCAGAGACGGGAGTCGAGAACGTTCACGTCAGACAGAAAGCGAAACGATGACCGACGAGACGGTGGTTCCGGACGGCTGGGTGGTCTGGTCCGAAGGCGAAGACGGGCGGCTCGTCCTCGCCTACCGACCGGACGTCTTCAACGGCGAGGCGTTTCCCGCCGCCTGCCTTCCGACGCTGTATCTGACTCACGGCCGACGAACGCGCCGTCCCGGACGGAACCCGACGGACACCACTGCCGGTGACGACTGGTTCGTCACGTTCTATCTCGAACCGGACGTCACCGTCGACGGATCGGCCCGGTTTTCGACGCGAGCGGACGCACTCGAGCACGCGATCGATCTCGCTCGACGGTTCGCAGACGGGGAGGTAGACTACCGCGAGCGATATCAGGTTCCTCGCGACCGGTACTTCGACCGATTGGACGACCTCGTAGACGGATGACGGCGATCCTATCGGTCGGTTGGCTGTTGAACGAACGCGAGCCAGAAGTCCTCGATCGACTGGACGAATTCGACGAACTCTCCGACCTCGACCGGTTTCTGAATATAGGTGTCGGCCTCGAGACCGTGTGATCTGATTATTTTCTCTCCTACTTCGGAGCTCGTAAGAACGACGACGGGGGTCTCGCACAACTCGGGATCGTCGTTCAGTTCGGCCAGGACGTCCATTCCGCTCTTTCCGGGCAGCTGTGGATCCAACAGGATAACGTCCGGGCGGGGCGAATCTTCGTACGCACCGCGTTGGTGAACGAAATCGAGGGCGTCCTCTCCGCTAGAAACGTCGTGAACCGCGTTCATCACTTTCGCTTCCTCGAACGTTTCCGTAAAAAGACGGGTGTCACCGGGGTTTGGCTCGACCAGCAGAATGTCGATCGGATCACCGATCATCTCGTCTTCAGGCATCCTCTGCAGCTACGTGCGGGTCGGTTATAACGGAGAGGATCGAATCGGTAACGCATACGTTCATCGAGCACCGAGCAGCGCGTGTGAACCGCCGGAGAGTACTCCAGTCAGCAGGCGCCCTCGTAGCGATCTCCTTCGCAGGCTGTCTCGAAGGTGTCCAAGACCACTTCGAGGGGGGCGTCCAGGGCATCGTTCCGATCGAGATCTACAGCGAAGCGGACCAGTACTACAACGTTCAACTTCAGGCCTACGAACACGAAACGAACCGCCAGACCTACGACGAAGGCTACTCGGTGACCGGCGGAGACAGCGTCATCCCCCCGCACCTCGAGGCGACTCGCCAGAGCCTTCGCGTCGTCAAGTTCGGTGCCGACGGCGAGGAACAGGCGGACGTCCGGGAGGTGACGATCACCCCCGAAACCGAACTCGTCCTGATCTGGATCTACGACGACGACCTCGTTCTCGACGTCCACCGAGGGGACGTCGACGGCGCGGCAAACGAAACCCCCACTCCTCCAGACGAGGAGGATGTTGAGGACGATACGGCCGATTCAGACGATCCAGGGACGAACGGATCAGAAGCAGACGAGTGAGGGATGGATCCCCGAAGCGAAACCAGCAAACCGCCTGAACCCTGACCGCCGCGCGGGTCGTCGGTCATGGATAGGGATGGAACGGCCGCTCGAGCCGTGTCTCGAAGCCCATCGTTTCCGGGACTGATCGCGCTCGCTCACCGAAGAAGGCCTCGCCGGTAAAGAGCGGTTGTGCGCCGGGGACGACGACACGGACGGCTTCGAAGCCGATCGCCTCCACGTCGCGAGTCGTCAGCCGGGCCGCATACGGCGTCAGCCCGACGTCGTTCACTCGCTCGACGACCGCCTCGAGTGCCTCCACGCCGGTCGGGGTGGGGTCGGGGCCGACCTCGTCCGCAGAAATCGTCCGGTCCGTGTCGACGAACGAACGAGCCCCCGCAGGATAGGAGGCATACGTACCGATCGCACCGGAGGCGTCGTCCGCGTCGTCCGGTCCGAGGTTTCGTAGCTCCATCCAGTTCTGTATCGCTTCTTCGAGCGCCGCCGTCGCTGCGCTCGTCCCGTCGAGATCCGCCGCCGAGCCGACCGCGAACGCTGGCCAGGCGTCGTCGCTCGAACCGATTTCGTCGGGGGCGCTTTCGGACGGATCCCGGTGGACGGCGACCGCGACGACCGGGAGGTCGATGTCCTGTGTGACGAGCAACGGCGTTACAGTCAGCCCCTCACTTCGTGCCCGGCGCTCGAGCGTGTCGAACGTGGGGTCGTCGACTTCGAGCCCGAGCGGATCGAACGTCGAGTACCACGCGAGCATCGTCGCGTCGCGTTCGACGACCTCTGTCAGGCCCGACAGGAGCGCACCGACGCTCGAGGATCCGAGTCCGAGTCCGGTCGTGATCGCCGGAACGAGCCGGTCGCCCGGCTGAGGGAACTGAACCGCTGCGGCGGGAAGGTGAACCGATTCGCCCGTCAGGAGGTTTTCGCTCGGAACCCACCGATGCTCCGCATCCGGGTCGTACGCTGGCGCGTCGTCTGGACGGACGAGCGCGGACGGCGAGATCACGCTCTCGAGGTCCCGTTCGCTCGCGTGGACGAACTCGGAGTCGCGGTAGACGCCACCACAGTAGCGTTCGAGACCCTCGCCCACGGCCTTCATCAGCGCGGCGTTCCAGTCGTCAGCGACGCCCGCGGCCTGTGTCGGGGCACTCGCGTCGCTGAGCCCGCTCGTATCCGCGTTCGTCGCCAGGTAGTACGGCGCTGGAAAGGACTCGATCTCACCGATACTGGACACGATGCCGACCCGGTCGTCGATGGCCGTCTCGACGTGCTCGACCGCCGTTTCGAGATCGAGCACCTCGTCGTCGCGCTCGAGTTCCCGATCCCGGCCGTCTTCATCACAGTCACATCTCGGAACGGGAAGGATTCGGCGGCGTCTGTACGGAAGTTCGACGACGTGGCCGATCACCGATCGCTCGTCGCCGGAGAGGACGCCCACGCACTCCCGTCCCGCGAGCGCACCGGCGAGACGGGCTGTCGATCGATCGGCCGACGGCCGCTCTGTGGACTCCGGATCGTTCGCGGCGACGCGCGCGGACAGACACTCGAAACAACCGCTTCGAGGAGCAAACCCAGTGATAGCGGCATCGACCGTCGAGATCGGCTGACCGCCGACGCCGCCGATCTCGACGGCGATCCACGGCGTTCCACCGGCGCGTGCAGCCTCGTTTGCCCGCTCGAACGTACTCGAGCCGGCGACGTCGCTGACGACCGCGAATCTGGCCTCGACGAGGTCGTCTGGCGTGCCGTCAGTGATGTCGACATCGACGTCTCCCAGCGCGGCGACGACGGCCTCGCGGACCGGATCGTCACCGACGACGTGTACCTGCATAGCTGAACGCACTCGACCGGAGGGGAAAAACGCGACGCTCGACGGCCGCTACCCCAGACGACAAACCTACCGGTTCGTACCGACCGTATCGTCCGGGGAGTCGGACACGTCCTCGCCTTCTTTGATCGCCTGAGCTTCGGCTTCCATGGCCTCGACGTCGACGTCGGCGTCCTCGATCTCACCGATCATCTCGGAGATATCGTCGAGCCCGATCAGTTCGCGAGTCTCCTCGTCGAACTCGAGGCTCTCGAGATCGGTCCCGTCCGCCTGAACGTCGCTGCCGGAGAGGTGTTTACCGTAGCGACCGACCATCGATGACAGTTCCTGTGGCAACACGAACGTCGTCGACTCGCTCTGCCCGATATCGGTCAGCGCGTCCATTCCCTTGTCGATGACCGCGCGTTCGCCCATCGATTCGGCCGAGCGAGCGCGCAGGACGGTCGAAATGGCGTCACCCTGCGCCTCGAGGATCTGGCTCTGTTTTTCACCCTGTGCGCGAATGATGTTAGATTGCTTGTCACCTTCTGCCTTCTCGACGGCGCTGCGGCGTTCACCCTGTGCCTCCAGGATCATCGCGCGGCGTTTCCGTTCAGCGGAGGTCTGTTTCTCCATCGCTCCCTTGACGTCACGGGAGGGCGTCACTTCACGAACCTCGACGCTTTCGACGCGGATCCCCCATTCGTCGGTCGGTTCGTCGAGTTCGTGACGGATCCGCTCGTTGATCATCTCCCGCCTGCTCAGCGTGTCGTCGAGTTCCATATCCCCGATGACGGCTCGAAGCGTGGTCTGGGCGAGATTCGAGACCGCCCGGCGGTAGTTGTCGACTTCGAGAAACGCGCGTTTGGCGTCCATCACCCTGATGTAGACGACGGCGTCGGCCGTGACCGGGGAGTTGTCCCGCGTGATCGCTTCCTGGCTCGGCACGTCGATCGTTTGCGTTCGCATATCGAACGTGTAGACCCGGGAGACGAACGGCGGGACGACGTTCAGCCCCGGCTCGAGGAGTTTGCGGTACTCACCGAAGACGGTGAGTGCGCCCCGATTGTACGCGTCGACGATCTCGACCATCGACCAGACCGTCGCGATGACGAGAAAGAGGGCCAGTGCGCCGACGATCACGAGAGGGTCGCCAACCTCGAGTTGCAGCGGACGTGCGGTGAGTGCGATCGGGTGCATAACCGATGGTATGTCCTGTAGCCGAATAGCTCTTGGCCACGGGGCCACCCTCGCCACGAGTCGGAATGGACGGTTCCGATCACGGTAACCGATCGACAGTAACTCACGACGACAACTGCTACTCTTCGTTTTACGGCCTCGTCACTTTTCGTCTCGCAGTCGCGTCAGAACCTCTTCGGCGTTTTCGACGGCCTGTTCTTTCTTTGCGGGATAGGCTTCGACTTTTCCACGAAACGTGATCCCCTCACCGAGGCGAACGTCCCCTTCGAAAGCGGCCTGTTTGTCCAGTCGCAAGAAGAGTTCGGTGTTTTCGGTGACTCGCTCGTCGAGTTCGTCGATCAGCGTCTCGTAGGTCTCGAGGTCAGCAAGTCGCGAGAGAACGTATCGAACGTCGTCAGCCTTCTCGAGACGCGTCGACAGGACGAGAATCCGATCGCCGTAGTGGCCTTCGCTTTCCGTGCGGTCGATTTCGAACTCTTCCGGCAGGAAGGTTCGAAGCGCCTGTTCGACGCGCTTTTGATCTTCTGTGGCGTAACAAAACGTCCGAAGGTCGACGTAGTGAAGGGGAATCTGTGGCATCTACGGTGCGGCGTCGTCTCGATCTGGTCGCTATTCGTCGGATTCGTCGGCGTCGTCATCGGCGGCGGCCTCGAGGGAATCCTCGGGAACGCCGGCTTCCTGTCCGTCCTCGAAGCTGATGGTGTAGGTGACGTCGCCAAACATCGATTCCATCGTCTGCGTGATGGTTCCGGTTTCGCCGTCGAACTCGCTGTGCTCGTCGTTCAGGACGACACGGTCGTCTTCCTCGAAGCTCATACTCGAAATTCCCCGCCGCCGCGTAAAAAGGAACTGATTCGACCATCGTGAACTGGCCCGTCTGGCACGACCGGAGAGTGGACGTCATCGTCCGCTCAGCGATCCAGTTTCTCGCGGAGCGTTTCTGCCGCCGCAGTCGACGACTCGGGACCGCGGGCCGTGATGAGATCGCCGTCGACGGTGACGCTCGCTTCGCTTTCGAGTTCGGCGTCCCAGTTACCGCCGGCGGCGATCACCTCGTCTTCGACCCAGTAGGGGAGCTTTCGACCGTCCGGAAGGCGGCCGTCCTCGTCCACGGTGTCTTCTTCCCACTCGTTCGGGAAGCCGGTCACGTCGCGACCGGTGACGATAAACGCGCCGTGGCTGTCGCGTGCGAACGCGAGGATACCGACGGCGTGACAGACGACGAGCGCCGTGCCGTCACCTTCGATCGTCTCTCGGAGAAGTCTTCGCGCGTCACTGTCCTGGTTGACGTCCCACTCGGTTCCGTGGCCACCCGGGTAGACGACCGCGTCGTAGAGCTCTGCGTCGGCACGAGCGGTCGGGATCGGATCGTTCAGTCGGTCGTCGCTCTCGTGGACATCGAGAACGTGCGACGCGGTTTCCTCACCGACCTGATCGGGATCGATCGACTGCTCGTCGATCTGGGGCGGTCCGCCCGACGGCGTTGCGACCGTGATCTCGACGCCCGCCTCTGACAGCGTCTCGAGGGGCTCGGTACACTCTTCTCCCCAGTATCCGTTTTCGCTGACGACGAACAGTGCTTCGGTCATGGCTGACGGTACGTCGACTGGATGTAAAATTCCCCTGCATGAGTCAAATATTATGGGGGTTATCGTCGGATTTGTTTGTTACCCTGACCGTCAAACTACCGTGTAATGGGCTTTTTCGCATTCGCACGCGAACATCCGTGTTAGAAGAACCCATGTCACGACGATCCAGCCCGTTCGACGGTCTCGCAGAACTGTTCGACAAACTGGCCCGCCAGCTCGAGACGGCTGCTCGCTCGTGGGAGACGGAAATCGACAACCGAAGCCGTCTCGATCTCTCGATGGGACGCGAGGCGACCAACCTCGATCTGACGGACGAAGGCGAGGAGTTCATCGTCACCGTCGACGTTCCAGGATACGACAGGGACGACCTCGACATTCGACTCACCGGCGAGACGTTGTCTATCACCGGAGAACGCGAACGAACTGAGGAACACGAAGCCGGCGAGGAGATGTACATCCGCCGCGAGCGAGAGCTCCAGTCGTTCAACCGTCACGTTCGCCTCCCTGACCCGGTCGACGTAGACGACGTGAGCGCAACGGTCAACAACGGAATCCTGACGATCAAGCTCCCAAAACTCGAGTTCGAGGGCGAATCTCACTCGATCAACGTCGAGTAAGACGGCGACGGGAGGGGAACCGTCGTCGAACACAGTGGTACGATCGGAGGCGAGTCCCGACCGTCAGCGCTCGTCGTCGAGATTGAGCGCGTCGAAGAACCGACGCGTTATCCGCCCGTCGATGAACTCGATGAGCTGGTCGGCATCACCCATGTCATCCGCGAAGATACCGAGTTCGATCCGGCCGCCGGCCATGTCGTGATGACCGCCGACGGTACAGAGCTCTCCGAAACCGTCGGAGAGCGTTTCACCCATGTGTACTCTCGGATCGATCGACCGCGCGCTCATCCGGATTGCTGAACCGACGACACCGTAGACGAGGACGGTATCGACGCCCTCCAAGTTGAGGAGATAATCCGCCGCCTGTGGAAGAGCGTCCGTCTCCGAGGTCTTACCGACGTTCGCCACGAGCGACGATCCGCGACGCTCTCTGGAGTCGATCGCACGGCTGATCGCGTCGATCGTTCCGGGTGAAAACGCGCTCCCGTACAGCTGTTCGAGCGCCTCGAGATCGGCGTCGGGGTAGACCGAGAGCGCCGCTTCGTACTCCCGTCTCGTCGGTTCACGGACGAAGTCCAACCGCTCACGGTGGAGCGCAAAGAGCAGCGCAGAGGCGAGCCGTGACGTGAGCTCGATCTCGAGGTCACGGAGGTACTCGACGAAGATCGTCGCCGTCGCGCCGTACTCCGTTCGGATGTCTTCGAACGTCGCCCCCGGCGTCTCGCCGGGGTGGTGGTCTACGATGACGTCCGGGATGGTATCTGCTGAAATATCGGAATTGACGCCTGGCTGGGCGTGATCGACAAAGGCAATACAGTCGTACTCTCCTACGTCAGTGTCGGTGATCGGCTCGAGGCTGATCGCGAGCATATTGACGAACGCCCGGTTTTGCTGATGGGATATCTCGCCGCCGTAGGCGATCGTCACGTCCGCGATTCCGAGGTCCCTCGCGACCGTTTCGAGAGCCAGCGCGCTGGCGAGACAGTCCGGGTCCGGATTGTCGTGGCAGACGATCGCCAGCGATTCGGCCGACTCGAGAGTGGACTCGAGTTCCACCGCGCGGGACATGTTGAACGAACGTACGGTGAACAGACGTTTGAACTTCCGGTCGCTAACGAGCGCGGTGGTGCGGAAATACCGTATTGAGTGAGAGGTAGTCAAGAACTACTGCCACCGGAACCGAGGAGTCGGGCCCTCGAGATCGTGTCGATAGTTCAATACTTCGTTCGGCAGTCGAGTAGTCCGTTTGCGGTTCAGTTCCCCGTCAACGCCTCACTCGCCGGTTCGAACGCGATCTCGGTCCCGATTCCCTCGGCGCGAGCCTTCTCGTATAACATGTACGCTGCGGCGACCGTTTCGATGCCCGTCCCACCGCTGTCGAACACCGTGATTTCGTCGTCGCTCGTCCGTCCCCTCGCGTTGCCCGCCACGATCTCACCGAGTTCGGCATGAATATGGTCCTCGGTGACGACGCCCGCATCGAGCGCAGCCAGAAACGATCCGGCATCGAACGTCGCCCGTTCGCGGAGGTCGGGCACGTACGTCGCTCGCTCGATCGTCGTCGTGTCGAGTTCGCACCGTTCCGGTGCGTACTGGCCCATCGCCGTCACGTGCGTTCCGGCCTCGAGTTTCGAGCCGTCGAAGACGGGGTCGTCCGCTCTCGTCGCCGTGATCACGACGTCGGCACCGGTGATCGCCGCCGTACTCGAGTCCACCGCCCGGACCGTGGCCTCGAGTTGGTCGTCGAAGTCGGCCGCGAACGATTCGCGATGGTCGGCCGTAGGCGAGTAGACGCGCACGTCCGAAAACGCTCGAACAGTCGCTGTGGTTCGCAGCTGACCGCGGGCCTGAGCACCACTTCCGATGACGGCGAGCGCGTCGGCGTCCTCGCGAGCGAGTTCGTCGACGGCGACGGCACCCGCGGCACCGGTCTTGAACGGGTTCATACTCGCGCCGTCGAGGAGCGCGAGGGGAGCGCCGCTGGTGGCATCGAAAAGCGGTGTCATGAACCAGGCGTCCTCGGCCCCGAAACCTGCGCTGTACATGTATCCACCCATCGCACCCGTTTCCGGCAGGACCGCCGCGTAACTGGTGAGCATCCCGCCGGGATCGGAACGGAAGAATTTCGATCGCGGTTTGGCGGGTGCGCCGTTACCGCGCTGGCGGTATCCCGCTCTGACGGCGTCGACGTACTCGGCCGGAGTTGCGAGGTCTGCGACGTCGGAACTGGTGAGAAACAGCGTGTCGGTCATACTGGAAAACCGAACGCGAAACGAAATAAAGGACTCGAAGAGATCAATCCGCGTTCAGCGGAGGCCGCGGAGACTGGGTATCGTCCGAGGAGTCGGCTGGCGTATTGACGAACATCGCGTGTCCGATGATCATCATCGAAACGAATGCGCCGGCAGGGATCGCTGTGGTCAATGATATACCGACGAGCGTGAGCGCTGCGGTAATACCGAGCAGTGCGACCGGAATGAGTCCGAGAACAATGTCATAATATCCAGTCATAATCTAATAGATAGTAGGAGAAATAGGTATATAAGTATTTCCCATAATTAGCTGATAGTGAATAGGTTTGAAACTCGTACGATATATTGATGAGTTTCATAACTTATAAAAAACTTATAGAGCAGGCGAGACTAATTGATTCCGCGAAGAACCATCCAAAATAGAGGAAGAAGGTGATACTAGATCTTCGACTATATTATTAACCGGAAGACGTAGAGCGGCACTAACAGTCAATTGGGTTATATGTTGGTTATAATTCGTAATGTTCGTACAAACACTTATTTTCTCCCGATGATAGAGTGGACTCTAGTGAATGGTCGATCGTATCGGTAAAGATAGGTATTTAAAGTGGTAGGAAGGTCGAGGACTACGCCGCGTGAGAAGTCGGGGGCGATCGATCGGTCCCCCCGATAACGAGTGGCACCTGCAGGCAGAACGGGTTTAGCCGGTTTCGGAGTATTTGTGGGTAGCTACCGACCGTCTCGCGAACGTCCACGCGATAGTTATCAGCCGTCGGTAAGCCGGAACTCCCGACGCAACGCCACCCAACAGTAGCGTGTCACCCACGCAGGTGTCACAATCGGCACTACCGAACGTATGCCTGAGACGAACACAGCGAGACTGGTACACCGACTCGCGACCCTCCGCGAACGGCTCCAGCCCGAGATGGATCGGCGAGAATTCCTCCGAACGCTCGTTACCGGCGGATACGCTCTCGGGATGGCACAGCTTCTCGGCGTCGAGGACTTTCTCGCGGCCGACGACGGCGAGGTTCCGATCGTCACTGCACGAGTCAGAGAGAACCCCGACGATCCGTTCTCGCTCGTCGAGCAAACGCGCGACGTGCCCGCAGAGTGGTACGCCGCCGTCCAGAACGCATTCGAGCTCAACGAGCGGCTGGCCCGGATCGCCTACACCGGCTACCTCGGTAGCGCCGTCGTTCCGGGCGATTACGCGAGTGGAACGGCGTCGATCTCGATCGGCGTCTCGAACGAGGGACAATCCGCACGGGAGATGATTCGAGACGTTTCCGAGGGAATTTCGATAAACACCGAGACGATCATCGAGATCGAGGAGATCGAGGACGGGTTCGAGTACGCTGAGCCACGATACGTAGAGAGCGTCGACGATGGTCGTGTCCCGAGCGGGATCGCCTGTGAAACGCCGTCGAGCCTGGCCACGCTCAGCCCCGCGCTGTACCATCCCGACGAAGAGGAGGCGTTTTTCGTCACCGCCGAACACGCGTTCAAAGACGAGCCCGATCCGGTGGGACACCCGCTGGCACTCCCTCTGGACCGGGTGGAACGGCTCGAGCTAGGGACCGTTGTCTACGCCCATCCCGGCGAAGACTTCGTCGCGGTCGAACCGAACGGGGAGATGCGACCTGTGAGCCGAATCGCGGCACCGTCACCAGTTCGGGTTCGCGGACAGTACACCAGGCTCGGTCTTGCTGACCTCGTCGCGCGAGGAGAGGAACTCGAAAAAGTCGGTGCGCTAACCGGGCACACGACGGGGCGAATCCAGGGCGTCGATGCCGTGACGTGTTTCACCGACGAGTTCTGTCGTCGCGGACAGATCCGGTGGGGGGGCGAGATGGACCTGACCGACGGTGACAGCGGCTCGGTCAGCTACCATTCGGACCCGGATGGCCGTGACGACGACGTTCTCGTCGCCGGCTTCAACAACGCCCGAACGTGGTGGCCGGGACAGAGTTACGTCTGGGGCGTATCGGCCTACAAACTAACCGCAGAGCACGGCTATCACTTCTGATCGGACAGAGACTGATGACGGGATCCTCGAAACCGACCGATCGACAGTCCGCTGAAACGAGCGTCGTTCGATCCGGGCTCCGAACCGTCGCTCGACTCGCCGTCGATCTACTCGCGATCGCACTCTGGGTCCTGTTTCTGACGCTTCTCTTTCTCGAGACCGCGTGGCCACGCTGGGCGTTCTACGGGATGATGCTGATCGGCGTCGGGGTCTACGTCTTCGTCACGGCTCCGTGGGCTCAGAGTCGATCCACGGCACGTCGTGAGCCGTAGTTCGGTTCGTGCGCTGAACGCAGAGAGCCACGACGCTCGACCCTATACGTTCTCGACGTCATCGGCGGTGACCGTCCTACTCGAGTGCGGCCTCGAGTCGGTCGATCAGGTCGGCGTTGCCGACGTGGAGTGGAACCCGTCCGTGGAGATCGGTCGGTTCGATCTCGAGTATCGACTGGGTTCCATCGGAGGAACGCCCGCCGGCCGACTCCATCACGTAGGCGATCGGATTCCCCTCGAACTGTAGTCGGAGCTTTCCGTTCGGACTGTCCTCGAGCGCTGGATAGGCGAAGATTCCGCCGTAGCTGAGCACCTGGTTGACGTCACCGATCATCGACCCGCCGTAGCGGAGTTTGAGTTCGTCCTCGATTTCGTTGGCGTACTGATGGAAGTCGTCGGTCCAGTTGGGGACGCGTCCGCCGAAGCCGTAGACGACGGGATCGTCGGGGACGATAACGTCCTCGTCGACGACGGTTCGCTCGCCACCGGAGAGTTCGTACGTCGTCACCTGTCCGTCACGAGCGTACACCATCGTCGTGATCGGTCCGTAGAGAACGTATCCCGCGGCAACGAGGGCGGTTCCCGGAGCGGGAATCGGTTCGTCGTAGATCCCGAACACCGTTCCCATCGTGTTGTTCGATCGGAGGTTCGACGAACCATCCAGCGGATCGACGGCGACTGCGAGACCCTCGTCGCCACAGTTGAGGTCGTCGGTTCGCTCTTCGCTTGCGTACTGGACGACGCCGTCGGTCGTCGACAACCGGTCCGCGAGCAGTTCGTCCGCCCAGATATCCGCCTCGGCTTGCGTTTCGCCGCTTGGGTTCTCCTCGTCGACTTTCCCTCGTCTGCCGACCAGACCCCGGCGTATCTCGGTCGCAGAGCGAGCGATCACGCGGACGACGTCCTCGACGGTGTCGGTCATTCCTCCAGAGCTGCGTCGGCCGTCTCACCCTCGTAGATAACCTTCTCGAGAGCGTCGAGGAGGGGGGTAGGATCCTCTCGTTGCCAGACGTTCCGGCCGACGGCGAGACCGTTCGCCCCGGCGTCCATGACGGTCTCGACGGTCGAGAGAAACTCGTAGTCGGACGTTTTCGAGCCACCGCTCATCACGACCTTCATGTCACCGGCGCAGTCGACGGCGTGGGCCATCGCATCCCTACTGCCGGGATATTTGACCTTCGCGATGTCGGCACCGAGTTCGAGCGCGAGACGGGACGCGTAGGAGATCGTACTCGGTTTCGTGTCGTTTTTGAGTCCCTGCCCGCGGGGATACGACCACATAACGACGGGAAGATCGTGGTCGCGGGCGCTCTCTTGAACGTCGCGGAACTCCTCGACCATCTCGATCTCGTGGTTCGAGCCGCCGTAGACGGTAAAGCCAACCGCGTCGGCTCCAAGCTCGGCGGCGTACTCGACCGACCAGTTGACCGCCGAGTCCGGTTCGCCCATCCAGAGGTTCGACGTTCCGTTGATCTTCGCGAGCAGATTGACGTCGTCCTCGTAGCTCGGATAGTAGCCCTCGGCGATACCCTTCTGGACCGCCATCGCCGTGACCGCGTCGTGGGTCGCCGTCTCGAAGACGGCCGCCGGGTCGAGCTTCCCGGGGACGTCTTCGAAGTCGACCGGGCCGTGCTCGAGTCCGTGATCCATGGCGAGGATCAGTGACTTGCCGTCGCGGACGATCGGGGAGTCGTCGATCGGAATCATCTGTTAAATGGTCCATCAGTCCAGTATAAATCTCTGATGATCCGCATTATCGAAATTACTTATTTTAGTAGTAAGTTTGCCCAACATGGGTGACCGATACGGTTGTATTCTTCTCTTGTCGGGCCGGATAAGAGCGAGCGACCGAAACGGTCGTACCGGACCGAAAGTCGGAGCAACCGAATACGACGGTCCGTCGCTCGGTTCGAAGAGGCGGCGCTCACTCGATCAGTTCGCGAGCGTTGTATCGCCAGGTTCGGACGTGCAAGACGTCGAACTCGAGTACGTCTGCGATCTGGGTCGCGTCGATCGTGGCGAGACGCTCGGCCGAGACGATTCCGGCTTCGGCCAGCGCGTCGGCATCCTCGGGACCGATACCCGCGACCGCCTCGACCGGCGTCGGTCGTGGCCAGGGGCGGGCCACGTCGTCGCTTTCGCCTCGAGTCGCCCGTGAGTGTGCACGTTCGAACGCCTGCCAGCCGTCGTCTTCGCTGGCGGCGATCCACGCACGTTCGCCGTCTCCGAGACCCTTGACCTCGGTGGATCGACGATCGAGGTCGCCGTCCGTCTCGAACGACCACGGAAGCGAGAACCGTCTGCGGAGTGCGTCCGCGATTTCTTCGTCGACGCCGGCATCGAGCAGCACTCGATAGGAGCAGTCTCTGGCCGTGACGTCGACTGCGTCGACGTTCGCCGCCTCGAGTGCGTCCCGTTCGTCGGAGTCGATTTCGACGTCGATTGCGGCTGATTCGCCAGCGACGTGTTCGTTACTCACGCGATTCACCGATCGTCCGTACCTCACACCCACCGGTCTTGAAGGTTTTCCTCGGACGACTGTGACGTGAAACAGACCACGCGTCCGATGGGCGGTCGGTACCAGCGTCGACGCGTCTCCAACACGGTCCAGCCGACGTTCGCTCATTTCCAGCCATCGGCGGTTCGTCGACTCGGTTCCACGTGCGTGAACCGGCCCCAAGTATATTCGGACGCCGCCGTCGTATCCCGTCGTATGCTCCGAACTGAAATCGACCGGATCGGCGTCGTCGGTGCGGGAACGATGGGGAGCGGGATCGCACAGGTCGGCGCGACCCACAGCTACAACGTCGTGATGCGTGATCTCGAACCCGAGCTGATTGAGGACGGTATCGCGACGGTCGAAAGTAGCCTCGAGCGCCTCGAGTCACGCGAGGATCTCGAGGAGTCATCCGACCGAATCCGCGACCGGATCGAGGGAACGACGGCGATCGACGCGTTGGCCGATTGCGATCTCGTGGTCGAGGCCGCAGTCGAGAGCCTCTCGATCAAACGGGAAATCTTCGCGGATCTCGAGGGGGTCTGCGGCGAGGACGTCCTGCTTGCGACGAACACGAGTACGCTATCGATCACGTCGATCGCCTCGGTGCTCGACCGGCCCGAACGCGTCGTCGGTATCCACTTCATGAATCCCGTTCCGATCATGGACGGCGTCGAGATCGTCGTCGGAGAAAAGACCACCGACGAGGTGACCGAACTCGCACACGAGGTGGCACGAACCCTCGGAAAGACGACCTGGGAGTCCGACGACAAACCGGGGTTCGTCACGAACCGGATCCTCATGCCCTGGATAAACGAGGGGATTCGGGTGTTCGACGAAGGCGTCGCGACGAGGGACGACATCGACGCCGGGATGGAACTCGGAACCAACGTTCCGATGGGACCTCTGAGCCTGGCAGATCACATCGGACTCGACATCTGTCTACACGCCTCCGAGACGTTGTACGAGGAACTCGGAGAGCGATTCAAGCCGGCCTACCTCCTCAAACGAAAGGTCGAAGCGGGCGATCTCGGAAAGAAGACGGGAACTGGCTTCTACGACTACGAGTGATCGATGCGGCGTTCCCACCTCGAGCGGCTACAAGAGCTGTTTGAGTGGCTGAAATGTATTTATACGTGACGTGAAAAAAGAGACGCGATGCGATTCGCCCGAATCGTCCCCGTCGCCCTCCTCTGTATCGTCGCGATCACCGGCGTCGCGGTCGTCGCCGGCGCACCACCTCCCACGCAGCTCTGTGACGTCTGTGCCTCGGACGTCGACGGCGCAACCGGACCGGGAACCCTCGACGTCTCGGTCGACTCGAACGGCGACTCCCGGTGGACCGAACGAGTTCCCATCACGGATTCGGCAGCCGATCGGTACCGCGAGGAGCCCAAGACGCTCGAACGGGAGATAGAAGACGGACGAAGCTGGCACGTCGCTCGAGGTGAGACGGCGGACAGAACGGTCTCACTCGAGGATGGGGGCGTCGTGGTGACCTACACCGTCGACGCCGTCGCCCGCCCCGGCGTCGGCGGAACCTGGCTCGTCGACTATTTCGCCCTCGACAGTGGCAACGAACGCTATGATCTGGCGGCAGAGCGCGTCCGAATCCACACGCCACCGGATACCGACGTTATCACCGAGCCGCGGTATGCGACCGTCGACGGAAACACCGCGACGTGGAACGCGAACGCGGGGGAATCGATCGGGGGTGACTTCGCCAGCCAGACGTATCTCACCCACGGCTCGAACGGCGTTCGCGGCACGGCCCTCGGCTACGCGACGATCGGCCTCGAGATCGGACCACAGGCGTTGAAACTCGGCGTTATCGTCGGGATCGCTCCCGCCATACTGATCGCGGTTTCGGGACTCGCGATCGGTCGCGTCGACCGCGGCCGCGCCTCGTTCGACCGGCCGAGGCTCGAACGGCTGATCGTCGGGATCGGGCTGGTCGGCGCGCTCGCCCTCGTCCTCGTGAGCCTGGTGACGACCGGCCGTCCCCTCACTCCTGGAATCGGCGGCGTGAGTTCGCTCGGAATCGGATACGCATTGCTCGGGATCGCGGTCCGAGGGGGCGGCGATCGACTCGAGATCCGAGGATTGGCCGGTCTGGCAGGTTTCGCGGCGGCCGTTTCCGGGATACTCATGTGGCTCGTTGGCGACTGGTCGGTGACGATCCTCCTCCCGTTTGCGCTCGCGACCGGGCTCTTCTTGCCGATCGGATACGCGTACGGAAGTCGGTCACGACCGGTCGGAACGGTGATTCTCGCAGGGATTTTACCGGTCCTCGGGGGTATCGTTTTGTTCTCGTTCGTTCTCCCGACCGTAATCGGCACGATCGTTTACTGGTTCCTGCTAGCGTTTTGGGGCGGAATCACCGTCGCGTTCGGCTACCCACTCTCGCTTCTCGGACGGAAACTGGCCGAGGAAGAAACCGCCGACGCCGCCAGCTAACGCGTGGTACCGTTAGCTACTGATGAAGCGGTCGTTCCGCCATTTCGCTTCGGAGTTCGTCGAGGTGCGAGCGCGAAACGTCGTCTTCGAACGTCTGAAGCAGTGCGTACACCTCGGCTCGAGTGATCTTCACGTCACCCTCGCGAACGACGTCTTCCGGACGCTCGCGAAGTTCGCGCATCGTGCCGACCGCGAGCAGGTAGGGAATCGCCCAGGCCGAGAGCCGGTTGCCGTGTTGTTCGGGGACGACCTCGAGGTACCGCTGAGCGTCGTCGAGGTACGTCTCGGCGCGGCCCGTGACCCGACGGATGACGTTCGTTACGCCGCCGTGATTCTCTTCGTCGGTGACCGCGTCGAGGGCGACGTCCTCTTCTTCGAGCCACTCAGCGGGGAGGTAGACGTTGTTCTCCTCGCGATAATCCGCGTCGACGTCCTTCGCGATGTTGACCAGCTGTAAAAGCAGCGCGAACGATCTGGCGTTCGATCGCATCTCGTCGGCTCGTTCCTGGGAGGCCCCGCGAGCGACCAGCCCCGTGATGAGCGTTCCGACGGTTCCCGCTGCGTACCAGCAGTACTCCTCGAGTTCCTCGAGCGTCTGGAGTCGGAGCCCGCCCTCGTCGGCGTACCGTGCGGTGAACATGGCCATCCCGTCGACGAGTTCGCGAACCGGTTCGCGCATGATTTCGCGGGGTTCGTCCTCGAGCGATTCGAAGGTTCGTAACACCCGCGGCGTTTGTGCGACGACCTCCCAGTCCTCGTTTGCTTCTTCGGGAATCCACGGTTCGACGTCGGTCATGAACGTCTCGACCGCCCGGTCGTCCTCGTGATCGAGAAGCCGGTCGTACTCGTTCAGCAGGTCCGTTTGCGTTTTCGGAGGAATGTGTCCCGCATCTTCGATCGTGTCAGCTATTCGACAGAGGAGGTAGCCGAGACAGATGTGTCTCGCCATCGGCTCCTCGAGACGGTCGATCGTGATCGAGAAAGTCCGTGAGACGCCGTGAACCGCGTCGTAACACCACTCAAGGTCGGCGTTGGTTGTGATTTCTGACTGGGCGGGAGTCATCTACTGGATTCCCGTTTGGGCGCATCCGGGAAAAACACCCCGGTCCCGGCGGAACGTTCCGAGTACTGACCTCGAAACACCGTGACGACCGGGTGAGAAAACGATCGCGCTGGCGAGGAGGTGCGACGCCGTCCGTACTGACGACCGACGGCTCGCCCCAACACGCGAGAGGTAAACGCGACGTCCGTGGCCCAACAATCAAGGCCGAACCCAGTGAACCGTCTCCCATGGACTTCGCACTCTCGGCCGAGCAGACCCAGATCCGCCAAATGGTATCCGAGTTCGTCGACGAGGAGATCGTTCCTGTCGCTGCGGAGATCGACCACGAGGACGAGTTTCCACGCGACCTCATCGACGAGATGGCGGACCTCGGGCTCCTCGGAATGCCCTTCCCCGAGAAGTACGGCGGCGCCGGGCTCGATTACCACTCTTACGTGATCGGTCTCGAGGAGATCTCTCGCGGCTCGGGAGGGCTCGGAACCGTCGTCGCCGCACACACTTCGCTCGCGGGCAACATGCTCTACGAGTTCGGAGACGAGCGCCAGAAAGACGAGTACCTCACGCCGCTGGCCGGGGGCGACGACGTCGGCGCGTTCGCCCTCTCGGAAGCCGGTGCGGGAAGCGACGTGCCGGCGATGGAGACGACCGCCGAGCGGGACGGAGACGAGTACGTCCTCACCGGGGGGAAACTCTGGATTTCGAACGGTTCGGTTGCCGACACCGTGACGGTGTTCGCCAAGACCGATCCCGACGCCGGGAACAACGGGATTTCCTCGTTCATCGTCCGCCCCGAGGAGGACGACGGATTCGTCGTCGAGGGGACGGAGGAGAAACTCGGGGACAAGGGCTGTCCGACCGCCGAGCTCCGATTCGACGACCTCCGTCTCCCCGAGGACCGGTTGCTGGGCGAGGAGGGTGAGGGCTTCGTTCAGGCGCTCAAAACGCTCAACGCCGGTCGGATCACGATCGCCGCACGCGGCGTCGGCATCGCTCGAGCCGCCTTCGACGAGGCCGTCTCCTATGCGAACGAGCGCGAGCAGTTCGGTCGGCCGATCGGGGAGTTCCAGGCGATCAAGCACAAGCTCGCGGACATGGACACGAAGATTCAGGCCGCACGCATGCTGATGCACCGGGCCGCAGACAGGAAAATACGCGGCGAGGACTACATCACTGAGGCGGCCCAGGCGAAGCTGTACGCCAGCGAGGTCAGCCGTGAGGTCGCAAACGAGGGGATCCAGATTCACGGCGGCTACGGCTACACGACGGACTTCCCGGCCGAACGATTCTACCGCGACGCCAAACTCAACGAGATCTACGAGGGGACGAGCGAAGTGTTACGCAACACGATCGGTGACCGGCTGCTCGAGGATTGAGGTCGCCCTCGAACTCGAGTACGGTTGGGTCGTCGGTCCCGAGATTACTGCACTGATACGGTCTACTGTAAGTCGTTACCGGAGCGACCGCGAGCCGTCCTGCGGTCGCTCGGGTAAAAAGTCACAGCAAACCGTATGAGTCGTCTCCGTGACAATCGCGCCGTGTCGCTCTGAATCCGTCGTCATTCCGTGTCTCCGTCCGCCCGAAGACACGATCGCATCCACTCGTAGTGTGCGCTCGTCCGTTGCTCTCCGGCGTCCGAGAGCGCGTACGCGTCGTGGAGTCCGTCCGTCCGCTTTTCGACGAACCCGGCGTCGACGAGCGCCGATAGCGAGCCGTAGAACGATTTCGGATCGATCCGGTCGTCGTAGTGCGACTCGAGGCGCGATTTCACCTTCTGCCCCCGCAACTCGCCGTCGGCCGCGAGCAGGACACAGATATCCCGACGACGACCGCTCTGGAGCCACTTTGTCATATCGGTGATCGCAGTTCGGACGCCGCGCGCTCGAGCGTTTCGGTTCTCGCATCCGGGCGCAGTTCTCTCGAGTGTTCTCCGTTCGTTCATTCGGATGGCCCGAGCCGGTCGCTCGTACGCTCGAGGATTCCGGCGAGGAGCGCCCAGACGAAGCCGGCGACGGCCGACGTTCCGACGACGAACGACGCGCCGACCTCGAGGTGAGCTACGCCGGATCGAAGCTCGTGACGGACGAGGAACCAGCGGCCGGTCGGATCGCCGATCACGACGGTTCCCGTTCCGAACGCGAGCGAACCGAAAACGACGAGGAGGACCGACGCGACGAGCACGACGAGCGTTCCGATCGAACCGACGACCAGCCTCGAGAGCGTGACCGTCCGGGGAAGTCGGTCGACGGAGTCGCCGTTCGGTGCCGCGAGTGCGAACCCGCGCTCGTCGTCGGGGAGGCCGACCACCTGCGCGCCGTCGGGATACTGAGCCAGGATCGAAGCCATCCAGAGGTCACCGACCGAGCCGGCTGCGTTCACCGCGAGCACGACGAGTACCAGCGGCGTCGGGTAGACGGCCATCAGAGCGAGACCGATCCCGGTGAGTCCAACGAACGGGGCGATCAGGACGACGATCAGCTGCGTTCGCGTGTACTCTGCGTTCCCGGAGGTGGCGTAGGCGGCGGGAAAGACGAACTGCGAGACTCCGACGCCGTAGCTCGGCGTTCCACCGTATCGTCTCATCGCGACGCCGTGAAGCAGTTCGTGGAGGATAACGACGGTTCCCACGAGCGCGACCGAGACGACGATCCATCCCAGCGCACTCGCGGGATCGGGCGGAGAGATCACGATCGGCTCGAGCGGGCGACCACGAGCGAACGCGAGGACGCGTCCGAACGTGTAGGCGAACGCGAAAAAGCCGACGACGGAGACGACAAGCCACTGCGACGCGACCGCTCGAGTGAGTCGAAACTCGGCGAGCGGACTGGCGGTCGTCTGCGAATCCGTTCGACTCACGACTCCCCCTCCAGACGCCGACGGAAAAGTGATGTCGATTTTCGGCACCCCTTTTCGGATCGGACGAGAAGTCGGAACGTCTGGATCGAAGCACTCCCGGGGAACCGCCTCTCTCGAGACGACCCCGGAACGAACCGATAGCTTCGAAGTCTCCGAGCCACGAGTGTCGTCCATGACCGATGCAGACGGCGAGCGGATCGTCGAGACCGACGGGATCGTCGCGACCTACGACGAGACGGAGACCGAGCGCCTCCTCGAGTTCGAGGGAAGCGAACCCACGGCCAGCGGGCGGGCCACCGCAGGCGGAACTGCCGCGATCGCACAGAACCGCGAGGGATACGCCATGTTGAAAGTACGACCCACGGCCGACGGCGACGAGCTAGAGCGCTACTACGGCTTCGACATGGCGCTCGATCACGCTGCCGAACTGCTCGGCGTCTCGCCCCAGGACCTTCCGATCCCGCCGGCAGCGGACGACATGGGAATGTAATCTCGAATTCGAGTGCAGGCATCACTTGCCATCCTTTTCGTGCTGAAGCGCGAGGCGCTTTCCCTGACGTTGAGTGAGCAGTCCCGCCCGCCCGAACCGGTTCGGCTCCCGAACGACGATGGGGCTCATACGGTTTGCTGTGACTTTTTACCGGGGCGACCGCGAGCCGTCCTGCGGTCGCTCCGGTAACGACTTACAGTAGACCGTATCAGAGGTTGCTCGGTGGCCGACGAAAACGGGAATCATAAATACGCCGAGTCGAAGTGTTCACACGAGAACTGCCGTGGTATCAGAGTCGTTTCCATCACCGATCGGGACGCGGCGACGCTTTTCAGGACTGCTCGCAGCGACCGCGTTGGGCGTCTATCTTCTGTTGATCGTCGGCGCGACGACCTCGCTTACGGACGCGACGTCCGCCTGTTCGACCTGGCCCACCTGTCACCTCCCCGCCGATCCGTTGAACCAGACCCAGCTCGCGATAGCCTGGGGCCATCGCATCGCCGCCGTTCTCGTCGGCCTGCTCGTCGCCGCGACCGTCGTCGCCGCCGTCCTCGGTGACGTCTCGAGGCGCGTTCGCTGGGCCATCCTCGCCGGCGGCACGCTCTACGTGGTTCAGGTCGGAATCGGCGCTGCGACCGCGACGCTCGGCCCGGCCGCGATCACGCCCGGCCTCCATCTCGGCCTCGGAATCGTGATCTTTACGTCGATCGTTCTCGCTCTCGCCTGGGATCTCGAGACCGAAACGGGAAGCGACGACGAACTGCAGACTCCGTCGCCCGCACCGATCGAAAGCGGGTCGACGGCGCAGGCCCGGTCCCTGCCCTCGAGTCGGCTCACGCGGAGACGGCTCACCGCGTTCGCGTACTTCAAGATGATGAAGCCGCGGCTGATGTGGCTGCTCTGTCTCGTCGCCGCGGCGGGGATGGCACTGGCGGCCGGTCCGGATCTGACGCCCGACGTGATCGTCGCCACGCTCGGCGGCGGCGTCCTCGCCATCGGCGCGTCCGGAACGTTCAACCACGTTCTCGAGCGCGACGTCGATCAGCGGATGTCGCGGACGGCCGATCGGCCGCTTGCAACCGAACTGGTTCCCGTCCGCAACGCGATCGCCTTCGGTGGACTGTTGACGGTCGCCTCGCTTTCCGTCTTCCTGACGATCAATACGCTCGCGGCCGCCCTCGGTCTCGCCGCGATCTTGTTCTACAGCGTCGTCTACACGCTGTTGCTCAAACCCAATACGGTCCAGAACACCGTCATCGGAGGTGCCGCCGGCGCGCTGCCGGCGCTCATCGGCTGGGCCGCCGTGACGAACGAGATCGGAATGCCCGCACTCGCACTCGCAGGCGTCATCTTCCTGTGGACGCCGGCGCACTTTTACAACCTCGCACTCGCCTATCAGGACGACTACGCTCGCGGCGGGTTTCCGATGATGCCGGTCGTCCGCGGCGAGACCGAGACGCGAAAACACATCGTCTACTACATCGCCGCGACGCTCGTCGGAACCGTTGGTCTCGCGTGGATCACCGATCTGGGCGTGCTCTATGCGGCGACGGTCGCGATCTTCGGCGGGATCTTCCTCTGGACCGCCGTTACCCTTCACTTCGAACAGACCGAGTCCGCGGCGTTCCGCTCGTTTCACGCGTCGAATGCGTTCCTCGGAGCGATCCTGATCGTGATCGTCGTCGATGCGCTGGTTCTGTGACGGGCCGCGCGGTCAACCGGAACGACGCGCCGTCGTGATCCGCTACTGTTCTCCGTCCCCTCGAGCCGAACCGATGCGCTCGAACTGGTCGTCCGTCAGGCCGACGTCGACGGCACCGACGTTCTCTGCGAGTTGATCGGGAGTTCGGGCACCGACGATCGGAACGCAGGTAAATCGTTCCTGGTCCATCAACCAGCGAAGCGATACCTGTGCTGGCGTCGCATCGACCTCGCTGGCGACGGATTGGACCTCATCGAGGACGTCCCAGGCCTGCTCGGTCGCATACCAGTCGTCGAACACGTCGTCGAGGCTCCCCCGCGAGCCGTCCGGCGCTTCGACGGAACCGTCCGGCGCGCGGTCGTATTTCCCGGTCAGGAAACCGCCGGCCAGCGGCGAGTACGGACAGACCGCGAGGTTCTGGTCGGCACAGACGTCGAGATACTCAGCGACCGCGTCGTACTCGGCCGCGTTGACCATCGGCTGGGTGACGTCGAAGCGCTCGAGTCCCTCAACGTCGCTTTGCCACAGCGCCTTCGCGAGCTGCCAGGCCGCCATCGAACTCGCGCCGAGGTGGTGAACTTTCCCCTCCTCGACGAGCCCGGTCAGAGTTCGAAGCGTCTCGCGGATGGGGGTGTCCTCGTCCCATCGGTGGATGTAGTAGACGTCGAGGTAGTCCGTGCCGAGTCGCTCGAGAGTTCCGTCGATCTGTCTGCGGATGTGCTTGCGACCGAGTCCCGAGTCGTTCGGTCGGGGGTCACCCCAGCCGTCGAAGGGGAAGTAGACCTTCGAGGCGAGCACGAAATCCTCGCGGTCGTACTCTTCGAGCCACTCGCCGATCCACGTCTCGCTGGTACCGTCGGGGTCGCCGTAGACGTTCGCCGTGTCGATGAAGTTGATCCCGCTGTCCCAGCAGGCGTCGAGCAGGTCGTGTGCCTCCTCGCGATCGGTTTCGACGACGCCGCCGGTGTTTCGGCCGAATCGCCAGGTGCCATAACAGAGCGTGGAGACCGTGGTACCAGTATTTCCGAGCGTGGTGTACTCCATACTAAACGGTGTGGATCCGAGAAATAAAACAGATGCGAAAGCGGAGGTTCGCCGACAGAGACGGCGACGGCGGACGTGACTACTCGGATCGAAAGTCGACTGCGGATGATTCCTGCTCGGACGTGACCCGTGCTGTCTGCTCTGGCGGAGTGTCCGTCACGTTTAGTATCGCACCGATCGAACGGTAGACGTAGTGAATCGACGCGAACTGGTCGCCGGAATCGGGAGTGTTGTCCTTCTCGCCGGCGCAGGTGGAGTCATGTGGCGTGGGCTTCCCGCATTTGCCGATCCAGCGGATGGATCGTCGGACCTCGAGGATGCGGAAAATCAGGAGAAAAGCGGCGAAACGGACGGCTCGCTCGAGGTCCCGACGATCGACGCGAACGGGAGCGAGGCGGGGGCGCTCACCGTGCCGGACCGTCGCGCGACCGTCGCCACGTTCTTTGTCACCGGCTGTGGCCAGTGCCAGGCACAGATGCCGCGACTCGCGGAGGCGCATTCGACGCTCGAGGAGCGCCACGGAGACGACGTCGCCGTCCTCTCGGTCACGTACCAGACGCCGGAGACGATGCCCGAGAACGAACTCCGGGAGTGGTGGGCCGACCTCGGCGGCAACTGGTCCGTCGGTTACGACCCGAGTCCCAGCCTCGCGGCGACGTACGGTGCCGTTGGCTACCCCGTCACCATCGTCGTCGACGAAAACGGCGAGAAACACTGGCACGAAAACGGCGTCCAGAGAGCCAACCGAATCGTTCGAGCCGCCGAATCCGTTCTCGAGGCAGGTGGCGACTAGACGCTCGCCATCGAGTTCGAGTGGGTGTCGTCAGGCTTCGACCTGCCAGTTTCGGATGCGATCGGCACTGATTCCCTCGACCGACGCCGCGACGTCGTCCGGGTCGGCGTCGGTCAGGTCTTCGATGCTGTCGATGCCCGCATTCGAGAGCTTCTCGACGGTCTTCGCGCCGACCCCATCCAGTGCCTCGAGGTCGGAGCCGGTTTCGCTCTCTCGAGCCTGAAACTCCTGGTAGTTACAGATCGGACAGCCGAGTTCCCAGGGCTCGTCGCCGCTGTGGATGACGAGTTCGGGAAGTTCGTGTTCGTCGCAGTGGGAATCGGTGACTTCGATCTCGCCGCGGCGGGGAAGCGGAAGGGAGTACTCACAGTCGGGATAGCGGGTGCAGCCGACCAGCCGTGAGCCGCTTTGAAGGGTCTTGATTGCGAGCTCGCCACCCTCGTCGCCGCAGTCGGGGCAGTCCCCCAGGATTGGTCCCTCGCCGGCCTCTTCGGCCGTACAGAGTGGGCAGCCGTGGACGAACGTCTGTCTGCCAGCGAGCATCTTCACCTCGTTCAGGCCGTGGTCGTCGCACTCCTGTTCTAGAATCAACGGCTTTCCAGTCGAGGGGAGCGGGAGCGTGTTCTCGCAGTCGGGATAACCGTCACAGCCGATGAAGTACGAGCCGTGGCGGCTCCGGCGAACGAGCAGGTCCTCGCCACAGTCGGGGCAGGGACCGAGACGCTTGTCGTCTTTGAGCGACTTTCGGAGGTGCGCTCCG
This sequence comes from Natrarchaeobius halalkaliphilus, assembly GCF_003841485.1. Taxonomy (NCBI): domain Archaea; kingdom Methanobacteriati; phylum Methanobacteriota; class Halobacteria; order Halobacteriales; family Natrialbaceae; genus Natrarchaeobius; species Natrarchaeobius halalkaliphilus. The sequence goes on along the minus strand of NZ_REFY01000003.1, from coordinate 178,928 downwards.
ATCTCGTCGCGCGAGTCGGCCAGGCTCGCGAAGATCTCCTCTAACATCTCGCGCGATTCGGCGGTGACGTCCTCGAGTCCCGCCTCGCCCGAGGCGATGGCGTCCATGTCGGCTTCGAGCTGTGCGGTCATCTCCTCGGAGACGACGCGGTCGGCGTAGTTCTCGGCTGCCTCGACGACGGCCACGGCGAGTCTGGTCGGACGGGGTGGATCGCTCTCGATGTAGCCGCGATCGTAGAGCTTCTGGATCGTTTCGTGGCGCGTACTCTTGGTGCCGATCCCCATCTTTTCCATCGTCTCGATCAGCCGAGACTGACCGTACCGGCGTGGCGGCTGGGTCTCTTTTTCCTCGAGTTCGACGTTCGAAAGCGACAGCGTCTCGCCTTCTTCGACGTCGGGGACGTAGTTCTCGGTGGTGCTGAAATAGGGATAGACGTCGTGATAGCCGGACTCGACCAGTCGCTTGCCGTTGGCCTTGAGCCGACAGTCCGCGACCGATGCGACGACCTTGAGGTGCTCCCAGACGGCCGCATCGGCGACCGTCGCGTAGAAGCGCCGCACGACGAGTTCGAACACCTCCCACTCGTCGTCGGAGACGTCCCCGCGTGCCGGGATCTCGCCGGTCGGATGAATCGGCGGGTGATCCGTCGTCTCCTCGTCGCCCCGCGTCGGGCTGATCTCGTCGGCCTCGAGAAGCGATTCGGCCGACTCACCGAGCGTCGGGTGGCCGACGAACTCGTCGAGCAAGTCCTCGGGCTCGAGGTCGTCCGGATACACGGTGTTGTCGGTCCGTGGATACGTGATGTAGCCGGTCGTGTAGAGGTCCTCCGCAATCGACATCGCTCGCTTTGCGGAGTACCCCAGCGAGCCCGCGGCGCGGATGAACTGCGTCGTGTTGAACGGCGTCGGCGGGGTGTCCGTCCGGGTTCGTCGGGTGACGTCGACGGCCGTCGCCGCGTCGTGACTCGAGAGCGTGTCGTAGACCTCCTCGGCGGTCGCTTCGTCCCAGACGCGCTCGGCCTCGTTGTCGTCCTCGTCTCGATAGAAGTACTGGGACTCGAAGGCGTCGTCCTCGTCCGCTTTCTGGAGATCACCGAACAGTTCCCAGTACTCCTCGGGATCGAACGCCTCGATCTCGCGTTCGCGGTCGACGATGAGTTTGAGCGTGGGTGACTGGACCCGACCGACGGAGATGAAGTCGTTACCGAGTTGGCCGGACGAAAGGGAGAGGAATCGCGTGAGTGCAGCGCCCCAGACGAGATCGATGATCTGGCGGGCCTCGCCCGCCGCCGCGAGATCGAAATCGAGTTCGTCGGGTTCGTCGAACGCGCTCTGAACTTCGTTCTCCGTGATCGAGGAGAACCGGACGCGACGAATCGGAACGTCCTCGTTCGCGTCGCGAACGATCTCGTAGGCTTCCTTGCCGATGAGTTCGCCCTCGCGGTCGTAGTCCGTCGCGATCGTCGCTCGAGTCGCTTTCCGGGCGAGGATCCGGAGCGTCGCGACGATGTTCTCTTTCGTCGCGGTCTTTTCGATCCGCGCGTCGATGAGCTCGACCGGCTCGACGTCGCGCCAATCGGAGTACTCCGCGGGGAAGTCGACGCCGACGACGTGGCCCGACAGCCCCACGCACCGTTTGCCGCCCCACTCGTAGACGTTGACGCCGTTTTCTCGGCTCGAGTCGAACGTGCCGCCACTCAGAATGTCAGCGATCCGTCGCGCCGCGTTGTCCTTCTCGGTGATGATCAGTTCCACCGTGGCTCACCTCCACGGTCTCGAGTCACCAGTGGCGAGATGGACGAACCAATATCCTGCATCGTCGGCCGCTACGACTGACGTTCTGATAACGCTTTCGCCAAAACCGGACGACAGCGCGGATGTGCGTGCGTACGACGGGTACGCGACCGCCCGGACACGACCGGAAAAAGCGGTCCGCTGACGATCCAGATCGCGGTCCGCGAACGATCCGTATCCGGACAGAATCGGAGAGCGAGAGTCGTCTTGACCCGAATCCAGCAGTCGAGGGGGGACCGCGCAGAACTCGAGGATCGAGGGACGGGAAAAATGAGTTGTCGACGTGCGTTACCCGTCCGTTCGGTTCGCGGTGTGGTCGTCATCCGCGGCGTGATCGTCGCTCCCGCTGTCGTCGTCATTCGCGGCACGTTCGCCGTCTTCCGCCGGTTCCACGCGCTTTCCGGTCTCCATCGGAACGACCCGGCGGTCCGCGCCTTCCCACTCGCGATCGAGTTCAGCGCCCTCGAACAACCGATCGAGAAAGACGGCCAGGCCGGCGACCTCCGAGTGAGGCTGGTTGGTGACGCCGACGTTCCAGTCTGCGGCCTCATAGACGTCGAACGAGACTTTTTCGGAGCCGACGACGACCAACAGCGCCTCGCCGACGGTTCGGTGGGCGTCCCGAACGTCGGACTCGACTTTCTGGACACGCTCGCCGTACATCGTCAGGTGGACTACCCGTCCCTCCCACTCGCGGATAACCGCCTTTGGAGAGCCGGTCAGTTCGGCCTCGAAGGGGCCGCCGAACCGATCGGTGATGTCGACCACCGTCTCGAGGGACTGGCCGGCGTTATCGGGGAGGAGCACGCGGTCTGCGCCCAGCGCTCGAGCGGTCAGCCCGACGTGGGTCGTCATCCGTTCGTCGCGTCCGGGCCGGTGGCCGAGTCGGAGGACGGCGACCTCTGGTTCGTCGTTCATGCCCGAATCCAGTCGTGGACGGGGTTAGGGGGTTTCGCTTTCCGCGGGCTCGCTCGGGAGGTGACGGCGTCGAGACACGCGAATGCGATGGAACCGGACGGATAGACAGTAGCAGTCGAACGGGTACTAACACTCGAAACGGTATCACGCGAAACGGTTATTGGTCGCACTCACGCATAGGCTACGATGGCGCAGACGAACCGCTTCGGATCCGTAATCGACGGTCGGACCGTAATCTTCGTCCTCGGTGTATTCTACATCGTAGTCGCGGTCGTCTGGGGATTCCGACAGCTCCCGACCGCGACGCCACACTCTAGCGTCCTCGTCATTTCCGCCTTTATCGGCGGCTCCGGAGCCGTGTTGTGTCTCGGTGGATACCGATTGTCCCGGACGGATATTGACCGGCGGTTTTACGCGACTATCGCTCGGTGGTGTCTCGGCGGGATCGTCGTGATGAGCCTCATCCTCGTTCTCTATCACGTTCAGCCGACCGTCGAACTCTCCGATCCCGTTCGATCCGTCTCGATCCTGACCGGGTTCAGCAGCGTCGCTGGCTTCGGCGTCGGCGTCTACGATGCGAAAGCCAACACGCGTGCACTCGAACTCGAGCGCCAGAATCGGAGGCTAGAGAAGACGCGGGAGGAACTTTCGGCGTCGAACGAGCGCCTAGAGCAGTTCGCCTCGGCAGCGTCGCACGATCTACAGGAACCGCTCCGGATGGTTTCGCGCTACCTTCACCTCATCGAGAACCGCTACCGTGACGATCTCGACGAAGACGGCGAAGAGTTCCTCGAGTACGCGATCGACGGCGCTGAACGGATGACGAGGATGATCGACGCACTTCTCGAGTATTCTCGGGTCGATACGCGGGGAGAGGAGTTCGAACCGGTCGATCTCTCCGAGGTCGTTTCGGACGTTCGCGAGGATATGGTCGTCCGGATCGAAGAGACCGGTGCCCAGATCGCCGTCGACGAGTTGCCACGCGTCGACGGGGATCGGAGCCAACTGCGCCAACTCTTCCAGAACCTCCTGTCGAACGCGATGGAATACAGCGGAGACGACCGACCCAGAATCGAGATCAGCGCCGAGCGAGAACGGACCGACGACCCCAGCGGTGACCGGTGGATCCTCTCGGTTCGGGACCACGGGATCGGCATCGACCCGGCCGACCAGGAGCGGATATTCGAGGTTTTCCAGCGACTCCACAGCCACGAGGAACACCCCGGTACCGGGATCGGACTCGCACTCTGTAGCCGCATCGTCGAGCGTCACGGCGGTGAAATCTGGATCGACTCAGCCCTCGGTCGTGGCACGACCGTATCGTTTTCGTTATCGGCGGTGAGCCGCCACCGCTCCGTGAGTGGATCACCGTCACAGCCGCCGTGAACGCGGCCCCGAACGTTGTGAATCGGCTCCAAGAGCGTACTACGTTTCGATCGTCACCGCTCGATCCGCCGCGTTCTGCAGCGCGTCCGAGCGACCGTAGGTACCCGGTGCGATGGCGATCGTCTCGACGCCGACGGTGCCGGCGTACTCGAGGACGGGTTTGAAATCCGTATCCCGGGAGGCGATCGCGAGGCTGTCGATCGTACCGTCGCCGGTCAGCGCCGTGGCGTCGACAGCGAGTTTCACGTCGACGTCGCCGCTGGTGACGATCACTTCGAAGCCGCGCGCCTCTGCCGCCTGGATGAGTCCTGGCGTCGCGTGTTCGTCGAGATAGAGCCGGATGACGCCGACCCGTCCGAGATCGCGCGCGGCGTCTCGGAGATCGTCGAGGTCGACGTCGAACTCCTCGCGGAGGACGTTCGGGCCGTCGACGAAGAGACCGACGCCGCGGTCGCGGGCCGTCGTCTCGCTCGAGTCGGGGGCCAAAATCGCGCGAACGCGGTCGAACATGGGCGTCCTTTCCGGAGGGGACAGATAGGTGTGACGAAACGGCCGTTCACGGTGGCGAACGGACTCGCGAACGTGCGATCGGTCGGATATCGGTCTCGAACTGTGGCACGAGGTCCTGCGTTTTTGGCCCGCGACGACGTGTAGTTCCACGGAGGTTCCACAGATGACACGATTCGACGGAACGACGGCGATCGTCACCGGCGGCGGATCCGGTATCGGAGAACACACGGCTCGAACGCTCGCAACGGACGGCGCGAACGTCGTGATCGCGGATGTCGACAGCGAGAACGGCGAGGCGACAACAGCGGAGATCGTCGACGAGACCGACTCGGATGCGACGTTCGTCGACGTCGACGTCACGAACGACGACGATGTCGAGGGAATGGTCGAGACCGCACTCGAGGAGTACGGTGGCCTCGATATCGCCGTGAACAACGCCGGTATCGGGAGTAAACTCGAGCCGACGGCTGCGGTGTCCGAATCCGACTGGCAGCGAACGATCGACGTCAACCTCACCGGAGTCTGGCGCTGTCTCCGTTCCGAAATCGATGCGATGGTCGAGGATGACGGCGGAGCGATCGTCAACACCGCCTCGATCCTCGGTCGGGTCGGCACACAGGGTGCGCCCGCATACACCGCCTCGAAACACGGCGTCCTCGGGCTGACGAAAGTCGCCGCACTCGACTACGCGAGCGAGGACATCCGGGTCAACGCGGTCTGCCCGGGATACATCGACACGCCGATGCTCGAGGAAGCGGGGCTCTACGAGGACGAAGCGACCGTCGAACAGCTTCGAGAACTCCATCCGCAGGGACGCCTCGGTGAGCCACAGGAGATCGCTGACGCGATCGCGTGGCTTTGCTCGGACGAAGCTTCGTTCGCGACCGGCGAGGCGATGGCGATCGACGGCGGCTATCTGAGCCGCTGACGACAGAGGATCGACGGCGCGCCGTTGTGGAGTTCGAAGTTCGGTCAGCGCGTTCGGGACCGTCTCGAGCAGGGAGCCGACGAAAAGACATTACTACGTCGGAGGTGTCCACCAGACTATGCCGATTCAGACGCCGCCGTTGCGCGCGGTCCACGACGAGCGTGGAGCGAAGTTCACGGCGTTCGGCGGCTGGGACATGCCGGTCGAGTTCGACTCGATCCGAACGGAACACGCCGCCGTTCGAGAGAATGCGGGTCGATTCGACGTCTCGCACATGGGCCAGATTCACGTCACTGGCCCGGATTCGACGACGCTGATGCAACGGCTCACCACGAACGACGTCGCCCGACTCGAGGTCGGGGACGCTCAGTACGCCACGATCACCGACGAGGACGGGATCATCGTCGACGACACCGTCGTCTATCGGCTCCCCGACGAAACCGGAGACGCGACGTACCTCTTCGTCCCGAACGCCGGCACCGACGAAGCGACCCACGAGCGCTGGCTCGCGTATCGAAACGAGTGGGATCTCGAGGCGACCGTGGACAACTGCACCGACGAGTACGCGATGTTCGCCCTCCAGGGGCCGGCGACGCCGGATCTCGTCGACGAGGAGACCGAGGGGTCAGTCACCGAACTCGCGCGGTTCGAAGCGAAATACGCCGAGATAGACGGGATCGAGTGCTGGACGGCCCGGACGGGGTACACCGGCGAGGACGGCTTCGAGCTCTTCGTTCCCTGGAACGAGGCGGAGCGGATCTGGTCGGCGTTCGATTGCCAGCCCTGCGGGCTCGGTGCCCGCAACACGCTGCGGATCGAGGCGGGTTTCTTGCTTGCGGGTCAGGATTTCGATCGCGAGTCGAACCCCCGGACTCCCTACGAAGCCGGCGTCGGATTCACCGTTGCGCTCGAGACCGAGTTCGTGGGCAGGGACGCACTGGCACGCATCTCCGAAGAGGACCTCGACGAACGACTCGTCGGCTTGCAGTTGATCGATCCTGGAATCCCGCGTCACGGCTACGACATCACGAGCACGGAGGGGCGAGTCGTCGGGACCGTTACCAGCGGAACGATGAGCCCGACGCTCGAGCGGGCGATCGGTCTCGGCTACGTGCCGACGGCGTACGCAGAGCCCGGAACGACCGTACACGTCGTCGTCCGTGGCCGATCGAAAAAGGCAAGAGTTGAAACGATGCCGTTCATCGACACAGTATAACATGAGCTTCGACGTTCCTGAAGACAGACGGTACCTGGGATCGCACGAGTGGGCACACGAGACGGGCGACGTCGTCCGTATCGGTATCACGGACTTCGCCCAGGACGAACTGGGCGACGTGGTGTTCGTCGAACTGCCGGACGACGGCGACGCTCTCACGCAAGGCGACGAGTTCGGCATCGTCGAGTCGATCAAGGCCGTCTCGGATCTCTATGCGCCGATCAGCGGCGACGTCGTCGCTGTCAACGACGCGCTGTTCGACACTCCCGAACTCGTCAACGAAGATCCCCTTGGCGACGGCTGGATGATCGAGATCGAACCCAACGACGACGCGGAGCTCGAGGGGCTACTGTCGGCCGAAGAGTACGACGATCAGATCGCCTGATCCGTACCGAAGACTGCTCGTGATGCGTATCGAACCCGTGGTTGCGTCGGCGTTCTCGGTGGCTGGTTGCTGACTGATGCCGGCCCCCGTTCTCGTGTTCGCGGGATTCACCGGGAGCGTCCGCCGACACTCCTCAACGCTTGGGAATCGTCGGCTGTGTTGCAGTATCTTGTCGGTTTTTGCACGATACTGTTCGTTTTCCGGGTCGCTCACGTCGAGCGTGACCGGTTCAGAATCACCAGCAACGAGCCGGCGGTTGCGACCGTTCCGATTGCCCACGCGAGCCAGAGAGACGGGTTCGCGACCGCGTACACCGGGTAGATCGTCGCGGTGAAGACGACGACCAGCACCGCCGTCCACCGTTCCGATCGGGTTAGGCGACCAACGAGTTCCGGGCTCATCCGCCGCCACTCTCGGTAGGAGGAGTCATCCGCGTCACTCGAGCGTGACCAGTCGCTCGAGAACGTCCTCGAGCGGGGCGGTCGTAACGCCGAGCGAGTAGCCGTCGATCCGGGCGAGATCGCGTGCGTGATCCCACAGTTCGTCCTCTTCGATTCCGTGGAGGATGACGGCGTTCGGTGTCGGATTGACGACCCGGAGCGCGATGCCGACACCTTCGCCCCGAGTAACGTTGGTGAACACCAGCACGCGGTTCGTACTCTGTCCGTAGAGACGAAAGAACTCCTCGCTCGAGAGTCGGGTGATCGCCTCGATGCTGTCGACGACGGTGTGGCCGCTGATCCGATCCGTACTCCCTGGTGCGATCTGGGTGGCCTCGAGTTCGTCGTACAGCCGAGAGACGGGAATCGACGTCGCGTACTCGCGGAGATCGAGAACGACGTCGCTGTCGAATCCGGCCGAGAGTACGCGACCGTACTGGCGAATGCGATCGCCGCCGCGCCGTTCGTCGATCTCGAGCAATCCGAAGACGAGCCGTCCGACGACGCCGATTCCGGGACTCTCCCGTCGGCCACTCTCGTAATCGGATATCACCGACGAGGAGACGTCGAGTTCCGACGCCAGATCAGTTTGAGAGATATCGAAGTCGGTTCGCCACTTTCGTAACGTGGCTCCGGGGTCGTTGCTCAGCGTAATCTCGCCAGCGATCTTCTCCGCGAGTTCCCGTTTCGGTCCACGTCCGCCCATGTGCGACGGATCACACGGTCACCTCAAGTAGCTACCGGAGCGTCACAACTCGGGACGGACGGCCCGAGAGCGACGAAAAACGGCGAGAGTTCGGGGTAACAATCAAGCGATCTCGATTCGAGACGGAGGACATGCCATCGACAGTCGTCCACGTTGCGATCGCCGGGATGATGGGTGTTGCGCTGCTCGGAAACCGATTCGACACGAAAGCGATCCTCATCGTCATGGGCGCAACGGCCCTGATCGATCTCGATACGCTGATCGGGATCTACGTCCCGGGAACTCACCGAGCGGCGTTGCACAACGTCTGGATCGTCGTGATCCCGGCCGTCGTGTTGGCGTGGGACGTCAAACTCCGCGAGCGATCGTTCGTTCTCGAGCGCTGGGGTGCGTACGGCTATCGAGTCGCGTGGGTGACGCTCGTCACCGTCCTGTTCGCTCACATCCTCCTCGATGCGTTCTTCAACGGCGTCAATCTCTTCTGGCCCGTCCACGACCGGTTCTACGATCTCTCTGGTAAGCTGGTCGTTACGGATCAGCGCGGACTCGTCCAGACGTTCGTCGAGATCGACTCGAGTACCGGTGCGGTCGACGAGTCGACCACTCGCGGGACGACGGAGGATATGCATTATTCGACGGGATTCGATCCAACCCGGGAGGAGCCACCGGCGGACGTCGAGCGGATCTTTCCGATCGCTGGGACTGGAGAGCGGTTCGTGCTTACGATCGCGGGATTCACGACGGTCCTGTTTCGGATCGTCGAAGACCGCCGGAGCGAGTAGTCGGTTACCGATAGTTGCCGTCGAAACGAGTCGCGGACGACTCGATCCCGGTGGAGAAAGCAGCATCCCGACTCGAGCGGACTCCAGTCCATTAGTTTCAGCGGATCCGCGGCCGTCCGCGATTGTACCACCACGTCGGCACAGTGGACCGTCTCATACGGTCTGTTGCGACGATTTATCGGTGCAACCGTAGGATGGTCGCGGTTGCACCGGTAACGACTCACAACGGTCCGTATCAGGCGTTGTTCATTCGCTGGCTGTCGCGATTCCCACAGCGAAGACACTCCCGGACCCGGTAGGGCTCTCTCGAGTACCGTGCGTTTTTCCCTTCGCCACCCTCCGTAACGAGTTGAACGCTAACGTCGTGTAAGGTGTCTCTCTCACACACCTCACACGGTTCGGTCATCCCGTTTGAGACGTCATTAGTCGTTGCCATACGTCCCGCACACACCAATAACACATATATCGTCGAGATTGACTTCAACTCTCGATAATTGATATATAAAGGTATTTTCTCGCCGTGAGAAAGCCACAACGGCCAACATGTTCGACAGCCAGGAGAGATGTATCGTCATTTCCGACGCATAACGGGGATCAATACCGGACGAGCGAGTTGATCTTCGAGACCCGTACCAGTTCGATCGACGGGAGCCGGTTTCGTCAACCGAGTTGGAATAGCGACGATCCGTGGAAATTGAAAGGCAGCGAAGCTATTCCTTCAACCCAGAAACCTTTTGCTTGAGAGGTTCTGTTCACTTATACATGGATGATGAGGTCCCAATCGAAGAGATCCTCAACACGATCGGGGACGAACACGCTCGGACCGTCCTCGCATCGATCAGTCGGGAACCGGGGTCGGCAAAGGAACTAGCCGAGCGACTCGATCTCTCCCAACCGACGATCTATCGACGAATCGATCTCCTTCAGGAGTACGACCTCATCAAAGAACGCACGCTCGTCGCGGACGATGGCAACCACTACAACGAGTATACGAGTAATTTCAACAGCACGGTCATTTCCCTGGAAGGCGACGAGTACGACGTTCGTATCTTTCGAGAAGAAAACTTACCGGACCGATTCTCACGGCTCTGGGACGACCTGGGTGTGAACTAACCGAGAATGAGCGAGAACGAATCTGCGGGGAGCGTCGATCTGTCTGCGTCCGGCCCAGAGAACAATCTCTGGATATCGGCCTCGAGCGGAGGTGAGCGCGGTGAGTGAGCTCGTCGAAACCGTCCTGTCGTTGATGCAGAGCGAACTGGCAGACGCGCTCCTCATGGTGATGCAGATGGCGGTCTTCGCGCTCGCGCTGGGCCTGACGCTCATCAGTTTCCAGTCCTACCGAACGAATCCGTCCAAACGCCTCGAGTCCGCGTTCATCGGGTTCGCCTTTCTCAGCATGGGTGTCGCCGTGACGACGATCGTATCACAGATTTCGACGTCGTTGACCGTCTTTTACATCGTAGAGACGATTCCGTTCATCGTCGGCTTCGGGATGCTTTACCTATCGCTGTATAGATAGAATGGGATAGTTGACGATACGAACTGCCGTTCGAAGCGGTGGCTGTCGTGTGACTCGGTCACTACGGCCAGTCGTCCCGAACCGGGTCGCTGTCTTCGTCCTCGGAGTCGACGCTCGTCGCCAGCACCCAGTCTGCGGACTCGGCGGCGTCCTCGATGCCGAGGTACTCCCAGCCGACGTCCTCTGCCAGGTCGCTGTCGTCTTCTCCGGCCCCGATAAAGACGTACCGCTCGGTATCGAACTGATCTTTAACGCCCTCGAGGCTCTCGGCTTTGCCCCGCGGACCGGAGAAGAAATCCTGTCGGATCCGGTTTTTCCTGGTGAAGTTCGTTACGACGTAGGTCGGTTTTTCAGAAACGACTCCGATGTACTCACTCCAGCCTCTGGCGTCTTCGAAGACGCTTTCTGGTGAGGCGAGTTCCGTCAGCGCCTCGAGCTCGAACGCCAGGGTCATGTCGCTACCGCCGTTCATACGTCTGCGGACGACCGCACCGGGGAAAACGGCTTCGATACGGCGAGTCCATCGTGGCCCCTCAACTCGAGACCGTCACGACGGTCAGTATCGATCGATACGGTAGTAGCCGGTAAAGACGATTACGTCGGCCTCTTCGAGTTCACAGTCGCCCGAAACCGGTTGTGATCACCATCGAGTAAGGAAAAAACGTCGTCAACGTGGCGGGCTCGAGCTGATCGACACGCTTGATCCGTCGCTCTCCGTCGGCGGCGCCGATCCGTCGAGCGCTCAATGACCGGTCGATCATCTCACTGGCCGAGCGGTCGATCGATGGCCCAAATATTGGTACCACTAACATAGCTGTACTTAATGTTTGGTCTCAAGGAGTAAGACGATCGAATCGGCCCTCGAGAGTCTGATCTCCGATGAACTATCTATATTATTGGATATCCTAATTACTATTGGTGTGGGGTCATCTTATCGTACTATGACCATCGAACGGGTACGAGACACGAAACACGTTATCGAACGGTGGGACGACATTTTCACTGCACTCTCGGCCGAGCCACGACGACAGCTCATCGTGACGCTGATGAACGCACCGGCGGGTCGACGCGTTCTTCTCCCCGACGCCGCGACCACCGCGGCCGACTCGTTCGATCTCGAGCAGCTTCGGATTCAACTCATCCACCATCACCTCCCGATGCTTGCCGAGTGCGGCTTTGTCGACTGGTCGACCGATCCGTTCTGTGCCCAACGTGGCGTTCGATTCGTCGAGGTAGCGACGATTTTCACCGCTCTCGAGGCTCGCATCGACGAGATCCCCGACCAGCTTATCGACGGATACCAGCGGTTCGAGGAGAAACGAAACGATTGAACCCGTCCCATCCGTCTACAGAACGAACGAAATGACCGCGAGGACGAGAAACAGTAATACGAGCCATTTCGCGATAGACATCGTCAGTCCGGCCACACCGGTTGCTCCGAGTGCACCCGCGATGATTGCGATCACGACGAACAACAGGGCAAGTTCGAGCATAGGTTTCGTAACGGTGGCCCGCCTGGAATCGGTTCGGCAGTCGTATGCCGGCCGGATACCTGAAGTCCGTTTTCGTCATTGAGGCGGTGACTCATTCGTTGAGATGTGATCGGTAGCCCTTCGGCTCGAACCCACGGCGGCAGATCACTCGCTTCCGGCCGACGGTAATCGCACTGATTTGTCCGTCGTCTTCCATCCGATCGATTACGTTCTCGAGGTGATCTCCGCGCCAGTCCGTTTCCTCTCGAAGCGTCGTTTCGTCGATTCGACCGCCCCGTTTGACTAGCAGTCGGAGGACCTTATCCTCGTCGGGAAGGTCGCGTTCGTCCACGCCGTACTCGATCTGCTCGGCATAGCTCAGCGTTCTGTCGCTCGATTCGCCCCGTTCGGATTCCCGTTCCGTCTCTGCTGTGGACTCCTCGGACGTGACCTTTCCGGCCGACGAACCTGGCCACAGAGACGAGAGACGGGTCCAGAGTGTACTGAATACCATAATCGATCAGATCACCTGTTGGGTGACTGCTTGGCTGCTGTTGGGTTGTCATACTGTACTCTCATGTATATCTTTGCCGCCGCTAATCGGCTCATGACTTTGTTGATGCTTCCGCCGTGGAAGGGCAGTCGCCTTGCGAGCCGCAAGTTGCTTATCCATCATCGAGACGATATATCTACAGGGACGTTCTCGGCCGACAACAACAATCCGACCGTGAGCGGATACCCTCGTCTGGACGGTGACAATTCGACTACGCGATCACTTCCAGGGTAGAAATCGCCCCGGATCGAGACGGTCGTTCGAGATGCGTTCGGATCGCTCACACCGGCGCTCACTCGAGGAGGTGGTCGACGCCGACGACGGTGTCGGCGTACGCCGCGACGAGATCGTCGAGGATTTCGTGGTGATTCGTCGAGTGAGGGATCGTCAGCGGAGAGACGCTGATTCGACCCTCGGCAACGGCACGGCGGTCCGTTCCTTCCGGATCTGGGATCACCTCGGGATCCATCGTTTCCCAGACCCGATCGGTGAGGCGGATCGAGCCACCAGCACGTTCTGCACCCATCTCGTATCGCTTCGAGGGACGGGTAATCTCGATCGGGGAAGGCTCACCGCGTACCGGTGGCACGTTGACGTTGAGGTAGCCCGCGTGATCGAAAACTCCCGAACCGAGTCCGTGTTCGGCAAGGAACGTGGTTACGCGCGTCGCCTCAGCGTAGTCCGCCGTCGTCAGGTCGACGTCCGAAAGCGGCGCCTCGCCGACGGGAACGTACATGGAAGTCGCGATCGCGGGGAGATCGAAGAAGGCGGCTTCGACGGCGGCACCGATCGTTCCGGACCGGCCGAGAACGTACTCACCGAGGTTCGCACCCTTATTACACCCCGAGACGACGAGATCCGGATCGGGGCCGAGCTCTGAGAGCCCCGCGACGACGCAGTCTGCGGGCGTTCCGTGGACGGCGTAGCCGAGTTCGTGCTCGGAGACCTCGACCTCGTGTGAGATCGACCGGCCACAGGCGCTCTGGTCGTTTGCCGGCGCGACGACCGTAACGCTCGCATGGTCGGAAAGCGCCTCGTACAGGGCGCTGATGCCGGTGCTGTCGATCCCGTCGTCGTTCGTCAACAGGATCTCGAGGGTGTCGCTCATACGATGCGTCTCGGATGCGATCGCGAAAAGCCCTCCGCTTCGTGAGGCCCTCACGCGATCCGGTCGACGATCGTCTCGCCGTCGACGACCAGATTGTACGCCCCTTCGTCGTCGTTCCAGAGCGCGAGGGCCCGCTCGAACGAACAGAGGTCGCCGTACTCCGCCTCGAGCAACGGTCGGTTGAGCGACGTCTCCTTCGTAAGCACGGCGTAGTGATCGATCGATTCGCTTCCGTCGCTGATCTTGAACACCGGATTCGCTCGTGAACCGGAGTTGCCGCTCGAGTCAGAACCCGACTGTGACTCGGCACCGCCGTCACGTCCAGAACCGGTCGTTTCCCCTCCCCCAGCACTCAGCGATCGACTGAGTTTCGCCGCGACGAGATCGATTCGGTTCGGGACGTGCCGGTCCATCTCGGCCATCTTCGCCCAATCGGCCGTCTCGAGCGTTACGTCGACTCGACGAGCTCCATCGAGACGGAGCATAGCGTACGAAAACTGGACGTCGACGTTGACGAACTCGTCGGGTGCGTGGTCGGCGTCAGACTCGGGCGTTGCGTCGTCGAGCCGGCGCTGAAACGACGGAACCTCCAGGTCCGGCCTGGCGTCGAACGTCCAGCCGCGATCCGACGGACGGTCGGTTCCCCAGAGCCGAACCGTCGGCCCGTAGACCGTCACCGGTCCTCGTCGATCGTCCTGACCGCCGACGCGTTCGTCCTCGAGTTCTCGCTCGACCTCGCGCAATTGAATGCTGGTGTTTTTGTCCGCCGGCGCCATCGCGAGCATCGTCCCGTCCGGTGCGAGCGACTCGAGCGCAGAGCGAGCAACGCTCACCGGATCCTCGAGTTCGCTCAGGACGTTGCAGGCGAGTACGAGATCGAAGCCGTCGTCCGGCAGCGTCGGGTCGAACGTTCCCGTCTCGTCGACGGCCGTCGGATCGAACGCCTCGGCGGTCGTTCGGTGAATCGTCGAGTGAACGTTCCGTCCGGTTTCGTCCAGAAGTCCATCGAGGATGTCGGCCGCTGAACTGGGCTCGACGGCGTGATACTCGAGAAGCGCGTCGTCGGGCAGATACTCACAGAGACCGATCGCCGGGCCGCCGACGCCGGCACCGATGTCCAGGACCCGCAACCGCCGACCGAGTCGGCCGCGTTCGGCCAGATCGTCGAGCGCGTACTGGGCGGCGGCGTAGTATCCGGGGAGGTGATAGATCGCATAGCCCGCGGCGACGTCCTCGTCGTACTCGACGGGACGACCCGCGAGGTAGTTCGATTTGAACCGCCGGATCGTCGACCGGAGGAGATCGCCCGTCGCGTCTTCGTGCCAGTTCACGCCGTATCGTTCGACCAGCAGGTCCTCGAGCCGCTGTTCGTACGCGCTGGGAATCGAACGGACCGGCTCGGTTCGTGGCGAAACCGGTTCCTCGGTAACGGGAACGAACGTTCCGTCGTCACGCTCGAGGAGTCCGAGATCGACGGCGTCTTCCCGGAGGTGCTGTCGAACGACCGCGGGATGTGGATCGTCTGGAACGTACGTACAGATCTCGTCGGGGTCGATCGGTCGCACGTTTCGTAAGTACTTGGCGTTCGAGCGGATCGCCTCGCGCTGATCGTTCACTCGAACTCACCCGATCGCCCGTCCTCGTCCGCCCTCTCGCGTTCTCTGGCCTCGCTTTTCCGTCCGTCTTCCGTGCCGCCCGACGCGTCGTTGGCCTGCCACCGTGTCGCCGCATCGCGATACAGCGCCTCGAGTTCGTCACCATCGGCAGCCGCAATCTCGGTGGCCGCCTCTGCAACCGCATCCGCGCCGTCGAACGTCTCCTGGATATCGGCGTAGACGCGCGGCGTCCCCTCCGTCATCTGTTCGGCAAGCGTCCGCAGCTGCTCGTAAATCGGCGTCTCGAATCCGTCAGGTACCGACTTCGCCGCGAGAGCAAACGAGAGGACGGCCGCGTGCGTCGTCGCCTGTACCGTCTCCATCGCCTCGTCGTGTTCTATCGCGTCGGTCTCGACGAGATCGTTTCCGCGCCTCTCGAATCGTCTGAGGAGTTCGTCGACCACCGGTCCCGATCGGTCACGAACGACGGCGATCGTGCCGGGTGCACGTTCCGGCGCGAACAGCGGGTGAAGGCTCGCTCGCTCGAGTCCGGGTGCGTGAGCTTTCATCGACTCGAGAGGCGGCCCCATCACACCGGAGACGTCGACGAGCGCTCGTTGTGCACGATCGGCCTGACCGGCGACCGCGTCGGTGACGTGTGTCATCGGAACGGCGAGGCAGACGACCTCGTACCGCGTAGATCCGTCGAGATCGTCGGCGTCGCCGCCGATCGCGGCGGCGGCATCCGATGCGGCATCGGCATCGATATCCACGAAGGTGACGTCAGCATCGATGGTTCGGCCGACCCACGTCCCCATCGATCCCGCGCCGACGATCAGTACGTCCATCGATTCCAGCTATCCGCCGCCATCGCAAAAACGGTTCGGTCGATCCGTCGAAAGCTCGACTCGCGTTCTCGGACGTCACTCGCTCCGGTCTTCGCCGTCGAATTCTCGCACTAATTGTCAGAATATCGCATAGATTAGCTTTTCAGGGAGAAGCAGAGATACGATACCGACCGTGATGAGGCGATGCGAGTCGAATAGTAAACTAGCAGTCTACGTAATGGGAGCGCTGTCGATGCTTCTCGTCGGCGTTCACGGTTATCGGCTCGTCGTCGTCGAGAGCGCGTCGACAGTTGCGTTTTTGTTTCGAGATGTGGGACCGCTTTTGGTTTCCCTCCTCGTCGCCATTGCGATTTACTGGCTCACGACCCGGAACCTCGGTTCGAACGCGGCGTGTTGGATCTGTGCGTGGTTCGTCGCCGGGATGACGACGTTCGGTGGGATCGGATTCCTCATCGTGTTCACTCAGCAATCCGGTGGTGTCGCGTTGAACCTCCCGTACTACCTCGTCGTTAACAGCGCGACGGCCGGTGTCGGAATCGGGTTACTCGTCGGTCTGTACGACGTCCGGAGCAAAGAGCGCGATCGGATCCTCCTCGGACTCCACGATGCGACGCAGAACCTCATCGAGGCGAGATCGAAGAGGGACGCGTGTCAGGTCTCCGTCGATGCGGCACAGGTTATCCTCCAGCTCTCGCTGACGGGGATCTGGCTCCGAAACGATACGCAGTTAGCGCCGGCTGCGATGTCAGAGACCGCCCTCGAGACGTTCGAACATCCACCAACGTTCGACAGCGGTGAGAGCCTCGCCTGGAACGCATTCGAGAAGGGCACCCCCGAACTCTTCGAGGACATCGAAAATCACGAGGACGCACACAACCCCGAGACGCCGGTCGAGGCGGAGTACATCGTCCCGATCGGCAAACACGGGGTGATGATAAGCGGGACGCTCTCCGAAGGCGGATTCAGCTCGTTACAGTTGGAGCTCGCTCGAGTGATCGCCGCCCACACGGAGCTGGTTCTCGATCGCCTCGAGCGAACCGAGCGCTTGCGCGTTCGCGAAGCAGAGCTGAAACAGCAAAACGAGCGACTCGAGCGTTTTGCGAGCGTCGCATCTCATGACCTCCGAAACCCGATCAACGTGATGTCAGGCTACCTCACGCTGGCCGAAGAGACGGGGTCCGAGGAACACTTCGACGAGATCCGAACGGCCCTCGATCGAATGGAAACGCTCGTCGACGATTTACTGGCACTGGCAGAAAGCGGCAAGCCGATCCGGGAGACCACTCCTGCGAGCCTGAAATCCGTCGTCGAGGGGGCTCGAAACGGCGTCGCCCTCGAGGGAATCCGAGTCGAGATCGATCCGGATCTCGGCGTCGTCGAAGCCGACGAGTCGCGACTCAGACAGCTGTTCGAGAACCTATTTAGAAACGTACAAGATCACGCATCAGGTGCGGATACCATCAGAGTCACCGCGATCGACGACGGGGTCGCAGTCGAGGACAACGGGCCGGGGATCCCGCCAGCCGAACGCGACCGGATCTTCGAGTACGGATACACGAGCGCACAGTCCGGGACCGGACTGGGCCTCTCGATCGTCCAGGAGGTCGTCGCCGGACACGGGTGGAACATCTCCGTTCACGAAAGCGCCGACGGCGGCGCACGGTTCGAGATCCGCGGGATCGACGACCAGTGGTCGAAACAGGACCTCGAGGAACGGTTCCTCGAGTCCGATCGTCACACTCGCCACGAGGATGTGGGGAGTCACGATCGTCACTGACGACGCACGTTCCCTGAGTAAGAGACCCTGTTCGGTAATGCACTGACTTATTCAACCCGTCGCTGGCTATCGGTTATTCTGTCGGTGTAAGTGTGAACGTGGCCGGTGATGGCGGTTTAAGTGTGTCCTCTCAAGCGCCTTCACCAGTCGATGTACTAGACGACGTACCTGTCACAAACATCCTGTACATGATGCTTGAGCTGGGCTATGAGCTACCGGATCTCGATTCGCTGTTGCTGTGGTCGTCACGAGATCCAAATCCACACCGACCGAGGTTACGTGAGCAGGTGGAGTCATACGGTTTGCTGTGACTTTTTACCGGAGCGACCGCAGGAAGGCTCGCGGTCGCCCCGGTAACGACTTACAGTAGACCGTATGAGTCGGTTGGTGCGAGAGGGTCCGGCGGAAGTTGATATTCGCCTTTCGGGTACGGATACGTAGGATCGAGAATCCGATACGGTCCCATGATAAAGAGAAGCAAGTCGTCGGGATCGCTGTACGGGATAGAGTTGTGATTATCGACTGGCTCTCGGATTCGGCGGTGTCCGCTCTCGCCGGTCCTCGAGAAATCGTTCTTCGGCCTCGGAGAGATCGCGTTCGCGAAATTCCTCGAGGCCGGCCTGGTAGCGTTCGAAGCGGACGTCTTTGTGGCGGCTCTGTGAATCGGCTACCCCGTCGCCACTTCGCTCGTCGAGTTCGAGCGGCGACGGATACTCGAGGAGGAGTTCAGCGATACCCGTCGTCTCGCCGGTGTACACGAATCCGGTCCGATAGAGTGCTTCGTAGGCGAACGGATTATTGACGGCGATTCGGAGGCGATCGTAGCCGCGTTTCAGGGCGCGCTCGCGCACGAGGGAGAGGAGTTTCGGACCGATACCATCGCCGCGGTGTGCGCGGTCGACCGTGACGTACCGAATCCACAACGTTTCGTCGTCGGTGCGGTCCTCGTTGAACGCCGCGGCGGCGACGATCCGTCCGACATCGTGGTCGCGTTCACCGTCGGTATCGCCGTTCAGATCGAGTCGTTCGCTCGCCTCGTCGTCTTCGGTTCGGGCGACTGCTTTGCCGGTGTTCGACATGACGAATTTGCCCGCATAACTGAACCGCTCGTAATCGAGTCGAAGCGTCGGTCCGTCTGGCGGCCAGCCGAGCAGTTCGTACTCCACGGTATCTTATCGAGTCTCATCCATATAATTCCAACCTAGACGGACCACCGTCGGTCACCTCCGACACATCGTATTCACCCTCGAGACGTCCGTCTGGCCCTGCAGTCCTACAGAGATGTATTGATGTGCAGTGGCTACTATCGAAACCCGGATAAGGGATCGTCAGAAGGGGTCGTCGCTCGTGACGGACAAACGCTTTTACCACCACTTGTGGTAGACTGCCTCGCCATGAGCACCGAGTCCGATACCGTGTCCGCGTTCGGCATCAGCAGTAGCTGGGGATGGTCAATCGGCGGGATCGTCGGCGGTGTGATCGGAGCGGCCGCCTTCGGCCTCATCATGTGGCTGGTCGATCCCGAAATTCTGTCGGGAGCGATCCCCGCTATCTACGGTCTCGAGGCCGTCGGGGTCGTCGGCTGGGGAATCCATCTCGCACATGGAGCCGTCCTCGGTCTCGTCTTCGGATACGTCGTCAGCAGAGATCCCGTCCTTGGCGTGTTGAAGACGACTCCCGAAACGGAAGTGCTCTCACGAACCGGCGTGACACTCCGCGTTATCGCCGCTGGCTTCGTCTTCGGGCTAGCGATCTGGGCGATCCTTCCGCTGATCGTTCTCCCAGTCTGGCTCGAAACGATCGGAACTCAGGCGGCCGGCGACTTTCCGGGGATAGCCATCGAGAGCCTGATCGGTCACGTCCTGTTCGGCACTGTTCTCGGAATCGTCTTCGCCATCGGCGTCGACCTTCGTGACCGGACCTCCGGGACGCCGCTCGAGGAGTAGCTACCGATCCAACAGAACACCTCCGAAGCTGTGCTGATCGATCGTCCTCGGGGCACCTACGTCCGACGTCGCAATCGGCGGTCGGTTCACGACCAGCAAGCTATTTCCGCGTCCGGTGGCGGACTTCGAGTATGGATCCGGCGCTTGGCCCTCCCGAAGAGATGGCCGAGAAACGCGACGAGCTGACGCCCATGATGCGTCAATACCACGATCTCTGTGCGCGCTACGACGACGCGCTCGTCCTCTTTCAGGTCGGGGACTTCTATGAGACCTTCTGTGGTGGCGCCGAATGGACGGCGCGGCTACTCGAGATCGCACTCACCAGTCGCGAGGACAGCACGGGAGAGTATCCGATGTCCGGCATTCCCATCGACAACGCCGAATCGTACATCGAAACGCTTCTCGAGGCGGGCTATCGCGTGGCCGTTGCCGATCAGGTCGAAGAGCCAGGCGAGTCGCCCGGCGTCGTCGAACGAGCGGTGACTCGCGTCATCACGCCGGGGACGCTTACCGAGGACGAACTGCTCGCGAGCGACGACAACAACTTCGTCGCCGCGGTCGCACGCGGCGATGGCGGCGGGGCTCGATCGGGAGGTGAAGGCGCCCAAGATCGGGAAAACGCGACGACCAGCGCGAATGCCGCGGACGGCGAAGACGTGGCTGAGACACTCGCACTCGCTCTCCTCGACGTCTCGACCGGCGATTTCCTCGCGACGAGTTCGAACTCGAGCGAGACGATCGCTGACGAGATCAGCCGGTTCGATCCCGCGGAGGCCGTCGTCGGTCCGTTCGCATCCGAGGACGTCCTTCCCGACGACTGTATGGTGACGCCGTTCGATCCCGACGCGTTCGAACTCGCTCGCGGGACGGACCTGCTGTCGTCGTACTTCGGAGACCCCGATGCGCTGCTCGCTGCTGACGCCGAGATACGAGCCTGCGGTGCCTTGCTGGCGTACGCAGAGTACGTTCGCGGCGGCGAACACGAGGGCGAACGGGGGGAAACCGAACGCGAAACCGCTGACGACGACCGGGAGGGGTTCGCTGCGGTCGACGATCCACAGCGAACCCGCCTCGAGTATCTCACCCACCTCACCCGATACGATCCCCGCGAGTACCTGCTGCTCGACGCCGTTGCACTGCGAAGCCTCGAGCTGTTCGAGCCGCGGGCCGTCCGCGGTCACGAGGACGCGACGCTCGCCGGCGTCGTAGACGAGACTGCAAGCGCCCTCGGCGGTCGGAAACTTCGAGACTGGCTTCGACGGCCGCTGCTCGATCCCGATCGAATCGAGTCGCGACTCGACGCCGTGGAGGAGCTGACCGGTGACGTCCAGACCCGCGAGTCCGTACACGACCTCCTTCGAGACGTCTACGACCTCGAGCGCCTCATCGGGCGGATCTCGCGAGAACGCGCGAACGCTCGGGATCTCCGATCCCTTCGCGACACTCTCGCGGTGATTCCGACACTTCGCGAGCACCTCGACGACTGTGAGTGCGAGCGACTCGAGCGACTTTTCGACCAGCTCGACCCTCTCTCGGACGTCCGGACGCTCGTCGACGACGCCATCGTCGACGATCCGCCGATCGAGATCACGGAGGGTGGAATCATCGCGAAGGACTACGACGGGCGGCTCGACGATCTGCGTTCGAGCGCACGCGACGGGAAGCAATGGATCGACGACCTACAGGAGCGAGAGCGAGAGCGGACCGGCATCGACTCGCTCAAGGTCGACTACAACTCGGTCCACGGCTACTATCTCGAGGTGACGAATCCGAACCTCGAATCGGTCCCGGAGAACTACGAGCGCCGTCAGACGCTAAAGAACGCAGAACGGTTCGTCACGCCGGAACTCAAAGATCGCGAGGATCGGATCGTCAGCGCCGAGGAGCGAGCGGACGAGCGCGAGTACGATATCTTCTGTGCGGTTCGTCGCGAGATCGCAACCGAAGTCGAGCGGGTTCAGCGACTCGCGGAGGCAGTTGCGACCCTCGACGCGCTGGTCTCGCTTTCGACGGTCGCCGCTCAGTACGACTACTGTCGACCCGAGATCGACGGGTGCACCGGCGGGATGGACGGCGGCGGCGAAGGGGAACCCGGTCTCGAGATCGAGATCGAGGGCGGTCGCCATCCGGTCGTCGAGCGGACCCAGGAGTCGTTCGTTCCAAACGACGTACACCTGTCCAGAGATCAGCGGTTGGCGGTGATAACTGGGCCGAATATGTCGGGGAAGTCGACGTACATGCGACAGATCGCCCAGATCGTACTGCTGGCACAGGTCGGGAGCTTCGTCCCCGCGAACTCAGCCCGACTCACTCCGGTCGAGCAGATCTTCACGCGCGTCGGCGCGAGCGACGACATCGCGGGCGGACGTTCAACGTTCATGGTCGAGATGGACGAACTGGCGACGATCCTCCGCGAGGCCGACGACCGCTCGCTCGTTTTGCTCGACGAGGTCGGCCGGGGAACGTCGACCGCGGACGGCCTCGCACTCGCGCGAGCGATCACCGAACACGTCCACGACGTGGTCGGCGCGACGACCCTATTTGCGACCCATCACCACGCTCTAACCGAACTCGCGGACGATCTCGAGGCCGCGTTCACACTCCACTTCGAGGTCGGTCAGGACGACGGCGACGTCGTCTTCCGCCACGAAGTCGCTCCCGGTGCGGCGACGGGGTCCTACGGCGTCGAGGTCGCGACAGCGGCTGGCGTTCCCGGGGACGTCGTCGACCGCGCTCGAGAGCTGGCCGCCGAGACCGACGGCGACGAACTCGAGGCGGAGGGAACGCTCGGAGACGAGCGGGCGGTCGATAGGCGAGTACCGGACGGTTCGACGGCGACCGCAACCGCGGATGGCGGGGACGTCCCCGTCGACGTCGCCGCCGAACTCCGGTCGCTCGATCTCGCCCACCTCACCCCCGTCGAAGCGCTGACGGAACTCGATCGACTAAAGCGACTGCTCGAGGAGTAGAAAACCGTATACCGAACCGACGAGTGTCTCGAGCGTTCAGGTACTGGCGAACGAACGAGTACTATCGGACGGACGTTTTCCGTATCGTTCAACTGTTGTTCCGGACAGTGACTGTGGCTTTGGCCGACAGCCGTGTTTTTGGACGGTCCCGTGTCTTTCTCACTCCGCTATCGGCTCGAGCGAGACGAACTCGAGTCCGTGCTCGGCCAGCAGTCGGTCGGCGCGATCCGTCACGGACGGTGCGACGAGAATTCCGCGGATCGACGCGTCGGCGTGGAGGTCTCGGCCCAGCGAATCAACGTAGCGGCGAAGCTGACTCACCGCGTCCGGACCCACTCGGCGGCGTTTGAGTTCGACGACGACGGCCCGTCCCGAAGAATCCTCGCCGTAGATGTCGATCGCTCCGGCCGGCGTCTCCCGTTCGGTCGCAAGCGGTGTAAAGCCCGTCCCGAGCAGCTCCGGCTCGTCGAGGATGCGCGTCCGGAGATCCTCTTCGGTTCCCGACAGCGTGAGATCGCTCTCGTCGGTTCCCGAGAACGCAGATATCTGTCGCACGGTCGAAAATCGAACGAGAAGCCGTTCCGCCGGCGTCGATCGATTGGTCTCGAGAACGAGTTCCTCGGTACCGTCGTCCGCGGCCACGCGCCGAACGGCGTGTTCGCAGCCGGGCGGCTGCCAGTTGACCGGCTGTTGTCCCTCGTCGGTGTGAACCAGCGTCGTCCCGTCGGGTTTGAGCATCACGTGGCGGTCGCCGGCGTCGAGTTGACTCGAGGCCCGCCCGTCGTAGTCGACCGTGCATCGTCCGAACACCGTCACGAGCGCGTCTCGCTCGAGCCCGCTTTCGATCAGGTCGTGGCCGGCCGCGATCGACGGCTGCTCTATGGTGTGGATAGCCGCGTTTTCCGTCGTGGTCACTGGGGACCGCTAGCCGTCGGTTGGATAAAAGGAATACGACACGCTCGAACGTGTGAAGCCGAGTCGTAGATAAAGCCTTACGGTCGGTCGAACCCGCGAGCTAGTGAATGATGACGAACCTCCGAACCCGTCGACGGGTTCTTCAGCTTACCGGCACGGGTATCGCGGCTTCGATCGCTGGCTGTTCGGATCTCAGCGCCATCGACGGCGAGAACGGCGACGGGGCCGAAGAGGACGGCCACCTCACCGCGCTCGCTGAACCGGACGCGAGCGATCTTCAGGAACTCCAACAACGAGCGATGGCGGGGGAACTCTCGGAGGAAGAGGCGATTCAACGACAACAGGAACTCTTCGAGGACGCGATAGACGACTTCGAGGGTCGCGTGGACTCGGAAGCCGAAGCTGATCTCAGTATCGAAGAGGAAGAACAAGAGGGTGGCGTCTATCGCGTCGACGGCTCTGCCGACGTGCTTGTCGATGCACTCCGAACGGGAGAAATCTCCGTACTGGCTGGAACCGATCTCTACGATCAAATCATCCAGCAACGGGAGCAACAACAGGAACAACAACCCGAGGAAGTGCCGGACGGAGAGGAGATCGAGGGACAGGACGGATCGGAGGAAGACGAGTAATCTGACGACGGTGTGGCGGGCGAGAACTGAGCGGGGTTCATCAGACGTCGAACCGTCTGACGGCTGAACCGGACCGGAAAACGAGGGTCTCGCTCGAGAGACGGATTCTCCGATAATCGGATGGATGCTCCGACGACCGGTGTTACGGACGTTCCGTGGATTCGAGGGCGAAGGGGCTCTCGCGTTCGGTCCAGCTCCATCCCGGTATTCGCTCTTGAAATCCTGCTGCGAGCGCTGCCTCGAGATCGTCGACGCCCGCGTTTTCGTCGTCGTCGCCGTGAACGTGGAGGTCCGCGTAATGAAACGTCGCCTCACCCAACGTCCGCAACGGTTGGGTTCCGGCGATCGTCGCCGCGAGTTCGCGACCCAGGAGTTCGTCGACGACGAATCCGGGATGATCTCCCGTCACGTCGAGTTCACGGAGGATGGCGACCAGCGCGGCGACGTTGACCGCCAGATCCCCATCGGCGAACACCGTATCGACTTCGTCGACGTACTGCGTCTCGGTTACCGGATCGACGTCGGTGTCGAATATCTCCCCTAGATCGTCACGGACGTCGTTGATGACGGGAACGACGGTGTTCGATCGGTTTTTGATCCACTCACGTTCGGTGCCAACGCGCTCTCGTGTGACGTTCATCGGTCTCTCTCGACTCGAGTTCGGGCCCGAGCGTCCTTGCTTTTGCGAAGGCTTTTATACCACGCAGGGAATAGCGTCAGGTAAGCGGGTTCTCCCTGGAATCTTCCCGCACAAACCAGGATAACCGACCTGGGGACGTGTTCGTCACGATACGGAGTTACACAGGATGATTCGGAACAGGAGACGTGCTGCGCCGTCCCGTCGGGGACGGTCGTGGCGCTCTCAGTTTCCCCACCATCTCGACGAACTCGACCCCTGGCGGCGAGTTCGCGCAAGCCACATCTGGCGATTATGAGCACTGTAGAGCAGCAACTCGACGATTTGCAAGCAGAGATCACGAGCGAGCTACCGAGCGATATCTCGGTCTCCTCGGTGAAGTACGAAGGACCGGAGCTGGTCCTCTATACGCGCGACCCGAAGAAGTTCGCCCGGCAGGGTGATCTCGTCCGGAAGCTCGCGAGCAAGCTCCGAAAGCGGATCACCGTCCGACCCGATCCGAGCGTTCTCTCTCGGCCCGAAGAGGCTCGAGAGCAGGTTATGAACGTAATCCCCGAAGAAGCGGGGGTCACGGATCTGGATTTCCACATCGACACTGGCGAGGTCGTTATCGAGGCCGAGAAACCGGGAATGGTCATCGGCCGTCACGGCTCGACCCTCCGCGATATTACGAAAAACGTCGGCTGGACGCCGGAGGTCGTTCGCACGCCACCGATCGAATCGTCGACGGTTTCGAACGTTCGGAGTTTCCTCAAACAAGAACGCGACGAACGACGGGACATCCTCGAACGAGTCGGCCGACAGATCCACCGCGAGGAGATGTCCGACGACGAGTACGTCCGTATCAGCACGCTCGGTTGCTGTCGAGAGGTCGGTCGTGCCTCGTTCATCCTCTCGACGGCAGAAACGCGGATCCTCGTCGACTGTGGTGATAAACCCGGTGCCGAGGGCGAGGTGCCGTACCTCCACGCGCCAGAGGCGCTCGGAGCAGGACCGCAGACGATCGACGCGGTCGTCCTCACTCACGCCCACCTCGACCACTCCGCACTTATTCCCCTTCTGTTCAAGTACGGCTACGACGGGCCGATTTACTGTACCGAGCCGACGCGGGACCTGATGGGCCTGCTCACGCTCGACTACCTCGACGTTGCGGCCAAGGAAGGGCGTACGCCACCCTACGAGTCTGAACAGGTCCGCGAGGCGATCAAACACTGCATTCCACTCGAGTACGGCGACGTCACGGACATCGCACCCGACATCAAGCTCACGTTCCACAACGCGGGCCACATTCTCGGCTCCGCAGTGAGTCACTTCCACATCGGAGACGGCCTCTACAACGTCGCGTTCTCGGGCGACATTCACTACACGGATACTCGCCTGTTCAACGGCGCTGTCAACGACTTTCCCCGCGTCGAGACGCTCGTTCTCGAGTCGACCTACGGCGGTCGAAACGACTATCAGACGGACCAACAGGACTCCGAGACGAAACTGAAAGAGGTCGTCCAGAAAACCTACGACAAGGGTGGGAAAGTCGTCATTCCGGCGTTCGCAGTCGGTCGATCCCAGGAGATCATGCTTGTTATCGAGGAGGCGATGCGCAGCGGAGACATCCCATCGATGCCCGTTCACCTCGACGGAATGATCTGGGAAGCGACAGCGATTCACACCACCTATCCCGAGTACCTCCGCGACGACCTTCGCGATCGGATCTTCCACGACGACGAGAACCCCTTCCTCGCGGAGGAGTTCAATCACATCGATGCCGGCGAAGAAGAACGTCAGGAGGTCGCAGACGGAGGTCCGTGTATCATCCTCTCGACGTCCGGGATGGTTACCGGCGGTCCCATCATGTCCTGGCTCGGCCACATCGGTCCCGACCCGGACTCGACGCTCGTCTTCGTCGGCTACCAGGCACAGGGAACCCTCGGCCGACGCATTCAGAACGGCTGGGACGAGATCCCGACCAGCGCTGTCGGTGCGAGAAACGACGACAACAGTCGCGGAACCCTTTCGTTGAACATGGACGTCCAAACTGTCGACGGCTTCTCCGGCCACGCAGACCGCGCGGGCCTCGAGAACTTCGTCAAAACGATGAACCCGCGACCCGAAAAGGTCCTCTGCGTTCACGGCGACGAGCGATCGACTCAGGACCTTTCTTCGGCACTCTATCACGAGTACAACATGCGTACGTTCGCGCCGAAGAACCTCGAGACGTTCCGATTCCTGTAGGACTTTCTTCCGATACGACGTTTTCGATTGGTTGACAGACAGCTCGTTCGGACGATAACCGCACCTACGCGTCCGACGGGTCGACGATCTCGTTCGTCTCCGGATAGACGCCGACCTGATCACACAGATCACCCATCGGGCAGGCGTCGGGATCCTCGAGACACGCCGGCTTTCGAGCTCGACAGTATTCGCGGCCGAACTGGATCGTCGCCGTGTGCCCGAACCCGCACTTAGAGGCCGGAACCTCGCGTTCCAGGACGGATCGAACCCCCTCGTGATCCGCGTCCGCAGGGGCGATACCAAGACGGCGATAGATCCGATGGACGTGGGTATCGACGGGAAAGATACCGACGCGCCCGCCCGCAAACAGCAACACGCAGTCGGCGGTCTTCGGGCCGACTCCACGAACCGAGAGGAGCGTCTCGCGGACCGTCTCCGGCTCTTCGTCCTTGACGAACGCATCGAACGCGCGAGCGGAGCCGAACTGTTCTCTGACCCATTCGGCCGTTTCGATGATGACCTCGGATTTCTGGTTGTAGAGGCCCGCGGAGCTGATCGTCTCCGCGAGTTCCGATCGTTCCGCGCTCGCGAGTGATTCTGCGAGGTCGACGTTTCCGCCCCCGTATCGCTCGAGCAGGTCGTCGTGAGCGGGTTGACTCGCCTTGTCGCTCGTGTTCTGACTCAGAATCGTCCGGACGAGACAGGTGAACGCGTCCTGACCGCCGTAGGTCTTCTGCCAGTACAGTTCGCCCAATCGGTCGATAACGCGTTCGGCGCGCGTTTCGGCGGTCGACGGATCGAACTCGGTGGCAATACCGCCGCCGCTCTCCCCGCCGCTGATGTTCATCGACGGCTCCGGATCCTCACTCATCGAGAGAAATGCAGGGCTGGAGAACTATCGGCGTGTTGGTCTCGTATCGAATCGACGTCCCGTCAGGACAGCTTCGTCTTGCAGCTGAACTGTTCGTCACACTCCGTACACGTCGCGGATCTCGCGAACCCCTCTTTCAGGGAGCCAGCCGATTTGACAGTTCTCATAACTGTCATATTAATGTCGACGCTCGTCGGTTCGTCGCAGTACGGACAGACGACTCGCTGAGTCATACGTCAACATATCACGGTTCTCCTCATTGACTGTTGTGGCCCTTCTATATGGAACAGTGACAGGTTTCATACGAGTCGATACGCGTCTTTCGATACGAACAGACGTGATAAACTCAGTCGGCGGTCGTCGCAGGCGTGTTTCTCTCGGTGCGCGCTGAGCGCCAGAATCCCTGGATGTAAGCGCCGACGAACATTCCGGCGATACCGTAGAGGATCGGGACGTTCCCGATTCCGAGGCTGGCATACGCTGCTCCGGGGCAGATACCCGACAGTCCCCACCCGATTCCGAATATTCCGCCGCCGATGACGACGTTCTTGTCGAGGCTCTTCAGCCGCCGCTCGTAGACCGCACCCGTCAGGGGAGCGCGACTCCGGAACTGTTTGACGCCGAAGAACGTGATTCCGGTTACGATTGCGGCTCCGAACATCACGAACAGCAATCCGAAGTCCGTAAACTGCAGGAAGCTCAGGACGACTTCCGGCTGAGCCATGTGACTGAACCCGAGGCCGAACCCGAAGAGCAATCCGCCGACGAACACGAGCGGCAGGAACAGCGGGTGTTGGTCGTGCTCTGGGGACATTACGGGCTCACCCCCACGGCCTGGATTAGCTGTGCCGTTCCGATCGCGATGAACAGAAACGTCGCGACGCCGACGAACGAAGCACTCGAGACCGAGCCGACGCCGCAGACGCCGTGACCCGACGTACAGCCCTTCCCGACGCGGGTACCGATCCCGATCAAGACGCCACCGACGAACAGCCTCCACCACTGGACGTCAGTCGTCCAGAGGCCGTCCTGTGGTGAGACCGTCACCGCGTAGATGGCGGCTCCGATGACGATGCCGACCGTGAAGACGATGCGCCAGTCGCGCGATGGACGATACTGCTGGAACCGCGAGAGACTCGATCCGTAAGAGAGCGTCGACTCGAGGAACGTACTCGCGCCGGCGGCGGTCCCCGTACCGAGGTAGATCACGGCGACCCCGAGGCCGACGAACAGTCCGCCGATCGCGTAGTGGCTGATCCCGTTCGGGAACAGCTCCGCGAACAGGGCGACGAACAGCGAAAGCGTAGCAGTCATCACTCACCGAAAGGGATCCTCGCGGTATCAATCCTCCCCCGGCGGGGAAAATTGTGCGTATCTCGGACGGCCAAATTGATCTGGACGAGACGGATCAATCCGCCGTCGGCGTCGTCGTCAGAACGTCGATTTTCTCGGCTGCGTAGCCGAAGACGTCACGGTAGCCGTTCGGAGACATCAGAACGGGGTAGAACGAGTCCGATGCCACCTGTGTACTTCCGTCGGCGGCGGCGAACGGATCGCCGGGTTCGACCTCGGTGAAGTTGTCGACGAACACCTCGTACGTGTCGGCCCGGTTCTTGCCGATAACGTCAGTGAGGCGGTAGACCGGGAGATCCCGTCGGACCGTATCGCCGGGGAGCGCTTCGACGGCCGTCAGGAACGCTCGAGTCAACCGGTCTGCGTTCTGGGCGGCCGTCTCCGATCCTTGCAGCCCGCATTCGACTTCGATCGTTTCGATCTCCGAAAAGAGTCGTCCCTCAGCGAAGTTACTCGTCTCGACCATCGCCGCGACGGGAAGCTGTGGAACGAGGTCCGTCGCCGTCTCGGTGACTGAATTGACGATCGCAAACGGATCGGCGTGGCTCTGGGTCGAGTGCATCGAGAACGTCAGGCACCCTTCGAGCTCCCCGACCAGTTCGTGGGCGAGTTCACCTTCGTGGGTCCCTGCGTTCGGTCCTCCAGGGAACGCCCGGTTCAGATCCACGTCGACGAATCGGACCTGACGCTCGAGTGCCTTTTCGTTGGCGACGACGAGTTTGACGGGACGTTCGACGGTCGGGCGCTCATCGAGGAGACGTTCGATGGCGCGAACCCCACAGGGCTCGTCACCGTGGATGCCCGCAACGACTGCAATCTCCGGCGTTCCCGACCCGATCTGTGCAACTCTCATTACGTACAGATTGGGCTACGTCTTCAAATGCCGTTCGGTCTTTTGCGAGTTCGGTAGTCTGACCGACCAGAGCGCCGGCCGGACGCGCGGGCGTCGGATCGCAGACGACCGGCACGGACTATCCGGTTACCCTTCGAGTTCGTCGAGGTATTCGTAGTCGTCCGGACGGGCGACCGGTCGCTCCCCGTCGAGTGGGATGTCCCAGCCGTCGATTCGGCCCGGCTCATTGATGGCGTTCGTCAGGACCGTTCGAACCTGGAGGACGTCGACGCCGTAGTAGTCCCTCGGCGTTCCCTGCAGATACTGGAGCGCGGTCTCGAAGAGCGATCGCATCCCGTCGTCGTCTTCGAAGTCAAAGCGTTTGTACGCGCCCGCAGCCACCTGAACCATTCCGTGGAGAAACGCGCTTTCGGTCGTCCCACGGCCGTAGTTGTACCACTCGAGTTCGAAACAGTCGTGGCTCTCGTGATAGGCCCCCGAGTTGAACAGCCGGACGCCGTGGACGACCGCCCGTCGAAGCGTCGCGTGCTCCCAGCGCCCTTTCGCCTCGAGCCACCCCGTCGGATCACCAGTCGGCGGCGGATCGACGCTCGGATCGCGAGTGTGATCGTCCATACCGTAAG
Source organism: Natrarchaeobius halalkaliphilus (assembly GCF_003841485.1). Taxonomy (NCBI): domain Archaea; kingdom Methanobacteriati; phylum Methanobacteriota; class Halobacteria; order Halobacteriales; family Natrialbaceae; genus Natrarchaeobius; species Natrarchaeobius halalkaliphilus. The sequence goes on along the minus strand of NZ_REFY01000003.1, from coordinate 147,961 downwards.
AGACGGCGGCCGGAGAACTTAATCCACTCGCGTTCCAGGTATCGGTCAGATGAATTACCCGTACGGCCGCTGTCAGCAGTGTGGAGAGCGACTCTACGAGCACATCGACGGAGGATATCAGTGTCACAACTGCCACAGCCGGTATTCCATGGATCAGTTCGACAACGACTCGCCGTGACGGATCGGGCGAATGCGCTCGCATGACGATCCTTGACGGCCGCGTCACGCGGTCGAATCCGCTTTCTATCTCGCAACGCTTTTTGCTCGCGGCTTCGGACGGTTTACATGGCGAACGATGTTCCCGAGCACGGGTCATATTCTTCGAAACTCGACGTACCGGAAGCGCTGACGTTCGACGACGTTCTCCTTCGACCCAAAGAGAGCCGCGTCGAACCCGACGACGCCGACCTGACTTCTCGCGTCTCGAAAACGGTCGAAGTTTCCGTCCCGATCCTCTCGGCTGCGATGGACACGGTGACCGAGAGCGGAATGGCGACCGCGATGGCCCGCCACGGCGGTCTCGGTGTCCTCCATCGTAACATGAACATCGACGAGATGGTCGAGGAGATCGAACGCGTCAAAACCGCCGACGAACTCATTATTCCGCTCGATTCCGTCGTCACCGCGGACCCGGAGATGAGCGTCCGCGAAGTCGACGATCTGATGGCCCGCGAGGGAGTCGGTGGCGCACCGGTCGTCAACACGCGCGGGGAAGTACTCGGTATTATCTCGAGTACGGATATCCGTCCCCACCTCGAGGTCAACGAAGACGATCCCGTCACCGAAGCGATGACGGACGAGGTCATCACGGTCCACGAGGACGTCGACGCACGCGACGCCTTCGATCTGATGTACGATCACAAAATAGAGCGCGTTCCGGTCGTCGACGACGAGAACCTCCTCGTCGGCCTGGTGACGATGCAGGGCATCCTCCAGCGCCGCGAGTACAAGGAAGCGGTTCGCGACGAGGACGGCCGGCTCCGTCTCGGCGTCGCGGTGAGCCCGTTCGAACTGGATCGCGCCGAAGCGGCCGACAACGCCGACGCTGACGTGCTGTTCATCGACACCGCCCACGCACACAACCGGAACGTCATCGAGGGCGCTCGAGAGATCAAAGCGGCGGTCGAAGCCGATGTCGTCGTCGGAAACGTTGGGACTCGGGAGGCTGCGGCGGATCTCGTCGATTTCGCGGACGGGATCAAAGTCGGTATCGGACCGGGATCGATCTGTACGACCCGCGTCGTCTCCGGATCGGGGATGCCCCAGATCACGGCCGTCGCGCAGGTCGCGGACGTGGCGAGCGAGCACGGCGTGCCCGTCATCGCGGACGGCGGAATCCGATACTCCGGCGACGCGATCAAGGCGATCGCCGCGGGTGCCGACGCGGTCATGCTCGGATCGTATTTCGCGGGTACCGACGAGGCACCCGGCCGAGTCGTCACGATGAACGGCAAGAAGTACAAGCAGTATCGGGGGATGGGATCGGTCGGCGCGATGAAATCCGGCGACAGTGATCGCTATCTCAAAGAGGAGCCCGACGACGACGAGTACGTTCCCGAAGGCGTCGAAGCCGCGACGCCGTTCAAGGGAACGCTTCGATCCGAACTGCACCAACTAGCGGGCGGAATGCAGTCGGGGATGGGCTACGTCGGTGCGGGAACGATTCCCGAGTTCAAAACGCGCTCTGAGTTCGTCCGCGTCTCTTCGGCCGGCCAGGCCGAGAGTCACGCCCACGACGTAGTGATTACCGACGAAGCACCGAACTACTCGCCGGATAGCAGCTAACCGGACGGCACTCGGTTGTCGTCGGGTCGTCGTCGACCACTTGTAACGCGCGCGACCGGTGGCTCGGGAAGGTCGTGGATCGACACCTTCATACTCGAATCGCAGAAACCACAGTGTGCGCGCGGGTAGCCAAGCTAGGCCAACGGCGCAGCGCTTAGGACGCTGTCCCGTAGGGGTCCGCCGGTTCGAATCCGGTCCCGCGCACTGAGGAGCGAAGCGACGGAGGAGTAGGCACCAATTCGAACCAGACGAGTCGCGCACCCGAGCGGAGCGTGGGTGATCGTCTCGGCGAGGTTCGAATCCGGCCCCGCGTACTATCCCATTTCCGTTTCGTCTCGCTATTTTCACTAAATAAGATCATGATCAATAAGAAGACCCAAAGCGGCGCTGAAGGACTGTGACGTAATAATGGGGTAGGCGACATACCGAACCCAGATTGTACTATAACCGATGGGCTGAGAGCTCACATGCCAACAGTACCGTATGAAGCAGATACGATGACAGGCAGCTCTGTGTCTCACAAATGACACCTCCCATTGTGAGGGGGGGTCACAGTACGATACAAAGGAAATCAGTTGGCAGTTTGGCGACGACGTAAGAGGGATTTGTATTCGACGTGCAGCCGAGTGCCCTCAATCGTATGCTGTTCCGTTACTTGGTGGAACTCACATCATCCCGCCCATACCGCCACCCATGCCTCCCATACCGCCACCCATTCCGCCGCCGGGACCACCGGCAGGCGGGCCGCCGGCGTCGTCGTCATCATCACTGTCGACCTGACCGCCTTTCAGATCGCCAGCTGCGATGACATCGTCAATGCGCAGGAGCATGACGGCCGCCTCAGTGGCCGATTCGATCGCCTGGGTCTTGACACGGAGTGGTTCATAGACGCCTTCTGTATCCATGTTAATGGCGTCTCCGGTGTAGGCGTTGAGTCCAGCTACCGTATTCCCGGCGTCGTGCTGGCTCCGCAGTTCGACCAGGGAGTCGATCGGATCGAGTCCGCCGTTCTCGGCAAGTGTGCGCGGGATGATTTCAAGAGCATCGGCGAAGGCTTCGACGGCCAGTTGCTCGCGGCCACCGACGCTGTCGGCGTAATCGCGCAGTTCGAGTGCCAGGTAGGTCTCTGGAGCGCCACCGCCGGGCAATGCCTTGCCTTCGTCGAGCGTGACGCTGACGACGCCGAGGCTGTCCTCAACCGCGCGTTCGACTTCGTCGACGACGTGCTCAGTCCCTCCCCGCAGCAACAGCGTGACGGACTTGGCGTCCTCGACATCTTCGACGACGATCTGCTGACTGCCAGCGACATCCTGCTGTGACACGGAACCAGCACTGCCGAGATCGTCGACGGTGATGTCGGTGACGTTGCCGACGATGCGGGCCCCAGTTGCACGAGCGATCTGTTCGGCGTCACTGGATTTGGTGCGGCGCACCGCTATGATCCCTTCATCTGCGAGGAACTGCTGAGCCATGTCGTCAATACCGTCCTGTGCGAAGACAACGTCTGCTCCGGCGTCAGCAACCGTATCGACCATTTCACGGAGCTGCTCCTCTTCCTGGTCGAGGAATTGCTGGAGTTGGTCGGGATCGGTAACGTTGACTTCGGTATCAACCTCCGTCTCCTTAACTTCGAGAGCGTCGTCGAGCACCGCGACGTTGGCCTCTTCAGCGAAATACGGCATATTCTCGTTGACCCGTTCCTTATCGACAACAACTCCCTCGATAAGTTCTGAGTCCTCGGTTGCACCACCGACAACCTTCTCGACTTTGATGTTGTCCGTTTCGACTCGGCCATCGGCAGCGACGCTGCTGGCGGCGCTGACAATAAGTTCAGCCAAGCGATCTTTGGCCCCCTCTGCGCCTTTCCCAGTCATCGCCGTGGCGGCAATCTGCTGTAAGATTTCAGTATCGTCAGCGTCAACGTCGATCGCCATCTCCTCAACAATCTGCTTTGCTTTCTCGGCGGCCTGGCGGTAGCCTTGTTCTACGGACGTCGCGTGCACGTCCTGGTCAAGGAGACCCTCAGCCTGATCGAGCAATTCACCGCCGATGACGACAGCGGAGGTGGTGCCGTCGCTGACTTCCTCTTCCTGCGTCTCAGCGACCTCGACGATCATGTTGGCGGCCGGGTGCTCGATCTCCATCTCTTTGAGGATCGTGACCCCATCATTCGTCACAACGACGCCGCCCGTCGAGCCGACGAGCATCTTGTCCATCCCCTTGGGACCGAGCGTCGTTCGGGCTGCCTCCGCGACGGCTTTTCCGGCAGTAATGTTCATTGACTGTGCATCATCGCCCGAGGTGCGCTGGCTCTCCTCGGACATGACGACCATCGGCTGGTTGCCCATTTGCTCTGCCATAACAACAACCGAATTGATAGCGGTTCTATATAAATGTATCGCCATCAATTGAAGAATTCTGCACTCCTATTCGCAGGGCCACACTGAAACTCACAGTGGAAGCAGGAAGCCCTCTCCTCAAGGAGCGAACGGCGTCAGCCGTAAGCGAGTAGGGGAGGGTAGTTCACCAACTGTTGTTTCGTTCGCTCTTCTGTAGTACAGCGGAACTGGCTCGAACAACCCGACGAGTATTCGCCATTCGCATGTGTCCGGCGTCTCAGCCCGTAATATGGAAGACAGTATGGCTTGTTAACGCACTATTCCGCCAGTTTACACAAGAGCGTTCGATCTTGTTTTGAAAGTCAATGAAGGTTATCTGTCCTGCAGTTCAGATACTAAACTGGTACGGGACAGGAAAACTGACCCTGTTACATTGTTCTTACGTCAACCGGGTCAAATCCTGTCCCGTAAGGGTCCGCCGGTTCGAATCCGGTCCCGCACATTGCTGCCACGAGTAAATCCGCGAGCGGCAGCAATCGGCTGACCGATTCGGACCACGGAAGTCGCAGCGGTCGAACGAAAGAACGATCGACTTACTCCGATTCAAACCCGAACCCATACAGGTTCACCACTTTGGACTCTCCACACCCTGAAAGGCGACGATTCCCGAGTGGCGGGACCTAGCCTGTAATCGACACCTCGAACACCGCTGTGATCGATATTTCGGGTCAGTACTGCGCTCGTCTCCCCGGTAACGATATCATACTCCGTGGAAGGGGACTCATACCGAAGACGGTATCCCAGGTACTCAATTTCAATGACAGGTATTCGACGACGACAGTCACCGTCTTCGAACGGTCCGTCCCTGAAACACCTGCTCGAGACGAACGCACTCGAGTCACGGACGACCGCACACTCGAGTCACCGGCGAACGCAGTTAAGTCCCCATCGAGCGCGCTCGAGGGTCGATGGTCGAGGGAGGTTCGGAGGTCGTCATGTCTGAATCGCGACGGTCGGTTCTGACTGGAGCGCTCGTATTGCTACTGGTCGGGTCGGTCGGTGTAAGCGCTGTCGCCGCGGGAGGTGTGACGACAGCCGCACCGACGCCGGCAAGCCACTCGACCGTCCAAGAGTCCTCGGATACGGTCTCGGAGGAGGCATACACCGAACCGGTTCCAGACGAGGGCGATCCGTACTTCGAGGCCGGGGCGGACGACGGAAGCTGGATTAGTTACGTCAACCCCCGGGACGAGTATCGAACGCCGTATCTGGGCGACGGCTCCGGAAAGCTCTGTGTCACGCTGGTCAACGAAGCCGGCGAATCGATCGTCGGAGAAACCGTCCCGAACACGACCGTCACGGTGGCGACCGGCGAGGAACTCGAGTGGCACTCCCACGCCGATCCGATGACGGTCGAGTATCCCCTGACCCAGCACTACGATCGGCCACTGGATGCCGATCAGTTCGGAACGGAGTCGAATCTGCCACAGGGAGACGGATACCTCGACTCACACTGCATCGAGATGCACGGTCTGACCGAGAACGCGACCGTCGAGTACGGTCCGGCGGAGATCGACGGAGAACACGCTGATCGGATCGAGCTGGTCGGCTACGTTCAGCAAGCACACGAGGCCTGGGACACCGACGTCGATCCGATCGCGGACGCCCGTCCCTACGAGGAAGCCGGAGGCTGGACTTACCACCCCGACGGATCCCACGGCCAGGCCGTCGTCGTGCTTCAACTCGAGGGAGGTGGCGCGAACGGAGACACGAGCGACGACGGAATCAGCCTGGGCCACGACGGGATCGATTCGAGTAGCGACTTCGAATCCGACGACGCGGCGGAAACCGGCCAGGAGAGCGAAACCGAACGCGAGCGAAACGAATCCGCTAACGACGGAATCGATCCAACGCCCGGGTTCGGCGTCCTGGCTGTGGTCGTCTCTCTTTTGATCGTCGCCCTCACGAAGCGAACGGTCTGAGAGCGGGGATTTCCGGGACTTCGGGAACCGTCCGGGTCGAATCGGAGCAGCGTCGAAAACGAACCAGGTACGTTTTTGCCGTTCGCTAACGGAGGATTCGAGGATGACGAATCCCGATTCCGACGACGGCGATCCGCAGGTTCCGATCGTCTGTGGCGAGTGCGAGACCGGTTCGCGCGTTCCGCTGTCGGATCTGGCGGACTCGATCGAGCGACACAACGAGCAGTTACACGACGGCGACGACGTTGCCGAGGTCGATCCCGACGTTGCAGATCGCATCGCAGACCTGATCGCGGAGGAACTCGGCTTACTCGAGTCGTGACGCGGACGACGCACACCTGCATCTGTGGTGCGGTTCTCGAGTTCAGGCAGGATCTGCGAAAGGAGTCCGGAACGGTTTCGCCCACCTGGAAGTGTACGGACTGTGGGACGCCGGTTCCGGGAATCGTCGCGGAGAAGATCAGCCACCAACATCCGTCCTAATCGTTCGATCGCTCGACCGTTCGAGTGAGTTCGGGCTCGGAACGAATTCTACTTGAAAGGCGAGCGCCTATCGGAGCGTATGGGCGACGACACCGCGGAGTGGATGGATCCCGCCGACGAAGCTATCCTCGAAGCGATGCGATCGGACGACGTCTTCTCACCGACGCACATCGACGAGGAAGGGATCTGTCGCGGGCCGTACGCGGCCCACCGGTGCCGCCAGTTGACCGAGCACGGACTTTTGAAGAAGTACACGACCGGCATGTACGCCATTACGGAGCGTGGCGAGCGCTTTCTGGCGGGCGAACTCGAAGCGAGCGACCTGACGTCGGACGAAGTGGCGTCGGACGAAGAGTAAGGCAGAACCTTATCATCCACCGCCTACCAAATTCGAGGCGATGGTTTCGGAACTCTTCGACGAGGAACGCTGGACGCCGGTCGACGGCCTCGAGCGCGACTTTCGTGACATTACGTACCACCGGGCGGTCGACTCCGGGACGGTCCGGATCGCCTTCGATCGGCCGTCGGTCAGAAACGCCTTCAGGCCTGGCACCGTCGACGAACTGTACGACGCTCTCGAGCACGCAAAGCGTCAGACCGACGTCGGCTGTATTCTGCTGACGGGCAACGGTCCCTCGCCGGACGACGGCGGGTGGGCGTTCTGTTCCGGCGGCGATCAGACGATCCGGGGCGAGGACGGCTATCAGTACGACGGGGACGAAGACCGGGCTTCAGAGCAGGGACGACTTCACATTCTCGAGGTTCAGCGGCTCATTCGACACGTTCCGAAGGTGGTCGTCTGCGTCGTCCCCGGCTGGGCCGTCGGCGGCGGTCACTCCCTCCACGTCGTCTGCGATCTCACGCTTGCGAGCGACGAACACGCGAAGTTCCTCCAGACCGATCCGGACGTCGCGAGCTACGACGCCGGCTTCGGGTCCGCCTACCTCGCGAAACAGATCGGCCAGAAAAAAGCCCGCGAGGTGTTCTTCCTCGGGAAGACGTACTCCGCCGAGGAAGCAGCCGATATGGGCATGGTCAACGAGGTCGTCCCACACGCCGAACTCGAGGAGACGGCCCTCGAGTGGGGCGAGCGCATCAACTCGAAGAGTCCGACCGCGATGCGGATGCTCAAATACGGCTTCAATATGGCCGACGACGGGATGATCGGCCAGCAGGTGTTTGCGGGTGAGGCGACCCGCCTCGGCTACATGACCGACGAGGCCGCGGAAGGACGGGACGCGTTCGTCGAAGGACGGGAGCCGTCGTTCGACGAGTATCCCTGGCACTACTGAATTCGACCGACAGAATCCGACCGTCCTCGAGTCACGGTGCTGAATTCGGCTACCTCGAGACGCGGTGCCGAATTCAGCCGACCGCGAGACGCGGATGAGTCCCCCTGACTCTGTGATCGCCCCTCAGAAGGTGGCAATTTATACCGAAATGTGGGCGACACGGTTCGACTGTATTGTCGGTGGTGGTTCAGTCAGAGACGGTTTCGTGACAGCAGTTCTGGAGTCGAACGATCGAACACCGGCGTCACAGGTGACGGTATATTCGACGACGAAGCGCAACGTTTTGGACGTTCCGTCCCCGTATACCGACTGGTGACACTCTCCGACCGGTCCTCGCTGTCCCGCCGGGAATATGTTCGGTCACTGGTCGCGGCGGGCGGCGTCTCCGCTCTGGCCGCCTGCCTCGACGCCGTCGATGGTGACGGCGCGAGCGGAGCGACCGACGTGCCGACGGGAACGGACGATCCCGACTCGCTTCCGGAGCGCCAGCACGCCTGGAACGACGCCCTCTCGAGCGACGACGACGGCAACGTAGCGTTGCCCGAACACCACGTCCTCGTGGCGCTCTCTCTGGTCGACCACCCGGACGAGACGAGCCGAGAGACCGTCGAACGGGCCTTCGAAACGCTCGAGCGAGCCTACGAGTGGAGCAACGAGGGGCTGGTCTTCACCATCGGCTATACGCCCTCGTATTTCGAACGGTTTGACGATCCGGTACCCGATTCGGTCGATCTGCCCGAACCGGCGGCACTGACCGATCGCGAGAGTCCGACGTTCGACGAGTTCGATGCCCTCTTTCACCTCGCGAGCGATCGTCCGTCGGTCGTCCTCGAGGCCGAGGAGGGGCTGTTCGGTGAGTGCGAAACGGTGAACGACGTCTCGGTCGAGACGGGGCTTTCGGACGTCTTCGAGCGACTCGAGGACGACCGACGGACCGGCTTCGTCGGAGACGGATTGCCGGCGGAGCGAACTGACGTCGACGGCGTTCCCGACTCGGTTCCCGAGGAGGCACCGTTTTTCATGGGGTTTCGCTCGGGCTTTCGGGAGAGTCAAGCGACCGAAGATCGCGTTACGATCACGGAGGGACCGTTCGCCGGCGGGACGACACAGCACGTCTCCTCGATGGACATCCAACTCGAGGTCTGGTTCGACCAGGAAAACCACTACCAGCGCGTCTCGAAGATGTTCAGCCCGGAACACGCGGAGCGAGAGATGGTCGGAGATCACGGCGAACGACTCGGTGCGACGAGCGAACTGAGCGACGAGCGCATCGAGGCGACCGAGGCGGACGCCCGCGAACGCGGTGTCGTCGGACACGCCCAGAAGGCCGCTCGAGCCAGAGAAAACGGCGATCCGCTCCTCTTGCGGCGGGATTTCAACACCGTCGACGACGGCCCGGGACTTCACTTCGTCTCGCTCCAGCGCGAGATCAGCGAGTTCGTTCGCGTGCGCGAGGCGATGACTGGTGCCGACCTCGACGTGCCCTTCGCGAACAACGGCATTCGCCACTACATCTTCATCGACCGCCGGGGAAACGCCCTGATTCCGCCGCGATCCCTTCGCTCGTTGCCGCCGGCGAACCCGACTCGAAGAACGTAATCACACGACGATTCAGACAAACACGACATATGCAGGAACACGACACCATCGATCGACGAACGGTTATTCGACTCGGCGCAGCGACCGGGCTTCTCGCAGCCGCGGGCTGTCTCGAACTCGGCGGAAACGGAGAGGATCCGGACGAAGACACCGGGGAGTCGACCGAGGACGACGACGTGACCGTTGCACCCGAACTCGTCGAAGTCGACGATCCCCCCGCCGCAGTCTACCTACCCACCCACCGCGAGGCCATGCGGATGCTCGAGCCGATCGAGGCCGGCGAGTTCGTGCTTGCCCCGATGCTCTCGTATCCCCACCCGTTCTGGGTGATCGCCGGCGGCGGGACCGACGACGAGGTCGAACGGGTCGATCCAGACGACGGCCGCGGCGTTCACATGATGTTCACACTCTGGGACGCGGAAACGGGAATCGTCCTTCCGGCCGACGAAGGTGCCCAGATCAGGGTCTTCCGGGACGGCGAAAGCGTCGGATCGCCGCGGTCGCCGTGGGCGATGATCTCCCAGGGGATGGGCTTTCACTTCGGGGACAACGTTCCCCTGCCCGAGGACGGCACCTACACCGTCGAGGTGACGATTCCGTCGATCTCGACGACGAGAACCGGCGCGCTCGAGGGGCGGCTGACGGAGAGCCGGACTGCAACGTTCGAGTTCGTCTATGACGACGAGTTCCGCCACGAGGTCGTCGACGGCGTCGAGTACTTCGACGAGGAGTACTGGGGCCGCCCGGGTGCGATCGGTCCGATGGATCACGGGGAACACGGAGATGGCCACGGCGAGCACGGAGACGACGGCCACGGGGAACACGGAGACGACGGCCACGACGAACACGGAGACGACGACCACGACGAACACGGAGACGACGGCCACGACGAACACGGAGACGACGACCACGACCACCACGTCCCGTACTCCGCGCTCCCGCGAGTCGAGGAGTACCCCGGAACGCTACTCGTCGGCCCGACCTCGGACTCCGTTCCCGAGGAAACGGAAGACCTCCCGCGAAGCGGCGACGCGGCGATGCTTGCGACCGTCTTCGAGTCCGGCTTCAGGCTCGCTGACGGCGACGAGCGGTACCTACTCGTTTCGCCTCGAACACCGTACAACCGGGTTCCGCTCGCGGATATGTCTCTCTCGGTGACGGTCGAACGCGACGGCGAGGTGGTCGGTGAATCGACGCTCGAGCAGACTCTCGACGGCGAGTACGATCTCCACTACGGGGCGTCGATCGCGGACATCGAGCCGGGAGACTCGGTGACGATCACGATCGAGTCGCCGCCACAGGTTGCACGCCACCAGGGGTACGAGACGGCGTTCCTCGAGATGCCACCGGTCGAGTTCGTTCTGGAGGATCGGTGATGGAACGGGCGTCCGTCTCCGACGGTCGATCGCGACGACGCACCGTCCTGCTGGTCGTTGTTCTGTGTGGTCTCGCCTTCGGGGCGGTCGTCCCGGCACCGGTCATCGCGGGCGACAGCGTGACCATCATCTACGTCGAAGAGAGCGAAATCGACGCCGATCCCGGCGAAACGATCGCACTCGAGGTGATGGTGAGCGATCACGGCGATTACGACGCGAACGGACTCGGTGAGCTTTCGTTCGATCTCACCTACGATACCGACGTCTTCACCGCTACCGAGGTCGAGCACCGTTCGATGCTCGCGGCGGGAGATTCCGACGCGGAGGTGATCGGCTCCGCGACTATCGACGACGAGACGGGGGCGGTAACGATCGAGCAGGAGCGCGAGCCCCCAGGCGACGGCGCGGTCGCGACCGAACCCGCGGCGACGGTCACACTCGAGGTAGCCGAGGACGCTCCGCCGACGACGGAGACGATCGGACTCACCGACGGCTCGGCCATACTCGTCACCGATTATCCGCAGTCGGTGTTCGAACGCGACGCGACCGTCCACGTCGACGGTGGCGATGAAGAATCCGACGGCTCCGGAGGCGAACACGACGACGCCGACGAACCGGAGGGAGTGACGCTGGCCGACGACGCCGCGGTCGAGGACGGTGACGGAACGGACGGCGCTGAGGAGGCGGACGGTTCGAGCGCGAATAACGGGGACGCATCCGACGAAACCGACGACAGCGACGGAGAGACGGCCGCCCCCTCGAGCGGCGATGACTCGACGTCCGACGATCCGATCCCCGGGTTCGCGATCCCGGCTGCGATCGTGGGAATTACCGCTGCGATCGTCGGTCTCGTCGTCCGAAACCGACCCTGAACGTTGGTCCGTAACTGATTTTGGTGTACGTCACCGGTTTCGACGGCCACGTCTGTGGCACCGGGGGCGGTTGCAATGCCAACGTTGACACTCTCTCGAGTGGGACACTCGAACGAATGAGTACGGCCGACGAGATCTCACGGACGAAGGCGTGGATGATGGCCGCACGCCCGCAGACGTTGCCCGCGGCGGCTGCTCCCGTCATCGTCGGAACGGGGCTTGCAGTCCACGACGGCGTGTTCGCACCGCTTCCGGCGCTGATCGCGTTCGTCGGAGCGACGCTGATCCAGATCGGGACCAATTTTGCGAACGACTACTACGATGCGGTCAAGGGAGCGGATACGGACGACAGGAAGGGGTTTACCCGCGTCACGCAGGCGGGAATTATTCCCCCGGACCAGGTCAAACTCGCGACGATCGTGACCTTCGCGCTGGCGATCCTGTCGGGAACGTACCTCGTCTACGAAGGCGGCCTGCCGATCCTCGTGATCGGACTCGTGAGCGTTCTCTGTGGCTGGGCCTACACCGGCGGCCCCTACCCACTGGGCTACCACGGCCTCGGGGATCTGTTCGTCTTCGTCTTTTTCGGCCTCGTCGCCGTCGTCGGAACCTACTACGTTCAGGCGGCGACGGTCCTCGCGGAGCCGCTCGCGGCGACGGTTCCGCCTGGGACGATCACTCGCGAGGCGATCGTCGCCAGCCTCCCGATCGCGGGACTCGCGACGGCGATCATCGTCGTCAACAACATCAGGGACAAAGAAACCGACGCCGAGACCGGCAAACGCACGCTCGCCGTTCGACTCGGCTATCGGTGGACCCGCCTCGAGTACGTCGCCATGGTCGGGCTGGCGTACCTGACGCCGGTCTGGCTCTGGCTGATCGAAGGGTTCTCGCCGGCGGTCTTGCTCCCGGTCGCCTCGCTTCCCTACGCGGCGCTGATCGCCCGGACCGTCTGCACCCGGACCGACGGTGAGGCGCTCAATCCGGCCCTGGAAGAGACCGGCAAACTGCTCGCGATCTTCGCGGTGCTCTTCGGTTCGGGGCTGGTGCTAGCATGACCGGGAAATCCAATCTCGACCTCGAGTATCGCTCCTTCTCGCTTTCGCTCTCGAGTCCGCTCGAGACGGCGTCGGGGACGATCGACTCCCGCGATGGGTTTCTGGTCCGCCTCGTCGATCGCGGCGAGGGGGTCACGGATCCCGCTACGGTCGGCTACGGCGAAGCGACGCCGCTGGCTGGCTGGACCGAATCCACCGCGGATTGTGAGGAAGCACTCGAGCGCGCACGAACGGCGTTTCGAGACGACGGCCCGGAGGCGGCACTGGAGAGCGTCGATCGACAGGTGGCGGCCCGACACGCCGTCTCACTCGCGCTTTCGGACCTGCAGGCGAACCGGGAGGCGACGCCGCTGTATCGGTATCTCTGTCGGGGGCCGATGATCGGGCGCGTCCCCGTGAACGCGACCGTCGGCGACGGCTCGCCGTCCGAAACCGGAGCGCAAACGCGCCGGGCCGTCGAGCGCGGATACGACTGCTGTAAACTCAAAGTCGGACTCAGATCCGTCGATGCGGACGTCGAACGGCTCCGAGAGGCGCGACGTGCGGCCGGGTCAGGAGTCGAGTTGCGCCTCGACGCCAACGAGGCGTGGACCTACGAGGAGGCCGAGAGCGTCCTCGAGGCAGCCGAGGAGTTCGACGTCTCGATCCTCGAGCAACCGCTGCCGGCGGGTGCGCTCGAGGGACACGCGGCCCTCCGCGAACGCGCGCGAGACGTGAAGATCGCACTCGACGAGGGCGTTCTCGAACACGGCATCGATGCGATCTGTGAGTCGGGCGCGGCCGATGCCGTCGTCCTGAAACCGATGGCGGTGGGCGGGATCGACGTCGCGCGCAGGATGGCCGCCTGGACGACCGAACTCGAGTTGACGCCGATCGTGACGACGACGATCGACGGCGTCGTCGCCCGCACGGGTGCCGTCCATCTCGCGGCCTCGATTCCGGACGTCCCCGCCTGCGGGCTCGCAACCGCGGGACTGCTCGCGGAGGACCTCGGTCGCGATCCCGTCTTGCTCGAGAACGGGTCGGCCGTGGTTCCACAGGCGAAGGGGCTCGGCATCGACGAGGTGTGGGACAAGTGATCGGATCGATCGAGTGGCCGACGCGGGATCTCCTGTCCGTGCGCGCGTCGACGACGCCCGCGGCGACGGCGATCGTCAGCGTCGACGCTGAAGCGGACGGTTCGGCCGGAAGCGGGGACGGAGCAACGACGGAGTCGTGGACGTACGCGGCGTTCGACCGGCGCGTGGACGGAGTCGCCGCCGGCCTCGAGAACGCCGTCTTCGGACCCGATTGCGACCACGACGCCGAAGCCCGACTCGGCGTCCTGGTCGGAACGCGAGTCGCCTTCGCCGCGGTGTACTTCGCCGCGATGCGCCGGGGCGTCACCGTGGCTCCGCTCAACGTCCGGGAGACGGCGGACGAACTGCGCTCGAAAGCGGATCGGCTCGACCTCGACGGACTGGTCTGTTCGTCGACGACGGCGGAACTGGCCACGGAGATCACGGACGGTCCGATCGTCTCGGTCGACGATTCCGGACACGACGCCGTCGATTCGCTTCGGCCGGATAGAGTGACCGACTTGCAGCCGGTCGAACTCGAGCGAGACCGAACCCACCTGCTCATGTTCACGTCCGGGACGACGGGCGAGCCGAAGGCGGTCCGCCTGACCGTCGGCAACCTCCTCGCGAGCGCGATCGGCTCGGCGTTTCGGCTGGGCGTCCTCCCCGACGACCGGTGGCTCTGCTGTCTGCCGATGTATCACATGGGCGGGCTCGCGCCGCTCGTCCGGTCGACGCTGTACGGAACCACCACCGTGATCCAGCGCTCGTTCGATCCCGAGGAAACGGCCCGCATCATCGAGACGAACGGAATCACCGGCGTCTCGCTCGTCCCGACGATGTGCCGGCGGTTACTCGAGGCGGGCTGGACGCCGCCCGAAACGCTCCGGTTCGTCCTGCTCGGCGGCGCGCCGGCCTCGCGGGACCTCATAGAGCGCTGTCGCGACCGCGGCGTTCCGGTCCACCCGACCTACGGGATGACCGAAACCGCCTCGCAGATCGCGACGGCGCGGCCGGCGGACGCCGTCGAGCGGCCGGGAACCGTCGGACGGGCTCTCGTCACGACCGACGTTTCGATCGTCGACGAGGAGGGAAACCCGGTCGGAACGGGCGAGGTTGGCGAAGTCGTCGTCTCGGGTCCGACGGTGTCGCCGGGCTATCTCGACGACGACCGAACGGTCTCCGCCGTCGACGAGCGAGGCTTACACACCGGCGACATGGCGAGCAGGGACGAAAGCGGCCGGCTCTGGGTTCACGATCGACGGAGCGACCGAATCGTCACGGGCGGCGAGAACGTCGATCCCGATGAAGTCCGCGAGGCGCTCCGGTCGCACTCGGCGGTCGCGGAGGCCGCCGTGGTCGGGCTGGCCGACGAGGAGTGGGGCGAGCGCGTCTCGGCGCTGGTCGTCCTCGAGTCGTCCCGGCGCTCGACGGGAGAGAACGCACGCGAGCGCCGCGCGATCGAGTCGATCCTCGAGCACTGTAAAGAGCGCCTCGCGTCGTTCAAGCGACCGAAGACTGTCGGGTTCGCGGGATCGATTCCCCGGACGCCATCGGGTACCGTCGACCGGGATCTGGTTCGCAGGCGGCTGCTCGCGGACGGCGTCGACGTGACCGGACCGGGCTGAGAGACGCCGGATCGGCCAGGGGCCTGCGTTCGTCGGTGGGGAACGGCGCGGGATCCTCGTGGACGCAAGGCATATCCCGCTCACCGACCTACAGCCCCACATGGACTTTCCACCGAACCAGGGTCTCGACCAGGAGGAGGTCGACGAGCGAGTCGAAACGGCGATCGAGGACAACGAAGTCGTTCTCTTCATGAAGGGGACGGCGCTGATGCCCCAGTGTGGCTACTCCAAGCGAGCGCTCGGGCTGATCGACCAGTACCGCGACGAGTACGAGACGGTCGACGCCCTCGAGTCACTCGACGAGTTCCGCGTCGCCCTCGAGAACCAAAGCGGCTGGGAGACGATCCCCCAGACGTTCGTCGACGGGGAATTTGTCGGAGGGTCGGATATTCTCGCTGAGTTAGAAGAGCGTGATGAACTGGCGGCGACCCTCGGTCCAGAGTAAAATCCGTACCGAAACCCCGCGGTTGAATTTATCCGGGCTCGAGTGACACGTAGTTAATAGCAGATCATATAAGTCACGCCCACGTAGTACCACCCAAGCGACCGTCGCCGCAAACCTTCCCACTATGTCAACAGAGGAATCCAGACACGTATATCGGTTGCACTCGACGCTCGAGCTCCCCCTCGAAGAACTCCGCGATCATATCGACGACGCGACGTTCCCGGAAGGGGTCGACGACGTCGAAATCACGCGGCGGAACAACACGCTCATCTTAAAAGCCGTCGCCAACGACGAAACCGTCAGCAAGTACACCCCCAGCGCCCAGCTCAAAGCCAGCGTGACGGAAAACCGCGTCTACGAGGAGGACCCCGACGAGCGTCGCAACTCCTTCCACTGGGACGAAGAAGAAGAAGAGGAGATCGAATCCGAACTCGTCGAGTTCGCGGCCTTCAAAGGCGACCGCGAAACCGTCCTGCAGAACTCCTTGCTCCAGTACGAGATGTTCCTCGTCCTCTGTGAGATCGCAGAAAATACGGAAAAAGGTACGCTGACCGCCATCTCAGAGCACGGCGGCGAACTCGAGGCCACCCGAATCGTCGAGGGCGAACCGCGTCCGGCTAACATCGAGGTCGTCGAAGGGCCGCGCGATCACGGCTCGGGCGAAAGCGGCGTCAACTGGCGGGACAACAAGTTCATTAGCGACTGAGGGAACGGACGGATCGAGTATACGCTACGATCGGTAGCGACTTCTGGAGTCGAACGGCCGTCCGAAAGGTGGTGACGACGATGGTCATCCATCTCGTTCTCCGTCGTCGCTCGGTCAAGAGTCCGAATCGCCACGTATAGGGTGCGACCAAGAGGCCGGATTAGCCTCGTCGAACACTCACGTCTCGTCACCGCTTGCAGCAGGGAGCGTAAACGAGACGGTCGCGCCTTCGCCCGGTTCGGGTTCGACCCAGATGGTACCGCCGTGGCGCTCGACGATACGTTTACAGAGCGCGAGGCCGATCCCCGTTCCCGAGTGCTCGTTCTGGGCGTGTAGGCTCTGGAACACTTCGAAGACGCGCTCCCTGTCGTCCGGATCGATACCAGTTCCCTCGTCGGCGACCGAGACGGTCACCTCCGAACCGTTCCGCACAGCGGAAACGTCTATCCGTGGCGGATCGGTACTGTACTCGATCGCGTTAGAAAGCAGGTTCTGGAATACCTGACGTACCTGTCCCGGATCAGCCTCGACGTGGGGCAGCGGCTCGGCCGTAATCTCGGCATCGCTCTCTTCGATTCTCACCTGAAGATCCCGGCGAACGTCCGCCAGAACGGCGTCTAGATCGATCTGCTCGAAGGGATCGCCGCGCGTTTCGATCCGCGAGTACTCGAGCAGTCCCTCGATCATCTCGCGCATCCGGTCGGCACCGTCGGTGGCGAACTGGATGAACTCCTCACCGTCTTCGTCGAGCTCATCCGCGTAGCGGCGCTCGATCAACTGGAGATAGCTCGTGACCATCCGCAGGGGCTCTTGGAGGTCGTGTGAGGCGGCGTACGCGAACTGTTCGAGGCGCTTGTTGGATTCCTCGAGTCGGCGCTCGAACCGCTTTCGCTCGGTGATATCGGCCAGGGCACCGGGGAAGGTTGTCGGGTTTCCGTCATCGTACTCGACGTGACCGCGCGCGACGACCCACCGGAGTTCGTCGTCGTCGTCCCAGACGCGGTACTCTTCTTCGTACTCCTCACCCGATTCGATGGCGGCCTCGATCTCGCGTTCGACCCGCTCGCGGTCGTCGTCGTGGATGGCCGAGGCGAACCGGTCGAACGACACGCCCTCCGAGGCCGCGTCGGGATCGATCCCGAACTTCTTGGCGAACGACACGCCCGTGACCAGCCGGTCTTCGGGAATGTGCCACTCCCAGGTCCCGACAGCGCCGGCTTCTGTCGCCGCTTCCAGTCGCTCTTTCGCATCCTCGAGATATCGCTCGCGTTCGACCCGTTCGGTCACGTCGTTCGCCGCGCCCAACCATCGAGTGATTTCGCCGTCCTCGTTCAGGAGCGGTGTGGCGCGCAAGACGATCCAGGCTGCTGTGCCGTCTTCACGAACGATCCGGTGTTCCAACTCGAAGCTGCGTTTCGCACGAATGGCTTCGTCGATAGTTCGCTGAACGCGCGGCCGGTCATCGGGGGGTACGTATTTTTCAACCCACGACGGCCCTTCCTCGTCGGTGTCAGCGAGGAAATCAGATCCCTCTAACCTGTGCATCTCGCTCCAGTCCGCGTTCGTGCTGAACACCGCATCCGACGTGGTGGTGACCAACGCGCGAAAGCGCTCTTCGCTCTCGTGCAGTTGTTCGTACGCGCTTTGTTTCGCCTGCTGTAGTAACTCCTGTCCGCGCAGCGCGATGTCAGATGCGAGCTGTGAATTCGACCCCGATACGAGCTGTGAATCCGACGTGTCGGGAGCGTGTAACAGCTCCTGTTCGTCCTCTGCCTGAAGTTCCTGGACGATTGGAGTGATGTCCTCGACGCTGTGGACGATGTAGTCGATTTTGCCAGTCGGGTCGAACACCGGCGAATTGATCGGATTCCACCACCGCTCTTCGAACTCTTCGCCGCCGAACTCGGTGCGCTCGCCCGATGGGGATCGCCTCGCTTCGCTCGGCTCACCGCCACCGGTTCCGCGGTCGGGAATCGGATAGTGCGTCACCGGCATGGTGTCCGGTTCCCCGGACTCCGCTACCCTCTCGAGCGACTCACGGAGGTTCTCGACGCCATCGGCCGGGTCGTCTGGGTTGTTCGGAAAGATCTCGAACAACGTCTTACCCAGGATCTCCGATCGCTCGGTCATCGTCGCGTCGAGATACGCGTCGCTCACGGCCACGATTTCGTACCCTCCGGGCTGTACGATCAGATAGTTTCCGGGCACGTTCTCGAACAGTCGGCGGAAGGTCGCTTCGGTGGCTTCCGGTTTCCTCCGTCGACGTCCGCCAGTTTCGCGGACGATACCGACCGTTTCCTGTACGGTATCATCCGACCGGAGTACGTTCACCCGCAGTTCACAGCGAATCTGTTCGCTGTCGGCGGTCTCCACGGTGAGATCGAGTAACCGGCTGTCGTCGGAGGGGGTCGCTCGGAGGCGGTCGATCTCGCGTTCGATCGTCTCACTGTCCCTGCCGAAGAGCACCGACACGTGCTCGCCGAGCAACCGTTCGCGCGCGAACCCGGTTATCTCGACGATGCGGTCGTTGACCGAGAGGAGGCGGCCGTCTGCGTCGAGTCGGTAGATTCCGGCGTCGATCGAGTCGATCAGGGAACGGTAGTGCCCGAGGGCCTCGGTGTCGTCCGCATCTCCCCAGAACGCCGCTTCAGAAGATCCGGACCGTTCGCTCATATACGTGGGGGAGGACCTCGACTCTGATAAGTTCCGTGCTGGGACCGCGATCCGGACGAGTCGCGCTGTGAAATTGAACAGTACAGCGCCGCTTAGACGCCGGGAAATCCGTTTTCGCCCATTACTTTGATTTTCGAAGTAAAGGGCACGACCGCACCTCGGGCGCGTTCTTCGGGGTTCCGATACGGTAGTCGCCACTTCGCGTCGCACCATCCCCGCTCAGACGATGGCGACGCGGTCGGTGTGGATCGGCGCAGCTGTGACGATACCCCTCGAGTTCGGACGGTAACCCGTCCCATCCGATCCGTTTGGCAGTGGGTACCTCGAGGCGTCGACGTCGCGTCCGTTCGCCTCGAGGTACAGCCACTGACTTCTCCGAGGTAACGCCTCGATAACGAAATAATCCGTTCTAGAAGGGGAGACTGCCATGATTTCCGAGGTGATCCAGGTGGGACGATCTTTCTGCCAGCTCCGAACAGCCCTCCAGCCCGTCGAAGCGACCGGTGATCCGCTCGAGACGGATACCGTCGGACACGATGTCGAATCGCCAGGCGACGGACTCGACCGATCGGAGGTGTGCTGATGCGGGTGTGTTCGATCGTCGGCGCTCGTCCGCAGTTCGTCAAGGCGGCGGTCATCTCGCGAAAGCTCCGGGAGGTGGGCGAGGAGGTACTCGTTCACACCGGCCAGCACTACGACGAGGAGCTTTCCGGCGTCTTCTTCGACGAACTCGACATTCCGGAGCCGGAGTACAATCTCGGCGTCCAGTCCGATACGCACGGCCGCCAGACCGCGGCGATGATCGCGGCGCTCGAACCCATCCTCGAGGAGACAGAACCCGACGCGATCTTGCTCTACGGCGATACGAACTCGACGCTGGCGGGCGCGATCGTCGGCTCGAAGCGCGACCTGACCGTCGCTCACGTCGAGGCGGGGCTGCGAAGCGACAACTGGGAGATGCCCGAGGAGGTAAATCGCGTGCTGACGGATCACGCCTCATCGCTGTGTTTCGCACCGAGTCGGACAGCGGTCACCAACCTCGCGGAGGAGGGAATCACCGACGGCGTCCACTGGACCGGCGACGTGATGTACGACGCGATCCTCGACGCCAGGGAGCGCTCGAGACGGCGCTCGACGATCCTCGAGGAACTCGACGTCGCCGAAGAGTCGTTCGTGCTCGCGACGGTCCACCGGGCGAGCAACACCGATGATCCAGAAAACCTTGCCGCCATCATCGACGGGCTTTCCGACGCGTCGCTCCCCGTGGTCTTTCCGGCACATCCGCGCACAGCGTCCCGACTGCGGGAGTTCGACCTCTGGGATCGGGCGACCCGCGACCTCCGGGTCATCGATCCCCAGGGCTACCTCGATTTCGTTCGGCTGCTCGATGCGACAGAGCGAGTCGCGACGGATTCGGGGGGCGTCCAGAAGGAAGCGTTCTTCCTCAGCACGCGCTGTCTCACGCTCCGGGAGGAAACCGAGTGGACCGAAACCGTCGACTGCGGCTGGAATCGGCTGGTCGGCCCGAACGCTCGATCGATTCACGAGAGCCTTCACGAGGATTGGGAACCTGAGTCGAGTCCTCACCCGTACGGCGACGGGGCGGCCGGCCGGCGCATCGTTCGGCTTCTCCAGGAGCGCCTCGCCGTCGCGGACCCGGAACGACGGGTCGAGGCTCCGGCGCTCGATTGAGGCCGACCGGAACCGTAGCTTCCGTCAGAGGTTTCCGGACTCCCAAACGGTTTAACCGTGCTAATTATATCTAATTACAGACGATGCCACCGAACTTCCCCGAGTACGTCGACGTCGACTACGACGACGGCGACGGCGAGGATCCAGCGGACTATCCACACGTCAACGACAGAATCGAGAAAGCGATCGAAGTCACCCGACAGGGCCTCGAGCAATACGAGAACCCGGCCGTCATGTGGACCGGCGGAAAGGACTCGACGCTCGTCCTCTACTTCGTCAAAGAAGTAGCCGAACAGTACGACCTCGAGGTGCCCCCGGCCATCTTCATCGATCACTACCAGCACTTCGAGGCGATCCACGACTTCGTCGACCACTGGGCCGACGAGTGGGACCTCGAAGTCATCTACGCGCGCAACGACGACATCGGCACCTACGTCGAAGAGAACGGCCTCGAGCCCGGCGACGACGTCCCGGTCTCGGAGCTCTCCGAACACAACCGCCACCACGTCGAGAACATCCTCGAGTACGAGGAAGACGCGTTCCCGTTCCTGCTCGACACCTACGCCGGCAACCACCTGCTGAAGACCGTCGCGCTCAACGACGCCTTAGAGGAGTACGACGTCGACGGCGTCATCTCCGGCGTCCGCTGGGACGAACAGGAGGCACGCGCCGACGAGACGTTCTTCTCGCCGCGACACGACCCGGACATCTACCCCCCACACGACCGCGTCCAGCCGATCCTCCAGTTCGACGAGGCCGCCGTCTGGGAGGCGTTCTGGAACTTCGTCGTCCCCGACACCGTCGCCGAGTTCCCCGACGACGGCTACGTCCCACAGAGCGACGACGACCTGCCGAACGACCTCACCCAGGACGACATCCCCGTCTCGCCCAAGTACTTCGCCGGCTTCCGCTCGCTGGGAAGCGAGATCAGCACCGAAAAGAGCGACGAGGACCCCGCCTGGCTCCAGGACTTAGAGGGGACCACCGAGCGTGCGGGCCGCGCCCAGGACAAAGAGGACCTGATGGAGCGCCTGCGCGACCTCGGCTACATGTAACGGCCGCGGTGGAGGTCACTTCGATCGACGGACGTTCCCTCCGTAGGGATCGATTTACACCCATCGTCGAGTTCTCCTCGAGCTCGTGCTCCGTTCCGATGTCACCGTTCGCCGCCGATGTCCCTGATCCTCGAGTCAGCCCTGCTCCGCGGCGGCCGCGAGTCGCCGCGGAACGATCACGGCGTTCGCCAGCGCAAGCGCGACGACGATCCATCGGACGGTCCCGTCGAACTGCCAGAACGCCACGACGAAAAGGATTGCCGTCGTCGAGGCGGCGATCCCGTATCGAAACGTCGGACTGTCCAGCAGGTTGATCTCGTCCGATTCGGCACGAGTCATGGCGCATACTTTTCGCGAACCGACGTAACGATTTCTATCGCCACGAATACCGTCGATCCGTTTCGACCGTCGACGCGAACTGCCGTCACCGCTCACCGCGCCGCGCGGTACTCGCCGTGTTTGACCCCGATGACGAGTGCGATCGCACCGAAGACGATCATCGACGGGACGACCATCATCAACACGGTATCGACCGCCATCATCGGGGTTACGAGCAACGCGGCGGCCCCGAGAGCCACGATCAGTGCGAACGCTACAGTCGTTTTCGCGAGGTCGAACTTCATACGCGGCGGTAGGGCGCGAGCGACCGAGTATCGTCGGAAACCGGAAAATCGTCCCGGCCGACGAAAACGGGCCTCGAGATCAGTCGCTCGACGGCCGGACGAGATCCGCGAGCGCGATCGGAATCCCGAGGAACCAACCGAGCGGGAACGAGATACCGACCCACATTCCCGCGTAGGCCGCACCTTCGAGCGTGAAGTTCGTGCGCAGCCACTCGTTGAGGCCGCCGACGTGCAAGATCGTATCGAGGATCCAGATGGCGAAGTCGTAACTCGGTTCGAGGATGACGCCCTCGAGCGACGGCGTCACGAGCGCCGCGACGACCGGCGGCAGGAAGATCGCGGTCATCGCGAAGGGATAGGCGAAGAGGACGGAGACGAGTCGGCCGCCGGTCTTCGAAAACCCCGCCGCGAGCGCCGTCGAAAGGACCCCGACGAGACTCGCAGCAGCGACGGCGAGGAAGGCGTCGAACGGCAGTCGCAAGTGAGCCACGACGGTCAGGGTCCCCCAGGCGAGGATGGCGACGCCGGTCACGCCGACGATACCCAGACGAGTTCGCGTCGAGTCGAGTTTCACCGCGTAGTAGCGGGTCGCAAAGCCGAGAACGGTGAGGGGATAAAGCGCGAGCAAGCCGATCGTTCCGAGGACGCTCCAGACGTGATAACCGATCTTCTGTGGAAGCGTCTCGGGTTTCCACTTGCCCATGACGGAGTGGCCGCGGCCACGCTGACGCGGGAATGCGAGTTCCATCCACGCGCCGTGTAGCCGCCCGAGGTCGGCCCTGATCGCGCCGACGACCCCACCACCGCCGCCCCTCCCAGAGTGGGTTGACATACGCAAGCAAAACTGCCGGTGAACCGTAAACTTTCCTTCTCTTTCTTTCCACCCGACAGGTCAGAGACGGATCGATCGACCGACGATCACGCTTCGTTTCTCAGTTCCAGGCTGCGAGGTCGGGATCGACCGCTCGCCTTCCGGCGTCGATCGCGTCGATCCGCTCGAGTTCGGCCGGCTCGAGTTCGAGCCCTAGCGACGCCCAGTTCTGGCGGATGTGATCCGTACCGGTCGCCTTCGGAATCGCGACGATCCCGTTCTGGCGAAGCCAGGCGAGGCTGACCTGAACTTCGGTCCCATCGTGGTCGGCCGCGATTTCCCGAAGGACCGGATGATCGACCACCGCGCCGCGAGCGATCGGCGCGTAGGCCACGACCGCGACGTCGTGGCTCGCACAGACCTCCCGCAACTCGGGCTGCTGGAGCAACGGATGTAACTCGACCTGATTCGCCACGATCGGGACGTCACAGGCATCGATCGCTTCCCCGAGCAACTCGGGCGTGAAGTTGCTCACCCCGACGGCGTCGATGAGACCGTCGTCGGCCAGTTCGGAAAACGCCGCCATCGTCTCGTCGGCATCGTAGGTGTCCGCCGGCCAGTGGACGTACAACAGGTCGACGGAATCGACGCCCAGTCGGGCGAGACTCGCTCGAGTCGTCTCGAGGACGTCGTCGTACGACAGATCGGTGTACCAGACTTTCGTCGCGAGAGTGACGTCCTCGCGGTCGACGTCCGCTCGATCGATCCCCGCACCGACCGCCCGCTCGTTGTCGTACAGCTGGGCGGTGTCGACGTGGCGATAACCCACCTCGAGTGCCGTCCTGACGCTTTCTGTACACTGGTCGGGATCGGTGTTCCGGTAGGTTCCGAGTCCGAGCATCGGTATTCCGTTCGTGGTCGGACAGTGCTCCGGCGATATCGCGTCGGCATCGTCGACTCCGGGTACCATAGCGGAGACGATGAGGGGCGACAGAATATGGGTTTGGGTTGTCACGGGACCGATGGGAAGCAGGTCGAACCCGACGCTCGAGTCGAAATCAGTCGATCGTCAGTACTTCGGATCGGCACCGGTAACGTCGTAGACCCGATCCAGCACGGCGTCGCGTTCGCGCTGCCACGCGCTGAACCGCGATGGGTCGTCGGGGTAGCCGTCGTAAACGTCCTTGAGCGAGCCGGCTGCGTTCTGAACCCGATACAGTTCGTAGAGAACGTCCCAGTGACCGACCGTCTTGAGGAGCGTCCGTAGCTTGAGACCCAGGCCCATGTCCGCGGTTCCCGTCTTGCCGATCGCGTCGACGAGTTGCTGGCCGGGAAGTGCGGTGATGAGTGCCACGAGTTCGTCCAGGTCGTGAGCGGTACCGAAGATGTTGTAGAGATCCATCGCGGCGAAGCGCTTGCCGAAATCGGTCTGGACGCGCTCGTTGTACTCCCAGAGCGCTGCCTCGCTCACGTCGCCGTCCGCGATCGCGTCGGCCGCGACTCGTGCCGCCCAGTGGCCGGCTTTCGCAGCGCCCGGAATCCCGCCGCCGGTACACGGATTGACGTGGCCGGCGGCGTCGCCCACCGCAAGGTAGCCGGGATGGACGGCCGAGTCGTACGGCCGACGGGTCGGCAGCGCCGCCCCGAGTTTGTTCTTGACCGACGCGTCCGAAAACTCCGGTCGGCTGGCGATGTCGTCTTTCAGAACGTCGACCAGCGCCATCGGCTTCTGGCTCATCTGGAACCCGAGTCCCGCGTTGATCTCCGTCGACGACCGCGGGAAGTACCAGAGGTAGCCCAGTTCCTCGGTCGGCTTGAACACCAGCGCGTCGTCCCACTCGACGGGCTCTGGAACCTCGAGCACCTCGCGGTAGGCCGAACAGAACTGCGAGTAGTTCACGTTCGTATCGAAGGTCGACGACGAGAGATCGGCTTTGTCCTGTAACACCGACAGCGAGCCCGCGCCGTCGACGACGACGTCGGCCTCGTACTCGAGGGGTTCGCCGTCGCGAACCGCGGTGACACCGCTCACTCGACCGTTCGGCTGAACGACGTCGTTGACGACCGTGTCGTAGTGGATCTCGGCACCCGCTCGCTCGGTTTCATCGAGCAGGACCTGTCCGTAGGCGTGTCGATCGACCACGGCGCCGGTCTGACCGAACGGGATCTCGATCGACTCGCCGGTCCGTGGGTTCTCGAAGATACCCCGACTGATCTCGCGGTTGGTGAACGATTCCGATTTGAGGCGATCGCGATCGACGACGTCGGGAAACGAACTCTTCCCCTTGATACCGTCGCCACAGGCGATCTTACCGGCCTCGTCGGCTGTCTTTCGCTCGAGGAGGGCGACCTCGAGTCCGTCTCGGGCCGCTGTCGCCGCGGCGAAACAGCCGGCCGTTCCGCCGCCGACGACGACCATCTCGTACGACTCGGTGCTCGAAGTCATCTCTATTCCCTCGAAATGGTGCCGAGAATAAAAAATACATGGGGGTTGTTCTGACGCCGAAGAGACGACGGAACGCGCCGAGCGCGTGATTCGTCGCCGCCGATCGAGTTGCTCGAATCGGCGACGCTGGCTCGCCGTACGGATCGTGGCCGGGCCGACCGCTCGATGGTCGGAAGGTGACTACTGGTACATCCGCAACGGCTGGGCCTGTGTACTCTCGTCTTGACCCATCGCCTGCATCTGCTGGGCGAGTTGTTCGCGTTTCTTGCGGATCTCTTCGGCCCGTTCGACGAGTTCGCGAACGTCGAGCGAGACGTCAGCGATGGGCGCGATTCCGTCCTCGAGCAGGACGCTCGCGGCCTCGGGGTCGGGGAACTGCGGACTGCACTCGACGACGAGGCCGAGACACCCATACTCGAGCTGTGCAGCTCGGTTGATCAGTGCGCCCGTGGGTCCCGTGACGACCCCGTCCTCCGGCGGAACGGCGACACCGTGGGTCTCGAGGGTTTCAGCCGCTTCGCCGGTCGAGATCCCGTAGAGAGACGGACGGTCGTCCTCTCGCTCGTCGGGAAGGCCGCTGAGATAGATCGGCGTCGCGTCCTGCTCGACGATCCAGCTGGTGACGCAATCGGCGACGTTCTCGACGGCCTGGGCGCTGACAGGTGCATCGCTCTGGAGCGCCAACAGGTCGTGCTCTTCGCTGACGTAGAGGCGAACCGGCGGGCGAACCGACCGCTCGTCGCCGCGGTAGACGCCGATCCGGGGTAGCCCTTCGCAGTGGACGCTCGCGTAGTAGCGCATGTCGAGTTCGCTGACGAGGTGGTCGGTCGCGATCTTTCCAACCAGTCCGACGCCCGGGAATCCCTCGACGATCGTCGGCTCCTCGAGGTCGGCCTCCGGACCCTGTACGCGAATCTGTGCCATAGGCGAGAGGAGTCGCGGCGTGACCATAAAACGATGGTACGCGAAGAACGCACGGAACCGTCGGGACGGCGAACCGACGGCCGGAGTCGGAGAGTAACGAACGCGATGACGAACTTCGGCCGGCCGGGCATGGCGGTTACTCGTCGCGATCGCTTCGAAACCCACAAGCGCCGCGCCGACGAACGCTCGACAAATGGAGGCTCTCGAGCGGTACCGGCCGATCGTCGACGAGTTCGAGAGGTTTCTCGCGGCGTGCGAGCGACCGCTCGGAAACGCGGTCCGCGTGAACACGATCAAGGCGCCCGTCGAGCGGGCGACGGCGACGCTCGAAGAGGAAGACGTCGCGTTCGAGCAGGCGTCGTGGAATCCGCGCGTGCTTCGCCTCGAGACGGACTCGCCGGGATCGACGTGGTCGTCCGTCCACGGCTTTACGCACGGACAGGAGGAGGTCTCGGCCGTGCCGCCGGTCGTCCTCGATCCCCAACCGGGTGAGCGGGTGTGGGACTGCTGTGCCGCACCGGGGGGAAAGACGACCCAGATCGCGGCCCGAATGGACGATCGGGGGACCGTCGTCGCCAACGACAACAACCTCGGTCGGCTCTCTGCACTGCGGTTCAACGCCGAGCGACTGGGCGCAACGAGCCTCGCGGTGACCAACGCCGACGCCAGAAACTTCTCGATGAAGCCGTTCACGTTCGACGCCTTCGACCGGTCGCTCGTCGACGCCCCCTGTTCCTGCGAGGGGACGATTCGAAAGAACCCCGACGCACTGGACAACTGGTCCGAGGACCACCTTCACTCGGTCGCCGGGATTCAAAAGGGGATCCTCCGTCGGGCGATCCAGACCACGCGCGAGGGCGGCACCGTCGTCTACTCGACGTGTACGTTCGCCCCCGAGGAAAACGAGGCCGTCGTCCAGCACGCCGTAGAGAACGAGCCCTGCCGCGTCGTCGACTTCGACTTCGACCTCGAGTACGCGCCCGGCCTCCGGGAGTGGAACGGCGAGGCGTTCGATCCGACGCTCGAGCGGACCGCGCGGATTTACCCCCACCACAACGACACCGGCGGCTTCTTCGTCGCGAAACTCGAGGTGACCGCCGAATGACCGACGGTGACCGAGCGGACGCCGAGGATCGGGACGCCGATCGGAAGTCGAACGACGGCCAGCGGTTCGATCGACTGCCCGCCACCGAGGCCGAGCGAACCGTCGAGGGCCGCGCCAGCCGACGCGAGGTCCTCGAGTACGTCGACGATCGATTCGGGATTCCGCCCGAAACGTTCGACGACTACACGTTCTGGGAGAAGGGAGCGGGCAAGATCTGGATCTACGCCGGCGAGGCGTCTTCGCCGCTCGAGATCGAAGCGATCGGGATGACCTGCCTGCGAACCCGCCAGGAACACTGGAAGCCGACGACCGACTTCGTCCAGCGCTTCGGCCGCCACGCCCAGACGTGCGTGATCGAGCTCGATCCCGAGGCCGCCCGACGGTTCGTCGCCGGCGAGGACCAGGAACTCGAGTGGGACGGCGACTGGGGCTACCTCGTCGTCGGCCACGAACTCGCCGGCGACCTCGAGCCGATCGGCGTCGGGATGTACGTCCACGGCGAACTCCGTTCGATGATGCCCAAGGGACGACAGCGAAAGCTGTAGCTCGGTTTTCACTGTATCGACGGGTCCGAACCGTCTCGATTACGGTTTCGTCCGCTCACTCACGAATCGCTCCGACGAGTGACCGAACCGTTCCCGGCCCGTTCTCGAAGAGGGCCCGTGGGAACCGTCGTCGTCCGCCCGCAAGCGCGTTCTCGAGCGCCCGCGTCGCGTCCTCGAAGACACCGTCTCCGTGACCGACGAGGATTCGGTCCGGTTCGAGGCGACGCAACGACCGCGGCGGCGCGAGGCGTCGGAAAAGCTCGAGGCCGATCCGCTCGTTTCCGACGACGAACGGATCGAGCGTCCCCATCGAGTCCGGCACGTACAGCGTTTCGTGCGACTCCCAAAAGAGGATGGCCTCGCTCCACATCGGCACCGGCTCACAGCGCTGGACGCGGATCGTGGGAGCCGGCCGGTCGTCGTAGCGCCGAACCGGTGCGTCGGTGCGCTCTTCGATGCGTCCCATCCACTCGGGAACGGAGACGGGCACGTCGTACTCGCGCGCGAACCAGTCGGCATCTCGAGCGTGCCAGCACGAGCAGACGGTCACGCCGACGACGTCGTCCTCGAGCGCCGCGATCAGGTCGCCGACGCCGGGCGCTCGAAGCGGATCGACCAACCAGATCCCCTCCTCGCCGCGAACGGCGTGACTCGCACGCTGGCCGAACTCCTCTCGGTGTGCGATCCATCCGACCCCGTCGTCGAACCGATCGATCTCCCGGTATCCGTCGGACTCGTCTCGAGCGTAGGCCATATCGTTCGATACTCGTCAACGATCCAAACAGTTTTCGGTCGGTTCACCGTTCGACGATCGTCCCGCCGGCGAGACCGTCCCACTCGACTCGGTAGCCGAGTCTCGAAAGCATCGCACTCGAGTCCGAGACTCCGTACTCCTCGAGTCGGCTTTCGGCATCCGCGAGGTCCATTCCGACGTCGAGCGCCTCTTCGAGTGCATCGATAACGGTCGGCCGGATCAACGTGCGGCCGATCCGGTCGTGCTCGGGAACCGTCACGTCGGCCAGCGCGTCGACGCTGACGCCGTGTCGGTTCGCGAGCTTCTCGAGCGAGATCACGTCGTCGTCGGGGACGATCTCTCCGGGCAGGGACGCGGCGCTCTCGGCCACGAGCTGGCGTTCGTACTCCCGGAGTACGTCGACGACGTCTTTGATTCTGACCGATCCCGAGTACGGTATCGCCCGGAAGTCTCTGGCGGCGATCTCCTGGCCCACGCCGAGGGATTCATCGACGGCGACGACCAGTTCGACCTCCTCGAGCCCCTCGAGTTGTTTCAGCTTCTTTTCGACGTACTCCGGCGTCCAAAACCCCATGATTTCGAAGAAGACCCGAAAGGATGCGTGTTCGTACTCGAAGGAAAAATCCGGGATCATCACTCGCGTTCCCGTCGCGAGGGGCTCCGGCTCGCGCACGAGGTCCCACTCGAGGTCGAGGTCGCTAAACCGAGCCGCGAAGTCGGCCTCGATGCCGCTGTCGAAGCTCACGTCCGCGACCGGATCGGCGGTGGGAACGCCGACCGGGTCGTCGTCCGATAGCTCGAGGAGTCGCTCGGTTCCGCGGTCGTCGATCGTCGCCTCCAGGTGCCACGCGTTCGCGCTCGCGACCGTCCGCAGGAGGCGTGCAAAGCGCGTGCCGTACCGCCGAGTCGACCGAAAGAGGTGCGTTGGTCCGGTGACGACGACCTCGCGGTTACTCGCATCGCCGCTCGTCTCATTCTCGGTTCGCTTTCGAATCTCGTACATCAGCCGCAGTCGCTTGACCGCCGATACGAGTCCGTTCGGATCGCTCGAACGGACCCGAAGCTCCGTGGCGTCGAACAGCGCGGTCTGGGCGAGCGAGAGGTTGTACTGGGCGAGCAGTCCGTCGGGATCCCAGCGCGGATCGACCTCGGTCAGAACCTGACGTTCGTCGAGATCGGCGTAGAACGACCGCTCGAGGTCGTCGGCCGAGACGCCGAACGACTCGCCGGCGCGCACGAGCGCCATCGCTCGCTCGTCGGCCGTGACGACGTCGACGGCTTCGGCCGCTTCGAACGCCGCGCGTCGGGCGCGTTCGGGCTCGATCGCAGCCTCGGTTTCGAACGTCGCGTCGCGCTCGAGCAACGCGGCGAACCCCCGGACCAGCTTGAAGTCGTCCGCATCGCGCTCGAGGTCGGTCAGGGCGTCCTCGAGTTCCCCGCGAGTCTCGTCTACGTGGCCCTGATAGGTTCCGACGACGCGAGCCGCGAGCGGCCGGTGCTCGCGCGCGGCGAACTGCGGGTGATAGCCGCCACCGGCCCGCGAGATCCGAAGCAGGTCCTTCGTCAGCATCTACCCGTCGCTTGCGCCCCGACCGTCAAAAGCGGTCCGACGGAGTGTACGGTCTCACCGGCGTCGCCGGGAGACGCGCTTTTCCCCGGTTTCAGCGCTGATGACTTCGTAGAGGAGTGCGCGCCCCCCGTCCGATTTCGGGCGCAGAATCCGGCCGAGACGCTGGGTGAACTCCCGCTCGCTCGCGCTGCCCGAGAGCACGACCGCGACGGACGCGTCAGGAACGTCGACGCCCTCGTCCAGCACGTTCGACGTCGCGATCCGGGTGTAGGTTCCGTCGCGAAAGCGCTCGAGTATCCCCCGGCGTTCCTTGGCCCCGGTCTGGTGGGTGATCGTCGGAATCAAAAATCGCTCGCTGACGTCGTAGGCGAGGTCGTTGTGCGCCGTAAAGACGATCGTTCGCTCGTCGCGGTGATCCGCGAGAATTTCCTCGAGTGCCTCGATCTTCGCGTCGCTTCCCAGCATGATCTCACGGGCGCGCTGTCGCGCGAGCAGCGCGTGCCTGGCTTCGGGATCGTTCCCGGAGCGTTTGACGAGTTCCTGGTAGTCCGAGCCACGTTGCATTCGGATATTCGAGCGCGCCAGATAGTTCGTAAAGATCTCCTGGTTTCGGTCGTACGCCTCGCGCTCGTCGGGAGTCAACTCCACCTCGAGTTGTTTGACGTCGTAGGGGGCGAGGTGCTCGCCGGCCAGATCGTCTGGCTCGAGGTGGTAGACGACTGGTCCGACGATCTCTTCGATAACTTCGTGGGCGTCGTCGGGGCGCTCGAACGTGGCGGTGAGTCCCAGTCGTGCGGGGGCCGAGAGCAGCCGAGCGATTTCGCGGTAGCCCTCGCCGCCGAGGTGGTGAACTTCGTCGAAGACGACGAGTGCGAATCTGTCGCCAACCGAATCCGCTTTCAGGTACGCCGAGTCGTACGTCGAGACGGTGATCGGCTCGAGCCGTTGCTCGCCGCCGCCGAAGCGGCCGATCGACACGCCGAACTCCGCCTCGAGTTCTCCCTGCCACTGTTCCAGCAAGTCGATCGTCGGAACGACGACGAGCGTCGGAACCGCCAGACGTTCGATCGCATAGAGCGCGATGACGGTCTTGCCGCTTCCCGTCGGTAACTCGAGGACGCCCGCGGGAGCGACGGTCGCTCGAGTCGCCGTCGTCAGCGCCTCCGACGACCCGCCGTTGCTCGACCAGCGATCCGTCTCGAGCCACGCCGAGAGCGCGTCGTACTGGTACTCCCGAAGCTCGTAGGCGGACTCGAGCGCCGGAAGCGACCCGTCGAACGATCGGACCCGGTCGTCGATAGCGCGCCCGCTCCCCGCGAGCGCCCCTCGAAGCTCGGCGTACCGAAACGCGGGAACGCGAAACCCGTCGGTTCGCGGGTCCACGTCCAGCTCCGGGATCGCGTCCCGAACCGATCGCGCGAGTGCCGGCTCGTCCTCGAGCCCGTCGATCCGAATCGTTCCGTCCTCGTATCGAAGCTCGACGGTCGAAGCACCGTCCGATGACCGCGTCACGTCCTCCGATCGGAGACGAACGGCCATATACTATCGGGATCGGAGACCATCGAGATGGTAACGGTGGTACTTCTATGCACGGTCTCGAGCGGGGACCTCAACCCTTTTATTACCGCTGTTCGTTGGTCCGAACATGAGCGAAGACGAGGGCACGAACTCCGCAGCCCAGAGTGTCCCGTCCGAGGAAGAATCGGACGAAAACGAGCCCGAACGCGGTGAAACCGACGCCGATGCGAACGCGGAAACACCACAGAGTCCCGCGTCGTCGGAATCGGCCGAGGGAGACTCCGCCGAGGGCGGACAGCGATCCGACTCGAGTGAATCGGTCTCGCGCGAAGAGACGAGCGAGGAGGTCAGACAGATCCTCGACCGTGTCACCGAGTACGACGACGAGCTTGGCGATCGAATCAACTCGATCGTCGACGAAATTAGACAGCTCTCGACGACGGTCGATCACCAGCGCGAGGAACTCGAGGATCTCTCGGAGCGAATCGAAGCCCAAGCCGACACGATCGACGAGCTTCAGGAGGATATAGAGGCACGCGAGAAAGTG
This sequence comes from Natrarchaeobius halalkaliphilus, assembly GCF_003841485.1. Classification (NCBI taxonomy): domain Archaea; kingdom Methanobacteriati; phylum Methanobacteriota; class Halobacteria; order Halobacteriales; family Natrialbaceae; genus Natrarchaeobius; species Natrarchaeobius halalkaliphilus. The sequence continues at coordinate 115,075 of NZ_REFY01000003.1, read as the reverse complement.
ATCTCCGAGCGCGAGGATCGACTCGAAGAGTACGAGAGCGAACTCGAGGAGCGCAAAGCGGAGGTCGTCGAGTACGAATCGGAGATCGAAGACCTCCAGAGCCGCCTCAAGCGCAAGCAGGCCGACTTCCAGAACTACAAAAAGCGCGCGAAAAAGCGCCAGCAACAGATCAAAGACCGGGCGACTGAGGATCTGGTCGAGCGCCTCATCGGCGTCCGGGACAACTTAAAGCGCGCACTCGAGGACGAAAGCGGCGACGCGGACAGCCTCCGCGACGGTGTCGAAATGACGCTCCGAGAATTCGACCGCGTGCTGGAGGACGAAAACGTCTCGGAGATCGATCCGGAACCCGGAACCGAAACCGATCCCCAGCGTCACGAGGTCATGATGAACGTCGACAGCGCGTTGCCGGAGGGGACGATCGCGGACGTCTATACCCCCGGGTACGAGATGGGCGATAAGGTCATCCAGAACGCACAGGTGACGGTTTCGAACGGCGAACTCGAGGAGGAGTCGGCCGAACGAGAATCCGAACCGGCGTCGGACAGCGGCAACGAGCCCGAGACGGCGGACGATTCGACCGGTTCACAGGCAGACGACGCGGACGAGACTGGTGACGACGGGGACGAACCCGAGGAGGATGCGATCGAACTCGATGGAGCAGTCGACGACGGCGCTGACGAGGCGACCGACGGCGATACCGAGGACTCGGACGACGGCTCGAGTCAGTCCTGATCGCTCGCCACGAGCGATCGACAGCCGTGAGCCGGTCGGACTCGAGATTCTGTCGGTTCGTTGCTCCGTTTTTCACATGACGTAGGGGCTAGAAAATAGTGGCAGAAACGTCTGACTCGGCGCGAATCCCGTTCGCCTTCTCCGGCATTCGAGTCGGCTGGTCACCGCGACGGTTGGTCACCGAGACAGCATCCTGACCGGTCACAGGGGTCGCGTCGATCGGTGCGTTCACGGTCGCTCGAGTCACCGCCACGAGTTTTTATTCGTCGGTTCGTCGTAGCTAGTAACGTTTAAAACAAAGTGCGCACTATATCGCCCATAATGGCGAGTAACAAGATTCTCGGTATCGACCTCGGGACGACGAACAGCGCGTTCGCGGTGATGGAAGGTGGCGATCCTGAGATCATCGTCAACGCCGAAGGCGATCGAACGACACCGTCGGTCGTCGCCTTCACCGACGACGACGAGCGTCTCGTCGGTAAGCCGGCGAAGAATCAGGCGATTCAGAACCCCGAAAAGACGATCGCCTCGATCAAACGCCACATCGGTGACGACGACTACACGGTCGAGATCGAGGGCGAGGAGTACACGCCCCAGGAAATCTCCGCGATGATCCTCCAGAAGATCAAACGCGACGCCGAGGAGTATCTCGGCGACGAGGTGGAACGGGCCGTCATCACGGTCCCGGCGTACTTCTCCGATCGCCAGCGTCAGGCGACCAAGGACGCCGGCGAGATCGCCGGCTTCGAGGTCGAACGCATCATCAACGAACCGACGGCAGCGTCGATGGCCTACGGACTCGACGACGACTCCGACCAGACGGTCCTGGTGTATGACCTCGGTGGCGGAACGTTCGACGTTTCGATCCTCGACCTCGGCGGCGGCGTCTACGAGGTCGTCGCTACCAACGGTGACAACGAACTCGGTGGCGACGACTGGGACCACGCCATCATCGACTGGCTAGCAGAGAGCTTCGAGGACGAACACGGCATCGACCTCCGTGACGACCGTCAGGCACTCCAGCGGCTCAAAGACGCCGCCGAAGAGGCGAAGATCGAACTCTCCTCGCGCAAGGAAACCGAAATCAACCTCCCGTTCATTACCGCGACCGACGACGGCCCAATCCACCTGGAGGAATCGCTCACCCGTGCCACGTTCGAATCGCTCACCGAGGACCTGATCGATCGGACGGTCGAACCGACCGAGCAAGCGCTCGAGGACGCAGGCTACGACAAAGACGACATCGACGAAGTCCTGCTCGTCGGTGGCTCGACGCGAATGCCACAGGTGTCGGAAAAGGTCGAAGAGCTAACCGGACAGGATCCACAGAAGAACGTCAACCCGGACGAGGCCGTTTCGCTGGGTGCGGCGATCCAGGGCGGCGTGTTGGGCGGGGAAGTCGACGATATCGTGTTGCTCGACGTGACGCCGCTGTCGCTTGGGATCGAAGTCAAAGGCGGACTGTTCGAACGGCTCATCGAGAAGAACACGACGATTCCGACCGAGGAGTCCAAGATATTCACCACCGCAGCGGACAACCAGACGTCGGTTCAGGTCCGGGTGTTCCAGGGGGAGCGCGAACTCGCCCAGAAAAACGAGATGCTCGGTGAGTTCCACCTGACGGGCATCCCGCCCGCCCCAGCAGGCACTCCACAGATCGAGGTCACGTTCTCCATCGACGAGAACGGGATCGTCAACGTCTCCGCAGAGGACAAGGGGACGGGCGAGAGCGAGGAGATCACCATCGAAGGCGGTGCCGGCCTCTCCGACGACGAGATCGAGAAGATGCAAGAGGAGGCCGAGAAACACGCCGAAGAGGACGAGCAAAAGCGCGAGCGGATCGAGGCACGAAACACCGCCGAGGCGACGATCCAGCGCGCAGAAACCTTGCTCGAGGAAAACGACGAGCAGGTCGACGACGATCTCCGCGAGACGATCGAAGCGGCAGTCGAAGATCTCGAGGAAACGATCGACGACGACGATTCCGAGGCCGAAGACATCGAGGCCGCGACCGAAGAGCTGAGTTCGGAACTCCAGGAGATCGGCAAACAGATGTACCAGCAACAGGCAGGTGCTGCGGGTGCCGACGGTGCGGCTGCCGGCGCTGGCGGTCCCGGAGCCGGTGCTGGCGCTGGTGCCGGAGGAATGGGTGGCATGGCCGGCGGTCCAAACCCCGGGGCGCAGGATGCCACAGCGGACGACGAAGAGTTCGTGGATGCCGACTTCGAGGACGTCAGTTTCGACGAAGACGAGGACCAAGACGACGAGTAACCTGGGCGGGGGCGGGAGCCCACCCTGGCGTGAGAGACATGAGCTAACTCGAAGCGGGGGCGAGTCCACTTCCGAGCGATCCGGGCACGAACGCACGCAATCGGCTGGTCAGCGCGTCGACGCCTGTGCCGAGCGTAATACCCGGCGGGGCGTTTGTATCCCCGCACACGAGCCAACGGCGAGTTCCCCCTTTGTTATGGAGTGGGTTGGCCACACGTAACACACGCGAACTTTTGACAGGATCCGGATACCGCGCGTATAGCGCGGTGCTACGGGTGAGTTTGGGGTTTCTACGTCGACACGTCCTCGAGAAAGGGTTCGAATACGCTCGAGTCGAACGAACGAGCGGACGGAACGAATGGGTGGTCTGCACTTCGTGGAAGAGACACTCTCCCTCGGTTCGAGGGAACGTCATACAGAGTGGATCAGTGCCGACAGGTTGGTACTAGGGAACTGCTGTGACTTATCGATCCGGTCCGCCCGACGTGGTCAATCCGAAATTTCCGGACTTATTCCGGGTCTTTCGAGCGATCGTACTCGTGGCTCGGTTACTCGGGTGTCGGTCGTCATCACCGTTTCAGTTCGCAGTAGGTCGTGATTACCTCGTGTCACGGGCGCGTACAGGGGTTCTCCCCCCAGTTGGCTTGTGCTTGATTACCACGATGTCGAAAACGGCGGTAATACCGGCGTAGAACCGACTTCCCTTCGGTTACAAGCCGGATAACTACAACCGGAGGAACCCACGCCTCTGGTATGATCACCTGCACAAACTGCGAGACGCCACAGTTCCTGCAGATCACCCAGAGCCGCGTCTACTTCGAAAACGGCGAGATGATCAACGAGATTTCCGAGTCGTACGAGTGTACGCTCTGTGGATCGACCGGACAGTACGTCTACGACGACGAACACAACGAAGAGGGAGTTTCCGGCGACGTCGAGCTGACGACCGAGCGGCCGAAGTTCGCCTGACAGCGTGCCCCCGCAGGGACGAAGACGAACGGCAGTTCGAATACGCAGTTGAATCGAAACGTGATCGTCGACACCACAGCAAGCGTGCTCCGTTCTGTCCCGTCTTTCTTCGGTTTCCAGCGCCTCGGACGTCCAGATCTGTCTGGCTATGTCTCCTCTCGGTTTCGACTGCCGACGGTGACCGATCCGGTTCGATCGCTCTCGAGGGCGTCTCGTCGCCCGTACTGACGGCGGGTGATCGTCGATCGCCTTCGCTCGACGTCCCACTCCTCGAAGAGGCCGTATTCCGTCATCGTCTCCATTCCGGCGATGGCGGCGGTGAGTTTGATCCCGACGAGGGGAATATCAGCGATCGAGACGATCACGTCGGCGCGGAGAATTGCGCCATCCCTGAGTACCACGTCGAGTACGTCCACGAGCGCCTCGTCGTCCTTTCGCGGCCTCATGGTCGCTGATCGCGTGCCAGTCCCCGATTCGAGGCGTCCTCACCCAGCTCTGGCGCGAACGTGTACGGTGGCCACGGGCCGGTAAACCTGATCTCGAGACCGTCGTTCGAAGCCGCATCGTCCAGTACCGAGCCGATCGCTCCCTCGTCGTCCTCGTGAGCCAGAATCGTGAGCCGACAGAGCGTCTCTTCGCCGGCCGTCCCGTTCGTTTCGTCTGCCGGATCGTCGGAGAGCGACACCGTCGGTGATCGCTCGAGTGAATGGACTTCCCGGGCTTCGTCGGCGAGTCGATCCTCGAGATCGGCCGTCAGCGACTCCCGACGGGACACCCGCAGTTGGGTGATCCGCTGGTCGAACTGCTTTTCGAGCAGATACGCCGTTCCCTCCTCAGAATTACCGATTTTCGCGTCGAGTTCCCGCAGCCGATCGTCGCGCTGCACCAGCGCTTCATCGTCGACGGGATCGGTTTCGACGACTTCGACGCGATACTCCCAGTGGTCTGCCAGCTCCGACAGGGTTGGCTCGATCGTGTCGTACTCCTGATTTATCCACTCGCGAACGTCATCGTCGTCGCCGCGAAGGATCGTATCGAACTGGAACGGGATCGGCGTCCCGAATCGGTCGCCGGCCTCGTCGACGACCGTCTGATGGCGGACGAGCCAGCGCCGGACCTGTGCGAGGTCCGCAGAGTCGTAGATCTCGTCGCAGGGATGGACAACGGCGGCGACCTCGTCGTATGCGACGAGCGAGACCGGCTGTGATTCCACGCCGGTCGTCTCGAGGGTGTCCTCAGAATCGGCACGAACCAGACAGTAGAGGTACCGGCCCTCCTCGAGTGCCGGGACGTCGCCCGTATCAGCGCCGGTAGCCGTCCGCTCTCCGGCGTCGATAGCCCCTTGCGCTCCGGCGTCGACGCCCTCGAGTCTATCGGAACCGTCGTCGAAACTCATTCCGGATCCCCTCCGAAGACGGAGTAGCCGGGTTCGTAAACGCCTGTGGGATCGCCGTGAAGTTGTTCGATCGCGTCGGTAACCAGCCCGTCCAGATCTCCTCGAAGATCGTCGACACCCTCCTCGATCTCCTCGTCTCGTTTTAGCTGTTCGATTTCGGCCTCGATCGTCGCGAGCTGGGATCCGAGGCGTTCGATCTCCTCCTCCGAGAGCGTTCCCGACTCCATTCGTCGAACCGCCTCGCGCTCGAGTGCGCCGATCAGAATCTCGACGACGGTAACGACGAGCGTGAGGAGCCCCTGTCGCGCGTCCTCACCGTCTCCGACGTCGATCTGGTTCACGTTAGCTCCCCTCCGTTTTTGCGGCCGCGGCGTCGTCCCCCGCGTTCGATTCGTCCCCGCCATCGCCCCCGTCGTGTCCGGTCTCGGTGTCCTCACCGACCATGTCGAACCCGCCGCCGGTCGGCCGATCGGGATCCGGCCGCGCGCCGACGCGTTCGGTTCCGCGGTCGGACCGTTCGAATCGACTATTGGCCCTCTGATCCGCGTTTTCGTCGCCTCCCTCGTCGGCTTCGGCGCGTTCGTCGTCGGAGCGCTTGTCAGGGGAGACGTTGACACCTCGAGTCGGATCGATCGCCGGGTTCGGTCGCTCCTGTTCGAGGATTTCGGGGTCGTCGACCGCCTCGGCAACGCGTCGCATGTCCGTCCCCTCGGGGAACTCGAGACCGTACTTCGCGGCGGTTTCGAAGGAGGCGATCGCGGCACGAACCTGAACGCCGAGCAGTTGTGTGTCACCGATCGAGACCGCGATGTCGGCGTTGATGACGATCCCCTTGTCGAGCAACATCTCGACGACCTCCGCGAGGTCGGTCTTCTGTCGGCTCGGCTGGAAGTCATCGACCATCGTCGTTCCTCCGTTTCTCTCGCTCCAGTTCGAACCGACGGCCGTAGATTCGCGTTCGGCTGGGCGCAGTCGAGAGCCGAACCTGCTGGGGAACCGTCGCGTGTCGGGCGCCGCCGCCGAGGTCTCTCCGTTCGACCGGTACCGTCGACGCTGCGGTCGGGTTCCGCGAGTTCGCGCTCGCGTCCTGTCGGCGCATCGTCTCCCGGTTTCGCTCGTAGAGCCGTTCGAACGTCTCGTGGGCCTCGAGCAAGCCCTCGCGGAAGGCGTCGATCCCCTCGATTGCCGCCTGCTGGATGGCGATCTGGTACGCCTGTGGATCCTCCATGACGTCGATATCACCGAGAATGTCCGTGGGTTCGGCGTCACCGAGGAGGTCGTCGTTTCCTTCGAGGAGATCGTCACTCTCGTCCGTTACCGCGGATACCGTCTCTTCGAGGACGTTCGCGTCTTCGTCGTCGGCAGCCACGTCGTCGACAGCGCCCTCGAGTTCGCGTTTTTCTTCCCACAGGTCGGCCAGATCGGTCGCGTCCCAGGCCGAAAGCAGATCGATCGCCCGGAACGCGCGTTCGAAATCGACGACGTCGCCGGGGCCGCTGTCTTCGTCCCCCAGCACCTCGGGAAGCTCTCCGAGTTCGATCGCTTCGACGAGATCGTCGCCGTCGACCGCCTCGGGAAGCTCTCCGAAGTCGACCGTCTCGAGCAACTCTTCGGCCTCTATCGCGACCGTCGTGAGCGTCTCGACGTCACCGAGTATCGATTGCCGTTCGTCGTCATCGAGTTCGTCGAGACTCTCGAGTCCACCGAGACGTTCCTCGATGGTTTCGAGGCTCCGGGTGGCATCCTCGAGGAGTTCGTCGAATCCCTCGTCGACGAAAGAGCCGTCACTCATCGGTGTCCTCCGTGTCTTCGTTCGGGTCCACTTCCGTTCCCGATGCCGCCGAACCCGCGCTGGATTCGGGCTCGATTCGAACGGTGAGGACACCGTTTCGGACCGCCGCCTCGGTCGTGTGTTCGGGCCAGGGTACGTTCACGCGGCCGATTTCTCGAGTGTCGACGGCGATGACGATCGCGTCGTCGTCGAGTCCGACGGTGACCTCGCCGGGATCCGCACTGGTAACGTCGGCCGAGATGACCAGTTCGTCGTCGTACCGTCGAGTCGTCAGATGATACGAACGCGATGAACGCGATCGTCGACGACGACGGCGTCTGTGGTCGTTCGTCCGCTCGTCCGAACCGTCATTGACCGCCGGATCTCGCTGGTCGAAGCCTTCGCTGGCGACCGGGTCCCCCCCGAACGCCGATCCGCTATCCAGCAGGTCGTCGAGCGTTCGAATCGAGAGATCGTATTCGACGGTCGATCGACCGCGCCGATCGACATCCGACGCCGATCTCCGCTCGAGGCTCTCGAGGGCAGCCAGTAGGCTCGAGAGCCAGTGGTCGTCGTTCGATTCATCGAACCGGTCGTCCGAAACGTCGGGATCGTCCTCGGTCATTATCGTTTCACCTCTACGCGACCGCTCGCAAGCCGCTCGTGGACGTCGCGGGCGACCTCCAGTTCCGTCTCGAGTTCGTCCTTGCGACGCCGGTACTCGTCTTCGGAGCGCTCACCGAGTTCGTACAGCAACTGGTTCTCTTTGAGGTCGTCCTCGAGGCCCTCTACGTCGTACAGTTCGTCGAGAGCGATGGTGTGTAAGGCATCGACGATGCCCACGAACGGCCGAAACAGGAGATCATCGAGGATGAACATGGCTATCGTTGGGCTCCGATCGCGACGTCGACGAAGCTATACGGTGCGAACGGCCCGGAGTACTGAACTGTGAGGTCGTCGTGGTCGTCCTCGAAGCGGGCGACCGCCTCGTCGAACATCTCGCGTTCGTCGCGCTCGACCAGGTACGATCGGTTCAGAACGAGTCGATCGCTGAACAGATCGTTCGGAACCGACTGGGCGGCGATCGGCTCGAGACGCGACTCGACCGTCGCGTCGATTTCGTCGGCGTCGACGACGGCGTCCTCGTCGCGGACGATTTTGACGCCGAGTTCGACGCGGTCTTCGACGTCGTTTAGCGCGCGCCTGAACGCGGGTCGGGCTCCTCGGAGGACGTTTTTCAGCGCCCGATCGCTTTCGAAGGCCATGCCGTATTGCATCGGAACGACCGGCCGTCCACCGTCGAAATCCATAACCGTTCGAAGGACCTCGTCGTGTCGCGTCGCGTCTTCGTCCGTCTCCTCGGGATCGGTCGTCTCGATGTCGGAGACGACGGCACCGAGACGCCGGTGCGAGATCGTATAGACGCGATCAGCGCCGCCGACCGCCTGCGCGTCGAACTCGACCGGTTCGCCGTCGATGATGCCGTAGACGTACCGGTTGTTCATCGCCGCTTCACCCCGAAACCGCACCGGCGGTGATCCACCGATCTCTTCCGCACTCGTCGGTCCGGTTCGCCGCCGATCTCGAGGGGGTTGTGTCGTGGGGATATCATGGGTGTGAGCTGTCGACTCTCTCGAGAGGGATCGGTATCCGCGGGTACTCGAGCAACTCGTAGCGGTGTTTTCGATCGCTCGTGGTGTCATCGTGGTGCTTGCAGTCGCAGCCTCCACTCGACACCGAAAGAGCGACTGGGCGTCGGCCGCCGATTCTCTACAGATCCCGTTGGATTCCGTCGATACTCGCCACGACAACGAGCAGCCGAGGCACCTTGCAATCGCAGCGCGAGCCGTGTTACGAGCGAGTCGTGAACGGATGGATGTCTTATGGCACACCCACAACGCAGACCCGACTCCTCGAGTCTCGCGGAAGTGCTCGATCGAATTCTCGACAAAGGCGTCGTCATCGACGTCTGGGCTCGAGTCTCCGTCGTCGGAATCGAACTCCTGACGATCGAGGCACGAGTCGTCGTCGCATCGGTCGATACGTTCCTGCACTACGCGGAGGAGATCGCAAAAATTGAGCAAGCGACGGCGGAGGGAGAGCTCGAAGATCTCGAGCAGCTCGAGGTCGAGCGCCGACCCGAATCGTCGCCACAGTCCGCTTCAGAGTAATCCCGATGGTGGACGGTTCCTCGCGCAAGCGAACGGTCCGCGGTCGCAAGATCAGGGCCGACCGCGAACGGAAAGAGAGCCGACGAGCCAGGAAGAAGCTCGCTCGAACGGCTTCGAAAGTCACGGCGAGCGAGCGAACCGGAGACCGTCCACTCGAGAGCCCCGACGAGGTCCGTCCCGAGCCGTTCGTCGAGACCGACGCCGTCGTCGAGGTTCGAGACAGGATCGACGGCTGGCTCGAGGCGGCTCAGCCGGTTCATCTGATCGGACCGACGGGCTGTGGAAAGACGGCGCTCGCGCTCTCGGCGGCGGCACAGCGGGGACGACCGGTCGTCTGGCTGAACGGCGACGACGCCGTCGATACTGCGGCGCTCGTCGGCGCACACGCCGGCGGAGAGCGCTACGAGGAACACGATCGGTTCGTCGGCGGCGTGAACAAAAAGACCCAGATCGTACGCGAGCGCTGGGTCGACAACCCGCTCTCCGTCGCGGTCGGAGAGGGCGCGACGCTCGTCTACAACGAGTTCTCGCGCAGCAACCCCGCGGCCCACAACGTGTTGCTCTCGGTGTTCGAGGAAGGCGTCCTCGAGCGACCGGGAAAACGCGGCGAGGATCGAACGATCGACGTCCATCCGGAGTTCCGGGCGATAGTCACGTCGAACGACGTCGAGTACGCCGGCGTCCACCGCCAGCAAGACGCGCTGCTGGATCGGTTCGTCGGCGTTCACGTCGGCTACTACGACGGCGAGACCGAGGGAGAGATCGTTCGTGCACACGTGGATCTGTCGGACGAATCCGTCGAGGCAGTTGTCGAGACGACGCGAACGCTCCGCGAAGAACTCGAGATCGTCGTCGGAACTCGAGCGGCGATCACGGCCGCGAAGGGGCTTGCGGTCTTCGACGACGATGACGACGGCGGCCAGTTCGACGACGACCTCCTGGCGGAGGTTTTCACGGACGTTCTCTCCCCGAAGACTGCGAGCGAGGACGCCGAAAGCATCGACGAGTTGCGATCGACCATCACCGAGGCGGTTTGAGTAACGACGACGGACGAACAAGCAATCCACCGACCCGACCCACGACCACCGACAATGGCTGAAGCCGACACCAAACGCTCGCCGGACCAGTGCCAAGCGCTCACCGAGGACGGCGAGCGCTGTTCGCGCCCGGCTCAGGACGACGGCTTCTGTTACCAGCACGACGAGAGTGATTCAACCGTGAGCGATAGTCAGACAGTCGACGAACGAGAACAGGACGACGACCAAAACGCACAACAGCGAAGTCGAGATCTGAGCGTCGATATGACGGCCGAGGAGAAGACCGATCCCGAGTCGGTCGACGCCGACGTTGACACCGATCACGAGGAGATCGAGGGCGTTCTCGCGGTTCGAAAGACCGTCCAGTCGACCGCGACGGAACTCATCGGTCGGGAGTTCGACGGCGTCAGCGAGATCGTGCCGACGGACGACGGCTGGCGGGCCATCGTCGAGGTCGTCGAACGACGTGCCGTCCCCGACACGCAGGACATCATCGGTCGGTACGAGATCGAGCTCGACGAGGGCTCGACGATCCACGGCTACCGTCGACTCGACCGCTACCGACGCGGCGATACTGCGGAGTTCGAGTGACGACGGGTGTCACCGTCCGTGGCACGCTCGCGCCCGTCACGGGACGTTCGTAACGTAGTTCTCGAGGGAATCATCAGGCTCTCGACGGGACGGTTCCGATCGATAGTTTCGTCTGCAGGCCAGGATCGATCAGCCCCGTCATTTCATACTCGAGAACTTCCGGTAGGCCGATTTGGCGATCGACATCTCGAGACCCGACGATTCGATCACGTAGTAGGGGCTGAGCTCGCCGTTGAACTTCCCTTTGTACTCACAGAGGCGCTCGGTGTTCGCGCCGACGAGATCGTACCCCGTTATCGAGTCGAGTTCGGGATCGGTGACGAGGTCCTCGAGGATGGCCCGATGCAGGAGGTTGTTCACACTGACGTGCTCGTAGGACGCGGTGACGCCACCCTGCCAGTAGGAGGCGAGGTCGGGAGAGTACAGCGTCAGGATCGCGCTCTGGTACGCTCCGTCGGGCGTTCTGGCGACGTACACTCGCCATCGATCGTCATCGACCGTCGAGAGGAGATCGCGCAGGAACGGCCGAGACATCGGCGCGGTATCTCCGTACTCCTCGTACTGGGCGACCACGTCGTCGTAGACCCGAAGGGCCGCGTCGATTCCTTCGGTATCGATCGTGAGGTCGATCTCGTCGTACCGACGCATCTCGTTTCGAAGGCTCTTGCTGAAGCCGGCCATGACGTCCTCGAGATCGTCACAGTCCTCGAGGGAGACGACGTAGGTGAACTGTGGCTCGACCGTGAACCCGTTCCAGGCGTACGGTCGCGGATCTGTGTACTCGAGGGGGCAGGTCATTCGAAAGAGCGTCGAACGTCGGTCCGCGGCGAGATCGTCGACGACGGCCGTCGCTAGCTCCCGATTGATTCGCTCTGCTTTCCGTGGTTTCGGGCTGTTCGGGGTTATCAACGGGCCGAGGCGCGGCACGCCGAGGGACAACGGAGGCGAGAGCGCGGTCGTCCCGAGAGACTTTTCACCGACGAAGACGGGCAACAGTCCGACCGACTGCTGACCTTTGTACGCCCCGTACAGTCTGAGATCGGCCGTCGTGTGATCGTCCAGAACGGAGAGGGCGTCCGGGTCGTGAAAGAATTCGTAGCCGCTCGACGGGAGGGCGTCGCGCCAGTCCTCGAGACCGATTCGTGTGACGTCCATCGGGATCTATCTTCTCGTGGGGTCACGACCCCCCTTGTTATCCGGTCTGTAACCGATCGAAGAGTGTCATAAACGCTCACAGATCGGTAGGGGAGGATCGGTGACGTTACCGAAATCCGTCAGTTTCGGTTGCCATCCGATCGGAGGCAGCGAGGAGAAACTCCGAGACCGCGTACGACATCCACGCCTGACACCACCGCATCAGTGTCACCCGTTTCGTGTGATATCGATGTTTCCGAAAGTAGAACCGTCCCGGTTCGACCTGCAAGTTCGCGAGCACCCATCGGAGGAGACGCTCTGCAAACTCGAGGTCGCCCTCGCGAGTGAAAACGAGCATTCCCTGGGTGCTTGCGTGGATGTCGCGGGGATAGGCGTTCGTTTCGTCGAAGTTCGGCGCGCCGTCCAGTTCGAACAGTTCGTTTCGGTAGAACTCGAGGGCAGACGAGAGCGTGTCGCTGTATCGCCCGTCGTCGACGACGTCTCGATACCGCTGGAAGGACTCGATGATGAATCCGTTGTGGTGGCTGTCCATCGAGAGGTGCGAGGCATCGGCCGGGAGACGGTACGGCCAGCCGCCGATCTCCGTCTGGTGGGCTGCGACGTGATCGAGGATCCGTGCCGCCCGGTGTCGGAGTTCGTCCTCTCCGGTGTCCGCATAGAGGTCGACGAGCATCCCGGCGCCGAGCGCCGCCGAATTGAGCGTATACGAGTCCTCGGGATGGTTCATGTGGTAGTCGATCTTCGCGCCTTCGGACACCTCCCGGTAGTTCAGGTCCTCGACCAGGAACGAGGACGCAGTTCGAGCGATCTCGGCGTATCGGTCGTCGAGTGATGCCGCTCGAAGGAGCGCCCTGACCGCGTAGGTCGTGGAGACGATGTCCGGATCGCTCGGAACGCCTTTCGTGTGCAAGTGCTGGATCTCGTGACGGTGACCGCCGCAGAAGCCACTGTATCCCGTGATCCGTTCCTCGAGCAGCCAATCGGCCAGCGTTGCGGCCTCGGCCTGTGGATCGAACGAAACGTCGGCCCGGGTTCCCAGGGCGCACGCCAGTTCGTGATAGTTCAGGTTGGCCATCGCAAACAGGGCCGCTCCCTTGTAGTTTCGCCGGTGTTCGACGCGCAAGAGCGGTCTGACGTCCACCGGCGTCCGTTTGACGATCTCCTGAACACCCAGATTGAGGAGTCGGTTCTCGAGGGGGAACGCCTGAAGGAGCTCGCTGCTCATTCCGTCGCCGTAGTCCGGGCCGGCGTACCCGCGACGACGACTGTACTCGAGAGTCGAGTCGAGAACGGAAACGTACCGGTCGAGCGCTCGAGAACGCGGTATCGTCTGGTTCTTCGCCTCCGATTGTGTAACGCCGTGCGACTGCATCCACAACAGATCCAGAACGTATTCACATTATTATACGCTCGCTACCGGCGAATTCGAGAGTACAGGACCAGAACGCGTGCCGGCGAACCTCGGTTACAGCCGTACTGTTTCGATGCTGGAAGAGCGTTCGTTCGGGTATGAGCTAGATAACAAACCTCGTCGGTCCGGCATCTCACGGACAGGATACGGTGGCCTCCAAATGAGATATCTGTTCTTTACGAACACGCCAGCGCACGTCCATCTGTACAAACACGCGGTTCGAACGCTCCGTGAGGGGGGACACGATGTGCTCGTCCTCGCACGCGATTACACCTGCACCGTCGACCTGCTCGAGTGGTACGATCTCCCCTACGAGATCTACGGTCGCTGTGGAACGACGAAGGGGTCGTTGCTGAGTCGGCTTCCGGCACACTACGCTCGTGCGATCCGACTCGCGCTTCGGTTCGATCCGGATCTGGTCGTCGGCATGGGCGGGTACGCCGCCCACACCGGTGCGGTGATCGTGACGCCGACGGTCCTGTTCATCGATTCCGAGCCGGCGTCCTTCGATCACACGATCTCGACGCCGTTCGCCCGCGCCGTTCTCACACCCAACACGTTCCAGAAGGATCTCGGTGAACGTCACTACGTCTTCTCTGGATTCAAAGAGTGTGCGTACCTGCACCCGGACGTCTACGAGCCGAATCCGTCGATTCGAGACCGACTCGAGATCGGACGCGACGAGTCGTACGTCATCCTCCGGCTCAACGCCTTCGGATCACAACACGACGTTGGAAAAGCGGGGATTTCCGGCGACGATCGGCATCGGATCGTCGATCGGCTGAGCGACGATGCGACGGTTTTCGTCTCCGACGAGGGCGGTGATGCCGACCTTGAGGGACTGCCCGCTCGTCCGTTCGACCTTCACCCCGCGCTGATGCACGATGCGCTCTCGGAGGCGACGCTGCTCGTCGCGGATACCCAGACGATGGTCACCGAAGCGGCACTGCTCGGAACGCCGGCGATCCGATCGAACTCGTTCGTCGGTGACGACGACATGGGGAACTTCGTCGAACTCGAGAACCACGGACTCATTCACAACGTCACGTCAGCCCAGGAGATCATCGAACGCTCGAGTGCGATACTCGAGAGCGAAACCGTCGACGAGGTGTGGCAGCGCCGGCGCGACGAGTTCCTTTCGGACAGAGAAAACCTCACGGACGTGATCGTCGACGTCGCGACCGCACACGGTCGGGTGGACGAACTCGAGTCAGTTCGTCAATTCGACGGCGACGTCGCCTCGGAGCCCTCGAGATCGGTCGGTATCGGCAGCGACTGAACGGATTGCTGTCTGTGCGTACCGGTACCGACTTATAACAGACCGTATCGGGGGATTTCGTTCGACGACCGTCGAGACCCGTCCAAACGATTCGAGGTGAACGTCCCGTCCGTAAAGCGGGAAGGATGTCAAACGTCGGCCTATTCCACCCGCGAATATTTACGAACGTCTAGCGAACTCCGTCCAAACATGGATGAATGATCGTTCAGTATCCGTCTCTGAGCTTCGGGAGGCCGACCTCGACCACTCCGTCGAGGAACTCCTTCGACTGTTCTCGGACCCGTCCGTCCGAGCGACGATCAGATGGCTCTACGAGAGACCGGATACGACGATCGACGAACTCGCTTCGGTTATCGTCGCAGAACAGGCCGCAGACGAGGCGACGATCGCGACGGAGTCGGAGTACGAACGCGAACGTATTCGTCTCCATCACGTGGTATTACCACGGCTCGACGACCACGACATGATCACCTACGAGTACGACAGCGGAACCGTTACTGAAACCGATATCCACGAGGCGATCCGTTCGTTTCTCGGAGTCGATACCGATGAACGGCCTTCGTGACGCGATCGACGAGATCGAAGCCCATCGAAAGCGTCTCGAGGTATACACCGACGACCCGCGGACCGCAGCGGAACTGAAACGGCAGTTTTCGACCCAGAACGTCGATGTCGAACACCGACCGACGACGATCCTCGGTGATCCCGGTTTCGTCGTGATCCGAACTTCCGGCGGTGAATTCCGCGGAGCGCTCGGCCTCGATCAGTTCGCGGAGATTCTCTCCCCCGACATTCATCCACCGTGGGTGCTTTCGGACTCGCCAGCGAATACCAGCGTGCTGTTCGATTTCCTCGAGAACACGCTGTTTGGATCCTACAGCCGTCGACAGATGCTCGCCACGTCGCGCGAAATCGAAGAGCGTGCCGTTCGTATCGGTGACGGTCGGCTGTATACTGGATTCCAACGGGAACGCGCAGCGCTCGAGCAGACTGCCGTATACGACCGGCTGGCGAACCACAAATCGCTCTCCGTGACCGTCTTTGTCGACGGAAAGTGGAGTAAACGGAGCGGGGACGTGACCGTCGTAACGGACACGGACGGTGAGATCGGTGACTACTGGTTCGTGATTTTCGACGGGGCCGGAGTCGAACTCCAACGGTGTGCGCTACTCGCAGAGGAACGCAAACCGGGCCGGTATTACGGATTCTGGACCTACGATCCCGATCTGGTCTCTTCGCTTGTTGGGCATCTGGCCACAAAGTACGACCTCGAGTAGGTGGCTTGCGACCTCGAGTAGCTAACTCGACACTGTCTCGTACGGGCGACTCCTTTGGTTATCACCGGAGGGAGAACACGAACGCGTTCACTCTCGGTATCTCACAGCCCACAGCAGCGAGAGGGTCGCCACGACGCCGATCGCCGCTCCGGCTCCGAACCCTGGCATCGGGTACGTTTGACTGTCTTCGGCCGGCTCCACGTCCTGTTGAGCGACGACGAACCCGTCCAGCGAGGAAACGGATGCCGAGAACTGGTACGTCTCGCCCGATTCGTCGTGAATCGTCGTCTCCGATTCGTTCCAGCTGGAGCCGTTGACCTCGTACAGGGCGATCGCCTCCGGCTCGAGGTCGTCCTCGTCGAACAGTTCGGCGTCGACGCTGAACGTGACCGCTCCGGGCTGATCGGTCGACTCTCCAGTGACGGTCAGCCCGCCGAGGGAGTCTGCGTCGTCTGGCGATGCCGGCAGTCCGTCGGGAGCGGCGTGCTCGAACGCGAAGGACTGATCACCGTCGAGATCGGTTAGCTCGAGTCGCTCGAACTGAACGACCCCGTCGGATTCGCCCGTGATTTCCAGGGAGAACTCGTCTTCGGGACTGGCGTCGGTGATCGTCGCGGTTACGTCGTCGTCCGACCGATCGTACGTGATCGACGGATCGTCACACGTCCCGGTTCGGATCGTAACCGGTTCCTCGAGCGACGGAAGCGGGGTTCGATCGGGATCGTCCGAGTCCCCCGAGAGGATCTGCCAGTCGGTGATCTCGCCGCCCTCGTGGAACTCCGGATCGTACAGGTCGTCGTCGTCATAGAACGGCGAATTCTCGTTGAACGCCGGATGAATCGTCACGGCGAACTCGTCGTTGAGTCCACCGTTGATCGCGCCGCCGTCGGTTCGTCCGTCGGCCCAGATCCAGGACGCACTGGCCCAGCCGTCCCCGTCGTCCCACTCGGCCATGTTCGACTCGCCCTCGTAGAGGTCGTCCTGGACGACCCACTCGCTTTCGCCCGGGAGGCCGACGATGTCGAACGTCGCAACACCGCCGTCGCTGTCCCCGTGAACCCGGTCGTGGACGACGACGAGGCTCATCCCATCAGTCCCCTCGTGGAGCATGAGAAGGCTCGTATCGTCCTCCTGGAGGTGGGCCGTTCCGTAGGAGCTGTACTGCCGATCTTCCGGATCACTGTCGGGGTTGGTTTCGTGATTCCGGTAGTCGTAGAACGAATCGACCGTTCTGTTCGTCGACAGCGGTTCGATGGGCTGACAGAGCTCACCCTGTTCGACGACGTACGAGTCGGACGACTGCGTTGTCGCGGGAGAAGCTGCCGATCCTACGCCTGCGAACCCGCCGATCCCACTGACCACCAGGAGCGCAACGACGGCGAGCGTCGCGAGGGCGTCCGAGTTCATGGGTCACCCCGCAACGGCGTATCGTTTGTCGGGCCGGTTTCGAGCGGTCCGGTGACCGTTGACCCCGGTTGCCGGTCCGGCCGCTCGACCGCCGATTCCGCATGCACCGGCGCGCGCTCCTCGAGTGCCCGGACGAACGCGTGCGGATGTCCGACCCAGCCATCGAGTTCGAGCGCACGCTCGACGAACCATCGGTAAAGCGCCCGGTGGCCCGGGAACTCGCGTTCGTTGAAGAATCTCGGGTGCCAGAGGACGGTCATCACCGCGTCGTTTCTCGCCGCGTCGAGCAAGAGGCGTTCGCACACCCGACGGGCCGCCTGCGGATCCGATCCAGGATCCGGAAGGGCCTGATCCATGATCGTCAGCGGAAAGACCACGAACTCGTCTCCGAAGGGACGAATCGGCCGGTATCCATCGTGAAACCCGCATTCGGTTCCCGAGCCGAGGCTCGTATCGTAGCTGAGACCGATCCGCCGATGGTGGTCCCAGGTGTCCGTTCCCTCGAGTCGGAGGTGGTGCTGTCGGCCACCGACCACCGACCCCTCGAGAATCGTCTCCAGGCGCTCTTTCTCGTGGGAGAGCCTGACCGGATCGTCGGCGGTGTGATACGAACCGTGGAGTCCGACCTCCCAGCCGCCGTCCTCGAGCGCCCGGATCACCTCGACGATGTCCTCGCCGGTAACGTCGTAGCGACCGAGGTGTTGTACCCAGTTCGACGGGGATAGCCACTCGGTGATCGGACGGTCCAACAGCAAGTGTTGTTCGTTCAGAAAATAGAACGCCGAGCGGACGCCCAGGTCGTCTTCGAGCGTCATGATCTCCTCGAACTGCCAGTACGGGTTCGACGACGAGAACGCGGTGCGAAGGTGATACCCCGGTCGCCCGCCGGCCGCGTAGTACAGCGATCGAAATCCCTTGTACGGCCGGTCGACGTCGTGGGTCAGACAGAGCGCGAACTCTCCATCGACTGGAAGCGTCTCGACGCGAGTCCATTCCGAAGCGTGGTACCTGTCTTGCTCTCCGGTCGTCTCGCGGTTCTCCGGACCGTTCGGCTCACCGTCTCGTCGGCGGGTTGAGTCGTTCGTCATGTGCTCACCCACGAGAACGTGCACGGGTCGTGACTTCGCGCCGTCTCT
Source organism: Natrarchaeobius halalkaliphilus (assembly GCF_003841485.1). Classification (NCBI taxonomy): domain Archaea; kingdom Methanobacteriati; phylum Methanobacteriota; class Halobacteria; order Halobacteriales; family Natrialbaceae; genus Natrarchaeobius; species Natrarchaeobius halalkaliphilus. The sequence continues at coordinate 96,469 of NZ_REFY01000003.1, read as the reverse complement.
CGAGTCCGCGGGAACGTACCCGTCGGCTCGAGGAGACCGGAGGGAACCGTATCAGTCATCACAGTTGTACACTCATCCAGACGAATACGATAGTAAATGACAACGTACTCGTTCGACTGACCGTTCAACGCACGAGAACTTCCGGTATCCGAAGGTCGGTGATTTCGAACGCACGGAAGGTCGAAAGCCGCCACATCAAGAGTGAGGCGTCGTCGGATGGATTGTCTCGAGTGCGAGAGACCAACGCTCACGTTCGCTCGTCGCTGGACGGAACCGACCGTTCGGAGCGCCCTAGAAGCCGACGCAGTAGCCGTTTGCTACCGACGAGACACTCGCGGAGAACGGGCGCACCGTCGACGATCCACAGCGCGAAGACGACCCCCGCGAGCGCGAGTTGGAGTTGGACGTAGGTCGACAGCTCTCCGGCGAGCAGCTCCTGTTGGTAGCGACCGAACAGTCGTAAAAACTCGGCCGAGAATCCGGTGCGTTCGTCCGCCGAACCGACCGTCTCGACGGGCCAGAGCATCAGTTCCGTTCGAACTCGACCTCCTCTGAGATAGCCATCGAGGACGTCCGCCGGAAGGTGAAGGAGGTAGCCGAGACCGAACGCGATACCGACCCCCGTTCGCCTCGCCCGTCTCGCGAGGAGACCGACGATGATCGAAAGCGGAACCGCAAAGAAAATCGAGTGACCCAGGGCGTAGCCCGTGGTGAAGACGCCGTACTCCCACGCCAACGGCTTGTCGATGAGATCCGGCAACACCGAAGCAAAAACTGCCGTGAAGGCTTCGAGTCCGTCCGGTGATCGGCGGTAATAGCAATGGCTGAAGACCGAGTACGCAAGGTAGCCGACGATCGCGTGTTCCCACGGCCACATCGGTCGACTAGGCCGCTCTCGAGGGAATAGTTATGTCCGTAGTGAACGGCGTTAATCCTCGCTTACGCTCGCTCCTCGGTAGATCGACGAGTGACGACTCGTGCGACTCCTCAATTCACCGACGTAGAACGGGACGGTCATTGACCGGAGCGTTTTCTCGTTGAGAGAAACCGGGTTGCTTTTGATACCGATGCCAGAACGAACAGTTACAAGTGAGTGAGGAGATCGACCTGTCGAGAATACTCGCGATTCTCGACGACGAGTACGCACGGGATATCCTCACCCATACGAGCGTCGAACCCATGTCTGCCAGTACCTTGAGTGAACGGTGTGATGCCTCTCTTCCGACGATTTACCGGCGACTCGAGCGTCTCGAGGAATCCCGACTCGTCACCGAAGAAACCGAACTCGCACCGGATGGGAATCACTACAGCGTCTACAGTGCGAACCTCGATCGTTTCGAACTCTCGCTCGAGGAGGGGAGCTTCGACCTCGAGTTGACTTACCGGGAAGAAGACGTCGCGGATCGGTTTACGAGGATGTGGGAGGGAATGCGATGAGCGGCGATATTGTCAGAATCGACGAGGCGTCGCTGTTCGAACTGTTAACCGTCGGTAGTCTCTTTCTCGTTGCGGTCCTCGGAACGCTCATCGCCTACCAGGCGTATCGCGGCTACCGGCGGAACGGCGTGCCGTCGATGCTCTATCTTTCGATCGGCCTTCTGTTGCTCACCCTGTGTCCGTTCCTGATCAACGTCGGGATCAACACGCTCGTCGATACGGCCCGTATCGTGACGGTCTTTTTCGAGAACGTGAGTCGGCTGCTCGGCCTCGTCGCGATCATGTACTCGCTGTACGGACACCACTGATACGGTTTACTGTAAGTCGTTACCGGCGCACCCGCTGCCCGGGTCGCGGGTGCGCCGGTAAATCGTTACAGCAATCCGTATGAAACAGCGCGTCGTACGTCAGGTCTCCACACACCCGAGAACGGGACGTAGATAGGGCGGTAGATCGGTACGGCAAGCCGTCTGAGAGCTTACCGATCGTTACTCGAGATTCGTCCAATCTCCGAACGCGCCAAAAGGTCACCCAGCGGATGAGGGCCGAAGCGAACAGCGAAGACGGCTGTCGATGGCCACTGTCGTGGCTCGAACAGCACGACCAACTGCGTGGTGGCGGCGAATCGGACGGGTCGGGAGAGGGATGACGTGATGAGGAACGATCCTCGAGGGCAGTCATCGTCCGGTTCGCTCGTTGGGCAGTGGGGACCGAGACGGCGTCGGACAGTGCGCCTGTTTCGCCCCCCAATCGAGCATTCGTCGAAGACCGTATTAGAAACGGACGGGCGTTTTCTGGGTCGGAAAATCCGCTCGAGCAGGGGATCGTACGGATCGCTGTAACGGTTTACCGGTGCGACCGCCGGACGGTTGCAGTTGTGCTCGTAACGACTTACAGCAGTCCGTCTCAATCGTCGGTCGGGGACGTTTCCGTCTGTGGCCGATAGTCTCGACTGATCGCTTTCCAGCGGCCGGTCGAAAACCGGTAGTAGTTGATGACCGCCGGCACGGTCGTTTCAGCGAGGAACGCGAGAGCGAGGCCCGCCAGTCCGAGCGGCGGAACCGTGACGCCCGGCACGGTGACTGTCGTTCCCGGAATCGGACCGAGAGCCGGGATCGTAAGCCCCGCCGCACCGAGATACGCGAGTGGGATTGCGAGCCCGAACATTCCGAGCAACTGGCTGTAAAACGGCCAGCGAGTGTCGCCACTGGCCCTGAGTGCGCCTTCGGCACCCGTATAGACTCCCTGGAGGACGACGGCGATGCAGGCGGCGTAGATGAGCGAAACCGTCGTCGGGATCGATAGTTCCGACGGATCGTCGACGAACGCGAGCGCGATCGGTCCTGCGAAGACGAAAACGATCCCGGCCGCGAGGACGTAGACGGCCACAGAAAACCGGACGATCTCCCGGCCGTACTGCGCTGCACGGCCTTCGTTTCCGACGCCGAGTTCCTGGCCGACCAAACTCGAGGCCGCGAGCCCGAAGCCCCAGCTGGGCGTGTTCATCAGTCCCCAGATTCGACGCACGATGACGTAGGCGGCGACCGTATCCTGGCCGAAGAGGTCGACGATCGCCAGCATCGGAAACTCCGCGACGGTCCAGACCAGCGTCGTCCCGAACACCGGGAGCCCGATCTTCGTCAGATCCCAGATCGTCCGTCCGTGGAGGTAGCTCCCGTACGGATCGACGGCGGTCGGAAACGAACCGACACCGGGGAGCCATCCCGCAGTCAACCCGAGGACGAACATCGCCGTGACGACGACGTTCGCCAGCACGGTCCCGAGGGCCGCACCCACGACGCCCATCTCGAGACCGAAGATGAGGAGGGCGTTCAACGCGATGTTGGCGACGGCTCCCCCCGCCCGGATAATCATCGGCTTCCAGGCGTCGTCCATCCCGACGAACGTGCGACTTCCCACGAGATTGAGCCCGGCGAAGGGGACGCCGAGACCGACGATCTGAAGGTACGCAGCACCCAGTTCGATCGCCTCCGGATCGTCGCTGATGAGTGAGATCAGCTCGGCCGAGTACTGCCAGAACGCCGCAGTGATCGGCAGTGAGACGACGACCACCAATACGGTACTCGAGCGGACTGCTTGCCCCAGTTGATCGAACGTTTCGGCCCCGTAGCGCTGTGAGACCAGCGCAATCGTACCGCCCGCAACGCCGCCGCCGATGCTGAATGCGAGCCCCCAGAAGGGGGCGGCGAAGCCGACGCCGGCGATGGCCGCCGAGCCGACGGCGATCCCGACCATCGCGACGTCGACGGCGCTCTTTGACATCCGGGCGAGACCGGTGACGATTCGGGGCCAGGCGAGCGACGTCACGCGACGCGCTCGATCCGGGTCGATCAGACCGACTCGAGCGAGCGCGAGCCCGATCCAGAGCAGACAGAGACGGATCGGGTTTGGAATTCGACGGTCCACAGTGTCCTGATCGCCCTAGCCACCTTCGTTGAATGTTACCCCGCGCACGGTGGCGCGGGGAATCCTGCTCTCACGAGGGCAGGCTTCCTGTTTCGATGACGCGACTTGCAGACACCTCTCGAAAGTCATCGGCCTCCGTAGCGGTCACAGTCTCCACAGGCGTTGTTTCGGGCCATCCCAGCCCTAACTTAGAAAACCCACGCTGTAAGATGTTTATCGCCGCATTCGCATCTCTGTCTGTCTCGAACCCACACAAAGGGCACGAGTGTTCCCTGACCCAGATAGGCTTTGGTGTCTCCACGCCACATGCCGCGCACTCTTTGGTAGTACCTCGCGCTTCTACCTGAACGATGTGCGTCCCGTACAGGTCGCCCTTGTATTCGAGGAGTGTGATGAACTGTCGCCACGCCACATCCTGCTTATTCCGAGCGTTCCCATCGCCCTGAAGCATACTCTGGACGTTCAGGTCTTCCGCGAACACGGCATCGTACTCCTTGACGAGCCACGTCGTCAACTTGTGCTGAAAGTCCAGCACCTTCCGCTGGATACGACGCTTTGCCTTGGCAACCTTCAGCCGTTGCTTCTCGTAGTTTCGGCTGCCGTGTTCTTTCCGTGAGAGTTTGCGTTGCTCTCGGCGCAATCGCTCGTACTCGTCTTTGAGGGCGAGCCAATCCACCGTCTTACCATCCGAGGTGTGGATGTAGTTCTGGATACCGAGATCAATCCCAACGCTATTGCTCGCATCTAGTGAGTCTACAGCGGGTTTCTCGGACAGATTGGCGTCGTCGGTTTCGAGGCCGAAGGAGACGAACCACTCGCCGGTCGTCTCCTTTTTGAATGTGACTTCTTTGATGGTGGTGTGGTCGGGAATCGGGCGTGAGTACCTGATTTTCACCCAGCCAATTTTGCTGAAGCGGACGTACGCGTACTTGTCGTGGCCTTCTTTTCATCGAGGTCGAAGCCACTCTGGTTGTACGTCACGCTTCGGTAGTCGATGGGTACTTGCCGTTTGAGCCGACCGACGCTGTATCCTTTCTCTTTGAGTTCGCTCAGGACGGTGAGGTTGTGGTGGAAGCGGGCGACAGTGGCCTGGGCGGCTTTCGAGTGTAGCTCCGCGAATATCGGCCACCTGCGTTTCCACTCGGGAAGTTTGTTGTTCTGGCCGTACTCGGACGGTTTGTCGTCCTCTGGGGCTTGCTCGTAGTCCCAGCGGACGTGATTATAGAGTTGGCGATGAACATCGAGATGATGTTCCAGTCGCTCCGCTACCTCACTTGTCGGGTAGGCGCGGTAGCGGTGACTGTACTCCATCGCTGTCTCTTGATTACATATGTGTTCAGTTAATGGTTTGTCTCACGAGTTGTCGGCTTCATCCCCGACCACGGTAGGTCGGGGTATTCGCCTTGTAATCCAGTATAAAAAGACCTTCTCGACCCGGCAGACGGAAGCCGGTATTCTAATGATTCACTGACACATGGGTCAGACTAACGTGTCAGTCTCTTCGCGATCTGTGCGTCCGGTTACTTGCATGACATACTAATTACCGATACTATTTTATCAGTGTGCTGTGACTCACGCACAGTGAGTAGTAGTGGCCCACGCCCGGATTCGATCGCGGAAACAAATCCGGACGAGCGTTCGCAATCGGAGATCATCGGCCTGGTATTGCTTTTGGGATTTTCGATCATTTCAGCGACGGGGTTGTTTTTGGCTGGAATGGCGATCGTGGACGGCCACCAGCAGACGACCGAAGTCGGTGCCGCCGAAAACGAACTCTCGCTCGTCGGATCGAAGATATCGGAAGTGACGCTCGGAGAGTCGACGGCGCAGACGGTTTCGGTCAGTGGTCAGAGCGGCACGTACGGCGTCAACGAAACGGCGGGTCGAATGGAGATCACTCACTACAATCGGACCGGGACTGATACTGGCGAGTTGATCGGAAACGAGACGTTCTCGCTCGGTGAGATCACGTACGCCACCGATGGGGAGACGATCGCGTACCAGGGTGGTGGCGTCTGGAAGCACGATGGGGACCACACCACGATGGTCTCCCCGCCCGAATTCCACTACCGATACGGCACGCTCACCTTGCCGATAATCAACGTGACGGGGGACGGACAGCGAACAGGGAAAACCGACATCGTCGCTCAGCGAACGAGCGAGACGGAACGAATCTTTCCCAACAGCTCGAGAACGTACGACGATGGAACGGTGTATCAAAACCCGATCGAGAACGGAACGGTCGAGGTGACGGTTCACAGCGAGTACTACCTCGGCTGGGAGCGCTACTTCCAGGACCGAACGCAAGGGAACGTGTCGGTCGACCACGAAAACGAAACGGTGAACGTCGAATTAATCACGCTGGGCGATCAGGGCCTCACACCGCTGAGCGACGGCGGAGACATCAGGATACGGGCCGCTCAGGAAGACGACCCGATAAACGAGTTCACGCTCACGCTGGCCGGCGACGGGAGTTCGGGGCTGAACAATCTCGACTGGAGCCTCGAGGTCGACGGAACGGAGGTGGCTAACGTCCACGGACAGGGACACGGCGGCGTCGATACGACGATCACGGATGCAACCGGTGAGGAGTGGACGGCAGAGGACGCGTTCGAAGTGAATCAGAGTGCGGACCCGGAAACGGTCACGATCAACTTGACGAGCGACGTGATCGCACAGAACGCGAGCGGTTCGGAGAGAGAACTCGGGGCGTTGTTCAACGAGACGATCGAAGCGTACGGACCGAACGTGGATCTAACGGTGGAAGACAAATCCGGCGCTCAACGGGTCGATCACGACGAGTCGGAGGGGTACATCGATTACGAAGCCGAAGGATTCGTGACGTATCTACAGATCACGGAGAACACGGCCGACGTCCGGTTCAGTTGATCTCCCCCTGAAGTCTCGTTTCAGGAACGTAGATTTCACTCGTCATTTGACCAGTCGTCTCGCAGGTTACGGCGACGTTCCCGTCGGGCTGCTCGACCACGTCGCTCTCGGCACACTCGAGCAGTTCGTACGATCCGAAGTACGACCTCCAGGCGTCCCCGCGACGTTCGTCGGTCGTGATCTCGATTTCGAGTTCGTAGCCATCGGAGGTGGTGTTCTGTTCGAATCTCGACGTGAGGCGTTCCGTTCGGACGAGGACGGTCTGTGATCCGCCGACCGAGATTCCACCTTCTGTACTCGTAAACCGAACCTGTGGAAGTACGGTTCGATTCTCGTCGATTTTCGTCTGTGGCTCTCGGACCATTCGGCTGGTGTCCGTGTCCTCTCGAAACACCGCTCCGTTCGAGTACACGACACGTTCTCCCTGCTGAGTTTCGTAGACGATCGGTTCCGTGGACCGATCGTACACTGTCACGTTGTCTTCAGATCCGTCCGGGGACACGGTTACGTTGACCGATTCGCTCGGACCGAAATAGAGGGCTGCATCCGTAACTCTGATCTCGGTTGCTCGGCCGACCTCCCGATCGTTCGCGTGATCGTCCATGTTCGAAGCGAGGATTTCGAACGCGGCCTCGGCGTTGTTGATCTGGGTTCGGTCTCGAGAATCGCTCACGGTCGTCGTGCCAACGAGAAAGAGCATGCTGAACGACAGCAACACCAGACCGAAGATGATCGAGTACCCGATCAGTTCGGTTACTCCACGGTCATCCATTCGCAATCACCAGCTCGTCGCTTTCGGAGTCGTACGTGATCTCGAGTTCCCCCCCGATAACCGTCGTCTCTGCGACCGGCGTCGTGGTCGGGACGGTCGTTTCGGTGGTGACGTCGACATCCGCGCTCTCGACCACGAGCGTCGTCTCCTCGCCACCGTTGACGACGTCGATCGTATAGTGGCCACCACTCACGAGCTGCGGTGACGAAGAGCGAACGGCGAGGGATTCGGTTTCGCCCGCCGTGTGCGTGAGTCTGTCCGCAGTCTGGAGGTCCGCTGTGACGCGTTCTCCGATCACGTCGAGTTCGGCCTCGACGGCACGTTCGTGTTGGGACTCGAGCAATCCGCCGGCGGCCACCGAGAGACCACCCATGAGCATCACGGTAACGCCGAGCAAGAGGGCGTAACTCAACGCGGTCGAAAGTGCTCTATCGTCCATAATGAGTGTTTGGGGCGGCGGTGACGGTCGATTCGTACTCGATTCGCTCGGTTTCGTACATCAGCGAAACGTCGGCAGCGTAGATTCCGGCGACGGCAACCGGCTCGTCCTCGCCCGGTTGGTTGAAGCTGTTCGACGACAGGGGGTCGGTACTGTTCACCGTCAGCGTGTACGTCCCTTCGACCGCGCTGGCGTTTGCGTACTCGATCGTTCCGTAGGGTGCCTCGAGATCTCCCGCGAACGTCACCGGCTCACCGTTACAGTAGTCGCCATCGACCGTTCCGGCGACGAAATCGATCTCGAACGGTTCGTCGTGCACCGTACAGTCGGCGATGACGTTTCCGTCTCTCTCCGTAGTTACCGTCGTCTCGCTTCCGTCCCCAACGGTCAGGTTCCACTCCCCGTCGGCGGTCGAAACCGACAGCAGAAAGTCGTCACTCACGTCGTGGATCGTCATCGAGTAGTTTCGAACGTCGGCGTTCTCGACGACGGCCCAAGCGCTCTCGTCGTTGGCGTTCTGGAACGAGCCGCTCTCACTTTGTCGGATCTGTGATCCATTCGACGGGCTGGATGGCGTCCGATCGAACGAAAGCGAAGCGTAGTGTCCGTCCCGGACGAGATGAGATCTCGACAGGTCGTCCCAGTCCGCTATCGATTCGTCGAACTCACTGACGAGGGGGTCGTGATCCTGAGAGTCCGCGTCCCGATTTGTCGCGGTTACGAAACCTTCACCGGCGTCCTGAACCGCCGATTCGAACTGAACGGCGTCGTTGCCGCCGATATCGCTCCCTCGTGTTCCGAGGTTTTCCGCGTAGATGACGCTGTTCAATAGGACGGCGAGGAACACGAGTGTGAGCGCGATCATCACTCCCATGACGAGGAGGAGCTGTCCGCGGTGGACCGACCCATCCTCGTCTCTCCGGGGCGCATCCCGTCCCCTCACATCCGCCATAGTCTCAACTCGATTTCGACCACGTTGTATAGCGCCCCGTCGGCTTCGTTCGGAACGTAGAACTCTTCGGCGTCCTGAAGCGTTACGTCGGTGGGATCACCGCTGGAATCGAACAGCGTGTCGTCCTCGAAGAGCGTCACCGTCTCGGTCACGGTCACGGCGTGGTCGCTTGGTTCACCCTGCGTAACGAGCGTTCGAGAACTGATTTCCCCGTCGTCGACGTAGTTGACGTGGAGATTGAAAGCGATTCCCCGCTCGGTGATCGTCCGCCGAAGCTCGGATCCCAACCGGAGGTCGTCCGGCAAACCGCTGGTGTAGCGGTGATCCTCGTTCGAACCGTGGTACGTCTCGGCGTCGTTGTCCCAGTACAACAGTGCGGTTTTGAGCGATCCGTCTTCGGCCGCCGCCTCGAGCAGCCCCTGTCCAACGGCTCGCTGTTGATTCTCGATGTGTTGGCTCGACGTACTCTCGGTCATCGGAGTGACTGCCGACACCTGGAGTGCGAAGACGAGGCTCAACACGAGCAACACCGCGGCCAAAATCCCCTCGAGTGCGTGTATCTGTCCTCGTGCCATCGTTACCACACCCTCACGGACAGCCAGTACGATTCGTCGTCCACCTGAAGAACCCGCTGCGTGACGGAGACCTGCCCCGCTCGTTCGGGGACCGGTTCACCGAACGTGTACTCGACGCCGTTACTCGAGAGCGGCTCTCCGGACTCCGTGCTGACGACAGAGATGTTGAGCGGCGTTCGGGTATCGAGACCGACCGTAGTGTGGACGTCGTCGGGTTCGTCGAAGAACGCCGTAGCCGCCGTCGTATTGATCTGCGTCGAGGATGGCGTATCGACGAACGTCGATTCCGCGAGATCGGTGGCGACTCGGTCGGCTCGAAGCGGGTCCGCCGCATCGCTCTCGCTAAAGGGGGCGATCAACTGCGGCGCCGAGGCGAAGACGAGCATGACTGCAACGATAAAAACGGAAAATCCAATCAAAAAGTCGAAATGAGTTTGGCCGCGGTTACTCTGTTTAATAGTCATACTGTAGATACCTTATTGAATGTCGTACTGGATACTTACACTCCCAGTATAAATCGTTTTCACCTATGTTGTTATATTTTTAATATTTCGAGTTCGAGGTTCCAGATAAGACCGCACATCGCACCCCTGCAATCAGCAATCCTCGTTCAGAAACGTAATATTTTGTGTTCATATTCTCGCTTCTGAGCAGGATGAAACGCGCTCAGTTTCGAGTAATATTAGACTTTTGATATTATATCGGGTCTAAGGACCATATAGTTGTCATTGACTCAACAGCTATTACCATTAGATGGTGAATACTCGTTGGTATTTTCGAGTCCCGGATTCGAGGGAGTGAATCGCCGCTGTTCGTGTCTTTAACACGACCCGGTTCGTAGGGCTGAGCATGACGAGATCGGATTCGGAAATCGACGATCACGAGAGGACATCAGCGTTCAGATTCGAATACGAGCCACCCGCGCTCAGATTCGGTGCGGATTCCGTCGACGGGCTCGAGGACGAACTCGAACGACGGGGATTCGAGCGAGCGATGATCGTCTGTGGATCGACGGTCGGAGGATCACCAGACGTGATCGATCCGGTGAAATCGGGTCTGGGAAGCCGGTTAGCGACAGTCTTCGACGAAACGACGCCGAAAAAACGTCTCGGAACCGCCTTCGACGGACTCGAGCGCCTCCACGCGGAGGATGTCGACGTTCTGATCAGTCTCGGTGGCGGGAGCAGCCTCGACGTCGCAAAGGTACTCAGCACCCTCGCCGCGTCCGGACGTTCGCGTTCGGACATCGGCGCGGAGTTTTCCGATCGAGGAACGATTACCGTTCCCGATGAGGGACTGATTCCGATCGTTGCGATTCCGACGACGCTTGCCGGGGCGGATCTCTCGCAGGTCGCAGGCGTCACCGCCTCGCCCGAGTCGGGACTGGTCGACGAGGAGATCGGCGGCGGGATTTCCGGACCGGAACTGATGCCGACGGCGGCGTTCTACGATCCGAGCCTCGTCGCGACGACTCCCGAATCGATACTGTCGAGATCGGTGATGAACGGGTTCGACAAGGGAGTCGAGACGGTCTATGCGAACAACGCGACGCCGGTGACGGACGCGACGGCCTCCCGAGGGATCGGGTTGCTCGCGGACGGGATACGTTCGTACGGCCGCGGCGATCGCGGGATCGGCACGTTCGAAACGCTGCTCGAGGGCACCGTTCTCGTTCAGTACGGCATCTCGCGTCCGGGCGAAACGACGCTCTCGGTCGTCCACTCCTTCGGTCACGGACTCACTCGAACGTACGATGTCCAGCAAGGGGCCGCCCACGCGATCGTCGTTCCCCACGTTCTCGAGTTCCTCTTCGACGACGACGCGGTCGACGCACGAGTGACGACGCTCGCGGCCGGACTGGGTGTCGACGACGCGGCCGATCCGGCGAAAGCGGTTCTCGAGTGCGTGATGGACGTTCGCGACGCGCTGGGGCTTCCGACCCGCCTTCGGGACGTCGACGGTCCTGCCCGCGCGGAGTTCCCCGCCGTCGCGAAAGCGATCCTCGCTGATTCGTTCATGGCGAATGCCCCACCGGGATTCGACCCGGACCCGGAGGAGATCGAAGGGGTTCTCGAACGAGCCTGGTAGGGTTCTCGAGCAACGACGATGCCGGCGACGAGGAACTGTTGTGCACGATTTTTGGTGTCGACCAGTGTTCGGTCCCGTAAGTAACAAAGATCGGTGTCGACGTCCGTCTCGGAGACGTCCGCCCACCGCACCACCATCCGACAGCGTCAGCCGTCGGTGTACGACGGTCGACGCTCGTACGCGATCGGATCGCGTACGCCGATTCGCTGGAAGGCCTGCAGCCGGTACGCACACGCATCGCAGGTCCCGCAGGCGGGTTCGTTCTCGCGGTAGCAACTCCAGGTGTGTTCGTACGGAACCCCGAGGTCGATACCGTACTCCGCTATCTCGGTTTTCGACCAGTCGACGAACGGTGCGTCGATCGTGATCTCGGTTCCGGGTTTCGTTCCGACCGCGACCAGCCGCTCGAACGCTTCGAAAAACTGGGGACGACAGTCGGGATAACCCGAGAAGTCCTCGCTGTGTGCGCCGATGACCACCGTCTCACAGTCGGTCGCCTCGGCGTAAGAGACGGCCATCGAGAGCAGGTTCGCGTTCCGAAAGGGGACGTACGAAGACGGAATCTCGTCGCGTTCCGTATCGGCGTCTTCGAGTGCCATCCCGTCGTCGGTGAGACTCGAGGCACCGATTTCTGCAAGATGGTCGGTCTCGATCCGCAGGAAATCGGAGGCTGTGAGCTCGCTCGCGAGTTTCCGGGCGCAGTCGTGCTCTCGGTCTTCCGTCCGCTGGCCGTAGGTGGTGTGCAAGCAACAGAGTTCGTACCCGCGGTCGCGGGCGGCGTAGGCGGCGGTCGCGCTGTCCATGCCGCCCGACAGGAGGACAACGGCGCGTCCGTCGGTCGGTTCGGCCGCGAACTCGAGGGCGGGTTCGACCGGATCGTCGGTTCCGGTATCGCTGTCAGTGTTTTCGTCTATCGTCATGGTGTGTTCGGGTCTGTATCGAATTACGTTTCGGGCGCGTCGTTCCAGAGATCGACGTGCAGACGCGGTGTATATCGGAAGCCGTACTCCATCGCGAGTTCTGCGACCCGTCCGCGCGTTTCCGCGAGCCGTTCGCGCGTCGCACCCTCGGGCATCAGGAGGACGTCATCGTCACGGATCGGAACGTCGGCAGCGTCCCGAAGTTCCGCTATCACGGACAGAATCTCCGGGAGGTCACCGTCGTCGGTGACGACGAACTTGAGTTGAAACTCGGTGTCCTCGATGAGCGCGGTGAACGACTCGAGATCGATCCGATCGGCTTCGTGACGGCGCTCCCAGCTAGTATCGTCCTCGTCCGACGGGGAGCGCTCCGGAGTCGGCGTACTGGATTCGAGTTTTGGGCTGATCGAAACGAGATCGATCGGCCCATCCCGGTAGATCGTTCCGTTCGTCTCGACTGTCGTGTGATAGTCGCGGCTGGCAAGTTCGTCGAGGAGATCGGCGCTTCGCTCGTGAAGGAGTGGTTCACCGCCGGTCAGAACGACGTGGTCGGCGTCGTAGGTTTCGATCTCGGCTACGATTTCGCTCAGCTCGAGCCAGGCATGGGTCGGCTCCCAGGAGGTGTGATAAGAATCACAGAACCAACACCGAAGGTTGCAGCCGCTCGTTCGGACGAACACCGATGGCGTTCCAGCCAGGCGACCCTCGCCCTGGAGCGAGTAGAACAACTCGTTGATCGGGAGCCCGTTGGGATCTGTCGTAGCGTCATCTCGGTCGCTTTCGGACGCGGTCCCGTCGAGGCCCGCGACGGCCTTCCGATCGGTCGTCTCCGATACCGGCATCTCAGCGATCGCTCCCCCCACAAAGTTCGCTCGTCTCGCTGACCGTCACGGCCACCTCAGAGACGTTCCCGGGGAGTTCCGACTCGAGGCGATCCTCGAGGACGAGGCTCATCACCTCCGCCGTGGGCGGGTGCTCGAGGACGACGAGCGCGTCCTCGTCACCCGCCGCAGAAAACGCCTCGATGAGTGGGTCTCCTCGCTCGAGCAAGAACATGTGGTCCCACTGGTCGATGACCTCCGTGACCTCGCTCTTGTCGACGACCCACCCCTCGTCGGTTAGGGTTCCGGCGATGGTGACGGTCAGTTCGTAGTTGTGTCCGTGCGGTCGCGAACACTTGCCGTCGTGATGGAGAATCCGATGGCCAGCACTGACCCGTATTGGTCGGTCGCGACCGATGTGCAGGACACGCCGTGTTCCTGCTACTGGCAGCCCGGCTGTCTGAGAATCGGTGGACACATCCACACCATCTTCAGAGAAGTCTGTGGCCATACCAAGATATTCTCTCGAGAATACTTAACTCTACGTGATCCCCGTTGGTCGGTACTGACGGGGATATCGAAGGCAGGAACGAAATACTGTGCTGTCGATGCACTGGCTGTCGAGCAACCGTACGGTTCGTTATAACGTTTTACGGTGTTCGCTCGGACGGGGTAGCGATCACCGGTAACGAATCATAACAGGCCGTATCAGTCCTCGAGTTGGTCTTGGAGTTGATTTTTGGCTTCGGTGCGTCGTTTCCGAGAGAACCGTGGCCGCGTGTCCGCAAAATCGACCTCGAGCTCGTCGAGGGTTCGCCGGTAGATGTTCGTTCGACGACCCTCTTCGGAAAGTTGCCGTCCCTCACAACTCAACAGGCCCGCGTCGACGAGTTCTTCGATTCGTCGATAGCAGGTCGCGATCGGAATCTCGATGTCGTCGCTCAGTGCCTGCGCCGATTTCGGGGTTCCTGCAGCACAGAGTATCTCTGCACTGTACTTGCTTCCGAGTGCGGAAAGAATGCCAGCCGACTCGGTGGGGGTTGTGTCCGGATGAGACATCGTTGCACTGTTCCCAATTATCAGAATTGAATCTTGCGGTTGTCGTGAGTCTCATCAGTACTGAACAGTCGTGATCAGAGATTGCGTCGTACGGACCGTTATAACGTTTTACCGGTGATGGCTCGGACCTGGCAGCGATCACCGGTACCGAAGCATAACAGACCGTATCAGCCGTCCGCCCGGTATTCAGTTCGATCCACGTCCCGGGCAACGACCGGCGGACGAGATACCTATGAACGCGGGGTACAAACGGGGCGTATGAACGCGGCTGTCGTAACGGTCGGTGACGAACTGCTCGCGGGACGGACGACGGATACGAACGCCACCTGGCTCTGTGAACGACTCACGGACCGTGGCGTCTCCGTCGACCGGATTACGACACTCCCCGACCGAATCGGGGACATCGCCCGCGTAGTCAACGAGTATCGCGCCGAATACGACGCCGTGATCGTCACCGGCGGGCTCGGACCGACTCACGACGACGTCACGATGGAGGGAGTCGCCGCCGCTCTCGGACGATCACTCGAGGAACACGACGGCGCACTCGTCTGGCTCGAACAGGAGGGGTACTCGAACGACGATCTGACGGACGGGACGGCTGATCTTCCCGCAGGTGCGCGGGCGCTTCACAACGACGTCGGGGTCGCACCTGGTGCGGTACTCGAGGGTGTTTACGTTCTCCCCGGCGTCCCCAGCGAAATGCGAGCGATGTTCGAGACGGTGGAATCCGAGTTTTCGGGGACGCCGACACACCGTGAGGTGGTCGTCATCGACGAACCCGAAAGCGCGCTGCTCGACCGGGTCGAACGGCTCCGTGCGGAGTTCGACGTCTCCGTCGGCAGCTATCCGGGGGAGTTCGTTCGGATCGCCATCGAAAGCACCGACGAGACGAGCGTCGAACGGGCCACGGCGTGGTTACGGGAACGATCGGAAACCGTCTCGGGAGATGCTTAGCGATACAGGTACGCGAGCCAGACGAGGACGACGACCAGCGCCAGCACTAACGTACCCCAGCCAACGACGTCCATCGGTAACGCCGGTTCGGTCTGAAGGAGCGTTGCGGTGAGTGCGTTCATGTCCGCCGCTCGGTTCCGAGCCCCCTTAGTTCTACAGGAACTCGCCTCGAGATCGACCTGATCCGCCCGTAGGGACATCAGACTTCTTTTGGGCCGACCCTCCTTACCACGGCTATGGACTCACTCGGTGTCGTGGTCAACCCGATCGCTGGAATGGGCGGTCGGGTCGGCCTGAAAGGAACCGACGGAACGCTCGAGGAGGCGCGGCAACGGGGTGCAGAGCCACGAGCACCGGAGCGCGCCCGCCAGGCGCTCCGCTCGCTCTACCGACGCACGCCCGACCTGACCGTCTATACGGCCGCCGCCGTTATGGGAGAGGACGCTGCTCGAGACGCGGGCTACGAACCCGAAGTCGTGTACACCGCCTCGAGTCTCGAGAACCGGTCCGAACGGACCGGTCACGACTCGTCCGGTCTCGAACCGGACGAGGCCGGAACGACTGCGGACGATACTCGCGGTGCGGTCGGTGCGTTTCTGGAGCAGGGCGTCGATCTCGTTTTGTTCGTCGGTGGCGACGGAACGGCCGTCGACGTCGCGTCCGTACTCACCGACACCGCGGATGACAAAAGTCAGGTTCCGATGCTGGGTGTCCCGGCAGGCGTCAAAATCTACTCGTCGGTCTTCGCCGTGACGCCGTCCGACGCAGGCCGGATCGCTGCCGAGTTCGATCGCGTCGAGTCCCGCGAGGTGACGGATATCGACGAAGCGGCCTACCGCGACGGCGAGGTCAGAACGCAACTACGGGCCGTGGTGTCGGTTCCCGTCGCACCCGCTGTCCAGTCGAGCAAGCAGATTTCCGGCGGGAGCGTCGACTCGCTTGCGGCCGGTTTCGCTCGCGAGATCGATTCAAGCCGGACGTACGTGTTCGGTCCCGGCGGCACCGTCGGAGCGATCGAAACCGAACTCGAGATCGAACCCTCACCGCTCGGCGTCGACGTCTGGCGAGACGGTGAGGTACTCGCTCGCGACGCCGCGGAGTCGGAGATTCTCGAGGTTCTTGAGGACCCGGTTACGATTATCGTCTCGCCCATCGGCGGTCAGGGATTCGTCTTCGGCCGTGGCAACCACCAGATTTCGCCGGCGGTGATCGGACGTGCCGACGAGATCGAGGTCGTCGCATCCGGCGAAAAACTCGACGGGATAGACGTCCTTCGCGTCGATACGGACGACGGTGAGATCGATGAGGCACTCCGTGGCTGGCTACGGGTCCGAACCGGCCGGTTTACGACTCGGCTCGTCAAAGTAGTATAAGGCCCATTGGAGAGAGGTCATGGTAGATGCAAAATATAACTATTTGATGGCGTGGTAATGTGGATATAGTCAATATTAAGACCGCGCCACGACTATAGCCGGTATGGAAACGCGGAAAGTCCAGCGGCTCGGTCCCTCCACGCTCGCAATGACGCTCCCTGCGGCGTGGGCATCCGAGCACGACGTCGAAAAGGGCGACGAGGTGTCGCTTCGTACGAGCGGAAAGGGAACCCTGACGGTGATGCCGGAGTCAGCCAGCTCCGAAGAGACCGAAGCGATCATCCATACCGACGATCTCGACGCGAGCGCCGTCGAGCGTGCGATCGTCGCCCAGTACGTCCTCGGCCGTCGCGTGATCCGCATCGAACGCGAAGACGGCGCCCTCGAATCCGCACACATCAACGCGGTCTACCAGGCGGAGACGCAGTTGATGGGACTGGGGGTCATCGAGGAGACGCCCGAGAACATCGCGATACGCTGTTCGGTCGATCCCGAAGACTTCACGCTCGACAACTTGCTCGAGCGCCTGGAACGGACCGGACAGACGATGCGCGGAGAGGGTATCAAAGCGCTTGCACACGGCAACCCAGATCTCGCACAGCGGGCACTCAACCGGGAACGGCAGGCGAACAAGATCTTCGTCCTGTTGCTTCGGTTGATCTTTACGGCCTACCAGAATCCGAACCTCGCCCGTGCGGTGGGCCTGGATAGCGGTTTTCCGTTGATCGGATACCGCTCGATCGCGAAGAACCTGGAACTGACCGCGGACAACGGCGAGGACATCGCGGATATCGTCATCGAAACCGAGGGTCACACGCTCGACGTGGACAACTCGGTCATGCGGGATATCCGCGAGCTGAACGATCTCGTCGATGAGATCACGTCGCTTGCAGTCGAGTCCGCAGTCGAACGCGACTACGACAAATCCAACGAGGTGAGACGACTGTTCCACGAGATTTCCGACCGCGAAAAAGAGATCCTGGCCGATCTTCCGGAGATGCCGAATACGGAGCTTCTTCGGGTTCGTGAGGTTCTCGTCAGCCTCCAGCAAACCGCCCAGTACGCGATGCGAAACGCCGAAATCGCCGCGAACCTCGCACTGAACGAAGAGTCCGAACACACGACGATCAAATGAGGGTCGAGTCGCAGGGGCGGTGACGCCGACGCGAATAAATGCTATTAAGGGACCCCCGTTCGAACTGGCGCGCATGACCGCGCAATCGGAGTCGACGGACAAGGGCGTCGGACTGGCGCTCGCGCTCGGTGCGCTCGCTTCCATCGGCGCACTGTTGATGATCACTGGTGCACCCGACATCGAAGCGGCCTGGGGATTCGCCGCCGCAATGGTCTTTAGCTCGCTCGCAGTCGTCGGTATCCACCTTTACGGGAAGTGAACCCAGATAGAGCGCGTAGTCGCGTGCTATCGGGTTCCGGCCGCCGTTCCGGCGCGGACGCCACGCCCGCCAGCGTATGCGATGTACGCAGCCATCGCCGCGGCGATGATTCCGAAGACGACGTTACTCCAGACAAGCGCGGACGCCGCGACCTCGAGGCCCTCCATCGCAAACTGGCCCTCCAGTGCGAAGGGGGCGACGAGCGTCCACAGTGCGAGCAACGCGACGAGTGACATCACGCTCGTGCTGGTCGGATGGTCGGTCACGATCCGGTAGTAGTTGTAGCCAGCAAGCAGGAAGATCGCCCCACCGATGACCACGTTGTTCCACGTAAACGCGACCACCGCTTCGTAGACGAACGGTGACGCGGCGATCCACAGGCCGATCAACGAGACGATTCCGCTGAGCCACTTCTGAGCCTCGGGCTCGTCTCGTCCCTGCATCTGTGGTGTCTCCCCGGCCGGATCGGTCGTCGTGGATTCACTCATGTTGATCCCGGTCTGGCGATTGCCTGCGTGCCGCCAAAAAGCGTATCGACCGTTGCAGCGCCCACCCCGGAATCCGGACCTACTGACCCTGAGAGACGGGTTCTCGAGTGGAGGTTTGCATCGGTTATCCGCCATAAGAGGATATTTACGAGCCCCCAATCAGTCGCTGGCCGAGATCCACCGATCCGGGTAGTTCCAGGTTACCACGGCACGGAATAACAGGATCGCTGAATCCGACAGCCGGTGGACATTTCAACGGAGCAACCCTATCGTCTTCCGGCGGATGGCCGAGAACTATTACGAGGTCCTCGAGATCGAACCGGACGCGACGCGGACGGATATCGAAGACGCCTACCGGCGGCGTGTTCTCGAGACTCATCCGGACCACAACGACGACCCCGATGCGATCGACGAGTTCCAGCGCGTTTCGACGGCGAAGTCGATACTCACCGACGGCGACGAACGAGCGCGCTACGACCGACTCGGACACGACGCCTACGTCCGACTCGGACGGTACGCAGGACCGACATCCAGCTCCGAATCTCCCGGTCAGCGAACCGATGATCGGCGTTCTAGCGAGTCGGCTGGGATGAGCTCGGACCGGAGAACGGGGAGCAAGGGAACGCATCGTCGACACCGTCAACAACGAAGCAATCGTCGAACCAACCGACAGCGAAATCATCGTCAGCACCGCCAGCAGCGAACAGCGACCGGACGGTCGGCCGAATCGAACCGATCGTTCGACCCCGGGGCGTCGAGCGAAACGACGGAGGATACAAACAGTGAAGCGTCGAACGGCGAGACGAATTCGGCGTTTCGGTATACGGTTCAGGACTGGGACGAGGACGTCGACCTCGAGTGGGAGGGACGATCGATCGACCACTCGACGGCGGTGACGGTTACCTGTCTCTGGATACTGTATCCGGTGTTCGTCTATTCGAGCCTGACGCCGATGGTTTCACCGATTCTCAACGGTCTTTTGCTCGTCTGTACGCTCGGTGTGATCGGCTACCTGCTTACGATGCCGCGAGTCGCGATGCTCGTCTTCGGAAGTCTGAGCGTGCTGTTTCCGCTCGGCGTCGGCCAACTCCAGCTGATCGAGCCACTTTCACTGCACGGCGGAGTTTCTGTCGCGTTCGTCTGGATTCCGTTTGGATACGCCGTGGCGGTCTGGTGGGCGCTACGACCGTAAGCTATCGTCGATCGCTCGCGAGTCCGTCCCTGGTCCGATCTTTCAGGGCTCGGCGTCGGTCGTGACTCCGATCCGAGTCGAACGAGACCGAGAGAATCTGCGTTCCGGTCGACTCGAGCGACCTGCGATATGCGTCTTCGAAGGCTGCGGGCTCGACCTGCTCGAATGCGAGCCCGTAGAACTCCGCGAGCGCCTCGAAATCGAGACCGTGAGGTGTCTTGAACTGGTCCGTGAACGGAGGATCGAACTCCTCGATCGGGAGTTTGTGAAAGATGCCGCCGCCGTCGTTGTCGAGTAGGACGATCGTCGCATCGACGTCACAGCGGCCGACCGCGAGCAGCCCGTTCGAGTCGTGGTAAAACGCGAGATCACCCGTCACGAGGACGAGCGGGTCGTCGGTCGCGCTTGCAGCACCGAGGGCCGTACTGGTGATCCCGTCGATGCCGCTCGCGCCGCGGTTGGCAAGCAGGGTCAACTCGGCCTCTCGCGGTCGACCGAATCGATCGGCATCCCGGATCGGCATGCTGTTCGAAACGAAGACCGTCGCGGGATCCGGCGCGTGGTCGAGAACCGATGCGAGAATAGCGCCCTCGAACGGGTCGGACTCGAGCGAGTCGACGGTCGTTGCGCGGTTTCGAACGCTCCAATGACGTGCCTCCGCGTCAGCGAACTTCGAGAGCCAGGAATCGTCGGTCGCGTTCGTCTCGCGTTCCTCGAGCGTCGTCCGGAGTCGTTCGAACACGGCCGACGGCGCGCCAGACACCAGATCGGTCGCCGTGAACGTCGCCTCGCGCCAGCCTCCCGCGGGATCTATCAGGAACTGTCTCGCCTCCGCATCCCGGAGCGCGTGACGCAGGGACTTCGATGTCGGGGATGCTCCGAACCGGAGAACGGTATCCGGCGCGGGTAGTGCGTCGACGTAGCTATCGTAGCCGCCGTAAACCAGCGGTCGATCGTCGCGGGTATCGGTACTGGAATTACCGGGCGCTTCGGCGTCGGTGACTCTTTGATGCAAGCCGAATCGAAGGGACGACAGTGGATCCGCGAGGATCGGCGCACCGACGCGAGCGGCGACGTCGACGACGGTCTCGGGTTCGATCGCCGACAGCTCTTCGGGGTCGGATGGTCCGCCAACGATCAGCGGCCGATCGGCGGTCGCGAGCGTTCGAGCGACGGCGTCGATTACGTCCGAATCGGGCGTCTGCGTCGCTGAACTGGTTTCGACGAACGCGTCCTCCCGACCCGAGCCCGCAAGCGTCTCGACGAAACGTTCCGGAATCGCGTCGGAAACCGGCGTCGGCTCGAGCGGTTTCGGAAACGGACAGTTGAGGTGGACCGGACCGGGAGGAACGCCGTGGGTTTCCGAAAGCGCTCTCGCGGCGGTCGTTCGGAGACTTCGAACCGTTCGTTCGTTCGCGTTCGGTTCGGGAAGATCGGCGTTCCAGCGGACCGCATTTCCGTAGAGCCGTCGCTGATCGATCGTCTGGTTTGCTCCGCTGTCTCTGAGTTCCGGCGGGCGGTCCGCGGTGAGAACGAGCAGTGGAACCCGAGCCCGATCGGCCTCGATCACGGCGGGATGAAAGTTCGCGGCGGCCGTTCCGGACGTACAGACGAGCGCCGTCGATTCGCCGTTTCGGCGTGCCCGGCCCAGGGCGAAAAATGCGGCCGAACGTTCGTCGAGATGCGAGTAGACCTCGATATCCGGCTGTTCGGAAAACGCGACCGTCAACGGCGTCGACCGGCTTCCCGGCGCGAGACAGACCGCCTCGAGTCCCCCCTTCGCCAGTTCGTCGACCAGAATCCGTCCCCACAGTGTCGATCGGTTCGGAGCGGTCATTGTCACCTCGTCTTGAGTTCGTCGAGGATCGGTCGAAACTTCAGCTGTACCTCAGTCCACTCCTCCGCCGGGTCGCTGTCCGCGACGATCCCGTTACCCGCAAACAGCGTCACGGTGTCGTCGACCGCGAGCGCAGATCGAAGGGCGACCGCGAACTCCCCGTTACCGTCCGCGTCGAACCAGCCGATCGGTGCAGCGTACCAGCCTCTGTCGAACGCTTCCGTCTGTCGAATCGTCTCCCAGGCGTTCGTCGGTGGAACGCCACCGACGGCCGGCGTTGGGTGTAACGCCTCGACGAGTTCGAGGACGTGGTGGTCTCCCGCGAGCGTGGCTGACAGTGGTGTTCGCAGGTGCTGAATCGTATTTAGCTTCCGAACTCTTCGATCCCCGATCGCCAGTTCGCAAGCGAGCGCCTCGAGTTGGTCGCGGATCGCTTCGACGACGAGTTCGTGTTCGCGCTCGAGTTTCTCGTCGGCCAGCATGCGAGTCGCGAGTTCGTCGTCTGATTCAGGGGTCTCACCGCGCGCGACGGAGCCGGCAAGCGCTTCGGTCTCGACGCGGTCGTCGCGTTTCGAGACCAGTTGCTCGGGCGGTGCTCCGAAGAACGTGCCGCCGGTTTCGTGGCTCACGAGAAACCGATAGCAGTTCGGATACTGGCGTCGAAGCCGCTCTAACATCGTCGGTACGTCGACTGATGACTCGAGATCGATCGAGAGGGCCTGGGCGAGGACGACCTTGGTGAGTCGGCCGTCCTCGATTCGTCCCAGCGCCGACTCGATCTGTTCGTTCCACTCCTCGGGCGAGGTGGATCGTCGGGTCGAGGTCACGCCGGGTCCCGATCCGCTCGCACGCATCGCCGGACCGCTGGTAAGACGCTCGTGCCAGTGATCGAGACGATCGTAAGCGTCGTCAGGACCGTTCCCGACGGCCGTCACCCAGATCCCGCCCGTATCGTCTCTGGTGACGAATGCGCGCGGGACGACGAACGACGCCGCGTCGAACCCCGTCCACGGCGGGTTGGGCGCGTGTCCATCGTGAAATGAAAACCCGCCGAACGCTCGTGGCCGTGCGACCGGTGGTCCGTCGTGTTCGAGCGCGTCGAACACCCGATCGGCTGACGTCCGAATTCGTTCGAACCGGTTCGGACCGGCTGCGGTAAATCGGGCTGCAACGCCCCGACCGGCGATCTCGAGGCCGTTCGGTGCGGTCCACAGAATCCGCGGCTCGTCGTCGGTGTCGACGATCGCACCGAACGAGACGTCCGTCACGTCGCGACTGCAGCTGACGAGGTCGATCGGCTCTTCGTGCTCGACCGACGCCGATTCAGCCGCGAGCCCTCGCCCGCCCGACGTACGCTCCATCGACCGTGGTTCAGGACCGACGCGTCTTCAGCCTAACTATATCGCTCCTCACCCCACGGGTTCGCCGTTTGTGAGTAACCGCGGCGTTCCCAGTAGCCGGGTTCGGGTTCGGTAAGAAACTCGACGCTGTCGACCCATTTGGAACCCTTGTACGCGTACCGGTGTGGCGTGACGACCCGAAGCGGACCACCGTGATCGTCCGGCAGTGGCTCGCCGTTGTAGCCCCACGCGAACAGTACCTCCTCGCGCAGACAGTCTTCGAGCGGCAGGTCAGTGGTGTAGCCGTCGAGTCCGGCGAACATGACGTGGACTGCATCCGACGAAACGCCGACCCGGTCTGCGAGCTCGGTGAACGGGACGCCGGTGAACGCACAGTCGAACTTGCTCCAGCCGGTGACGCAGTGAAAGTCCTGACGTTGAGTTTCACTCGGCAAGGCGCGGAACTTTTCCCAGGTGAACGAGCGTTCCTCCTCAACGGCACCGGTGACGGTGAACTCCCAGGTCTCGGGGTCCCACTGCGGCGTTCCGCTCTTCGAGAGAACCGGAAACGCCGTCGTCTCACGCTGTCCCGGCGGCAGTCGTTCGTCACCGAACTCCCGATAGAGATCCGTGACGTCGCTGTCGACCGCGTCTGTGGCGTCGTCGGTTACATCTTCGACCTCATCGCCGCCTCCATCCGTGACGTCGTTCGCTCTCATACTCGAGGATCGGGACGAACCGACGTAGATGTGACGCACAGGCGGTCGGAGGTCGGTCGTCGTCCAAGAACCGGCCCTATTCCGGCCGGAGAAATCAGAGATTCACAGGACGAGAGCGCGGTCGAAACGGTTCGAAACCGTCTTGTTGTTCAGGCAAGTCGAATCCTTCCCATCGAAACCCTCGCCATCCCTTAGTACGACCTCCACGACTGCGAACCTTGCATGGCGACCAAACAGCAGATGACAGAACGGGATGTCCCCACGGAGAGAGCAGAAGAACTCGGCCAACAGGCGATGGGTCCCGCCTTTCTCGCGTCGGCCGCCTCGGTTGGTCTCTCGTGGTACTACTTTTTCCTCCGCGGGGATCGCGAACGAGGGCTCTTTATCGGCCTGTGGCCGCCGACGATCCTCGCGTTCGCGAGTTACTTCAACCAGCGAAAGATGCGCCAGCAACTCGATACGATAACCAAACCTGGCACGTCGATCAAGAACGCGATCGACTCGATGATGGGGAGTCGGTAGCTCCCGAGTCGGGCAGACAGTCACGTTCTCGTCTCTCGGTTTTTCCGGACGATCCGACGGAATCCGACTCGTGGAAAATCCCCGTCAAACCTAAATACCCCCTTGCCGAAAGCCGAATCAGATGCCGAAAGTAGAGATCACGATTCCGGAACACCTCGAGATGCAGATCGCCCAGATGGTCGAACGCGGCGAGTTCGTCAACCGCGAAGAGGCCATCGAAGACCTGCTCTCGACGGGTATCAAGGCCTACAAGACGAGTGGACCGATGGACGAAGAGGACGGGGCCGGCGGCCCTGGCCTCGAAGACGACGGAATGATGGGCCACGACGACGAATACGTCTTCTAATACTGCGGTTCTGGCGCTACGCTGCGAGCGTTGCAAGCGGGATTCCGAACGCGATCAGCGCACCGAGTACGAGAACGAGGAATCCCACGGCGACGCTTCGGGCTGAATACTCGCTCATCGGTGCCGTCGTCCGTTCCGCCTCGAGGTCGTGACCCACATCTGCGCCCGAGTCGTGGTCCACTTCTTGGTCGGTGTCGTCTGTCATACGCGCGTCTTTTCGTCTCACGACCATAAAGACACCTACAGCGACTCGAGACAGGGATCGTCTCGACCGTGGGGCCAAGGTCGTGGCCAGACGACGTTTCTCAGACGACCTGTAGATGCTCGTTCTGAAGCTCCTCATCCGTGTAATCGGCTTCGTGGACCTCCTTCATGTGCTTCTTTGCCAGTTCGATCGCTTCCTGTTCGTTTTCCGATTGGATGATGAATCGGCACTCGTCGGATACCGATTCACAATCGAGTTTGTGTGCTTTTGTCATGTCTGATCACGTGATTTTTCGTTCGCCGCCATTCGTCGGGCTACCTCGAGCGCGGTTTCGATGTCGGCCAGCGTTCCTGAGATGGGCCAATCCCGATTCCCATGATCTCTCCTCGCGTTCAGTCGTCGACCGAACGGTGCTCGATACTGTACCTGTGTATTGTTATCAGGCACCGTTCTTAATACTACGATAGGTTATTTAGTATTTTCTTGTAAATTATATGTATAACTGTATCAGAGCGTCAGACGATCGATCCAGTCGGCTTTACTATCTCTGGAACGAACCGGCACGTAAGAAATGGTGCTGACCAAGCGAATCATCCCGTGTATCGACGTCGATCTGGACGAAGACGGGAACCCGGCGGTGTATACCGGTGTACACTTCGAGGACCTCGAATACACCGGCGATCCGGTCGAGATGGCCAAAGCGTACAACGAGTCTGGAGCCGACGAGTTCGTCTTCCTCGACATCACCGCGTCGGCCGAGGGTCGCGAAACGATGCTCGACGTCGTCGAGCGCGTCGCGGACGAAGTGTTTATTCCGCTCACCGTCGGCGGCGGCATCCGGACGACCGACGACATCAAAGAAACGCTTCGTGCCGGTGCGGACAAGGTGTCCATCACGACGGGTGCCATCGAGCGACCCCAACTGATCACCGAAGGGGCACGCGCGTTCGGCAGTCAGTGTATCGTCATCAGCGTCGACGCGAGACGCCGCTTCGACGAGGAGGGAGAGCACTACGTCGATATCGACGGGGAGTCCTGCTGGTTCGAGTGTACCAAAAAGGGCGGCCGCGAGGGAACCGGGATCGACGTCCTCGAGTGGGCAAGCGAGGCGGAGGCCCGCGGAGCGGGCGAACTGTTCGTCAACTCGATCGACAAGGACGGAACCAAAGACGGGTACGATCTTCCGTTGACCAGTGCTGTCTGTGACGCCGTGGAGACGCCCGTTATCGCCTCCTCGGGCTGTGGCAGTCCCGAGGACATGTACGACGTGTTCACCGAAGCCGACGCGGACGCTGGGTTAGCGGCGTCGATCTTTCATTTCGACGAGTACTCGATCGAGGAGACGAAGACCTATCTCGACGAACACGACGTGCCCGTTCGTCTGTGAGCGCCGGAGCGGTCCCTCGTCGACCTTCCAGTACGCTTATATTCTCGCAGTTGTGCCCTTCATTCAGTGAAGTGGCGGTGTACGTGGTGTGGGAAACCCCACGAAGAGAACGATCCGCCCTGTGACGAGTGTGGGCACAACGCCTTCGAACGGGCGGTCGTCAGGGCGGGCAAAGAGCCGCGCAACTCGCCGGCCAGAACCGTCGATACCGGCACGCCGTACGTCTGGCGCTGTTCGAACTGCGGCCGCGACCACGTCAAGAACAATCCGCCGTGTTCGCGGTGTGGGAACCCCGAGCTCGAAAAGACCGAACAGACCTACGCCGACGTCGACCGCGACCTCGAGACGCCGAGCTGGCTCGAGGTCGCAAAGCCGTATATGCCGATATTCGCCGTCATCGGTATCGTCGCAGTCCTGTTCGCGACGGGAATCGTCTCTCCGACGATTATTCCGGGCATCGGGTCACCCGCTCCACCCGACGCACCTGGGGAGGGGACACAGGCGGCCGGCATCGATCTCGAGGTCACCGCAAATGAGGTACACGAGCGTCTGGAAAGCGAACGAGCGACCAGCGGCGAGCCGCGGGAGTACGATGGAGCACTGGCCGCCTACGCGGAGTATCAAAACAGGGCGTTCGTGTCGGTCGAGTACGAGGACGAACGCCCCGGTCTGGCCGACCCAGGCGAGTTTGGAGCCGACTGCCACGGAGAACCGATCGGCGGACAGCTCTCACTTGACGGCCCGACGATCCAGGAGTACGCCGACGAAGCCGATCTCGCAGACGACATCACCGATCGGCTACTCGTCTCTAGTATCGGCGACGACGTTCGCGACGGATACGACGGTGAGGGGATCGACGTTCACGTCGGCCCCGGCGGCGACGTCTACGTCTACTACGCCACCTGTTAGGATTCAGTTGGACCAGACGCACGCATCTGTCAGTTCAGCCACTGGAACTAATACGTCCAGATCTCTTCTGGCTCGTATGGATCCGATCAACGAATCCGATCTCGAGCGAGACGACGTACGGTTCAGACGGAAACAACTGGGAGGGGCGGCCGACTCCGATCAGCCGGGCTGTAGTCTCTACGAGCTTCCAGCTGGCTGTCGATCCTGGCCCTACCACTATCTCACGGCAACGAAGAGGCGATGTACATCCGTTCGGGGAACGGGACGCTTCGACTCGATGGCGAGATGTACGACTTCCGAGAGGAAGAGTACGTCGCGTTTCCCGCGGACGAATCGGGCTATCACCGCGTCGTCAACGGCTCCGACGGTCCGCTTCGCTATCTTCTGTTCTCGACGATGAACGAACCCGACGTCACGGTTTATCCCGAGATGGAAAAACTGGGTGTGTTCGCCGGTTTGGCACCCGGGGAACGAGGCGAGCGGTCGCTCTCCGGCTACTATCGAATCGACGATGACGTCGACTACTGGGACGGCCCGGATTAGGTTGCAGCGTCGAACGCGTCGCGAAACGAAACCGCTTTCTCACGGACGTCAACCGCGGCCTCCTCGAGCGCTTCGAGTGGGTCGACTCCCGCTTCCGTTTTGACCGTCAGGATGGGGTCGGTCTGTCCACCCGACTGTTCGGGATTCATGTCGTAGGTCGCTGCGCTGACGTCGTCGTGCTCGAGCAATGTGCCTTTGAGGACGTTCATGAACGTGTGATCCTCCCCAGCGATCTCGATCGAGAGTTCGTCCTCGGTGCTCTCGGTAACCCGCAGTTCCATACCTACTCGTGCGTTCGTCGGCCGCTTGTACCTTTCGAAGGTACCTCCCGAGTGGACGAACGGACAGCGAGCAGTATATAGGCGTCCGGTCGAACCACAGGCACATGCTTTCGGTCGCGCTCACGCTGCTCGTCGCGGTGGCGATTTTCGGATCACTCGCAGTCGTGAGCCGACTCGACGACACTGATCGACGCTGGCGCGATATCGCTCGAGCCAGGTTCGTCCTCGGAGTGCCGTGGGGAACGCTGGTCGTCATCGCCATCGTCCTCACCGTCTACCTGTTCGTCCAGGACGGGATATCGAATCTCTCCGATCCGGTAACGATCCCGTACCGAGCCTGGTCGTATTTTTATCCACTGGGTATCTTGACGTCGTCGTTCTCTCACGCGAGCTTCGGTCACCTCGTCGGGAACCTGATCGCGACGGTGGCCGTCGCGCCGATCGCAGAGTACGTCTGGGGACACTACCCCGACGAAGAGATCGCTGAAACCCTCCCGTGGTGGCGTTCGAATCCGTGGGTTCGGGCACTCGTTCTCTTTCCGCTCGCGGTCATCGGTATCGGGATCGTGACGAGTCTCTTCGCGCTCGGCCCCGTCATCGGATTTTCGGGCCTCGTCTTTGCGTTTGCCGGGTTCGCAATCGTCCGATATCCGATTACGACGCTCATCGCAACGATCGGAATTCAGAGCGCTCTGGTAACGGTGTACAACTCGCTTCGATCACCGGTCTTCGTCTACGCGGCCGAAGCGAGTCCACCATCCGCTCCGTCGTGGGCAAACGTCGCCATTCAGGGCCACGCACTCGGCTTTTTCATCGGGCTCGTCCTCGGAATCGCGCTCCTCGAGCGCCGGCGAAATCGGACCGGCGGCTCCGGAGTCGCTCCGAGCGCGATGCGCATCTGGATCGCCGTGCTCCTCTATGCGTTCTCGAAGGGGCTCTGGCAGATATACTGGTTCGGAGAAGGGAACACGTACTATCTGTTTCGGGGGCCCGGCGTCGCACTCGTCGCGGCACTCGCCCTCGTTATCACGCTCGCGATCGCCGCCTCGAACCGGCCGGTGCTCCCCGACCGGTTCGCAACCCGGATTCAACGCGCTCGAAGTTCGCGTGACGGGGCACCTGGCTCTCCTGTCGATCGTCCAATCGATCGACTGGATGGTGAGGAAAGCGCCCACAGCGAAGCGGGCGTTCGGTTCGAGCGAATCCGGGAGCTAGCTTCGAGTTTTGACGCGGGATCACGGGGGGCGGGGACGCTCACTCGTCGTGGCACCGCGTTCGTGAGCGTGTTGCTGGTCCTCGCCGTCCTCGGCGGGGTCGCGATCCCGCTCAACCTGCTGGTGATCGAGGGGGCCACGGACGCCGACGGACCGACGGTTCAGATCGAAGATTACACCGTTCAGTACGCCGAAGGAGTCGAAAACGAACTCGTTTCCGGGATCGGAATCGACGCGATCGAAGACGACGCTGGACTCTCCGGAGACGGCGTAATCGTCTCCAGCGACCGGCGAAACCTCTGGATGGAAGCGATCACCGCCGCTCGGCTCGAGTTTTCGGGATCGGAGACGGTTTCGGTCGGCGGCCCTGGCTGGCGAGAAACCGTCCACGTCGAGCGCGCCGGCTGGGACCCCGTCGGAAACGACACCGTCTATCAGGTGTGGCTCTGGCAGGATGGAACCGATCGTCAACTCGCCTACGAGTCGAACGCCTCCCGTGCGGACGTCCGCATCGACAACAGCACGGTCGCGATCGCCCCCGACGAGGGAGAGTTCCTCCTCGAGATCGATTCGGACGGCGACGAGTCGGTCTCGAGCGTCCCCGTTCCGGAACTGAACGAGTCGGCCGTCGCAGGTGGGCTGACCGTCGAGAACGAGGACGGAACCCTGTACGCCGAAACCGCTGGAACGACGGTTGCGGTGGCTCACGAGGAGAGTTACGACGGTTAGTGGATCACAGCGGCTAGTGGCATACAACGGATAGGGAACCACAACGAGTGGAAACGCAACCATCGACGCAGATCCAGCGCTACATCGCGCTCTCGAGTGCTCGCTACCGAGATGCTCACTGGGCAACCGAACGGTATGCACCACGAACAGTCCACTGTACGTGTACGTTTCGGGCACTCACCCCCTCTCAGGATCCGTATCAGGCCGTCCCGAGAACGATCCGGCAGCGGTTAACGATCGGACCACGGCGGGAAGCCGGACAGAAACAATGGTCCGGAGTCCCGTCGACACGATCGGGTTGAGAGTGGACGGATGATTCAACGTGTACTACGGCAGTCGCCCTCGAGGAGTTCCGAGACGGACAGTGACAACGCCTCGATCCCTGCGGTCCGTCTCGAGAACGTGTCCCACGAGTACGGTGACACCGGTGGCCGTCTGCGCTCGGGCCCGGATCGAGCGGTAAGGGCCCTTCGAGACGTTACGGTAACCTGCGATCGCGGAGAGATCGTCGGGCTACAGGGACCAAGCGGTAGCGGAAAGTCGACGATCTTACACGCGATCTCGGGATTGCTCGTCCCGAGCGAGGGTCGAGTCGAATTGCTCGGGACCGATCTCACGAAACTCTCAGATCGCAAGCGAACGCGTCATCGACGCCAACACGTCGGTATCGTCTTCCAGCGGTTTCATCTGCTCCCATCGCTTTCGGCGCGGGCAAACGTCGCATTGCCGCTCGTTCAGTTGGGCGTGCCGAGATCGCGTCGACGAACCCGAGCGACGACACTGCTCGAGCGGGTCGGTCTCGCGGAGCGGATCACGCATCTCCCCTCGGAGCTGAGCGGGGGCGAACGACAGCGAGTCGCGATAGCGAGGGCGCTTGCGACCGATCCGGACGTGGTCGTGGCCGACGAGCCGACCGGCGAACTCGACACGGCGACCGGAGCCGAGGTGATCGAGGTGCTGACGGACGTCGGCAGCGATCGCGTCGTCGTAATCGCTTCCCACGACGACGACACACTCTCGGCCGCCGATCGAGTCGTCACTCTCCGGGACGGCGCGGTGGTACCGGATGCGTGATGATACCGAGGGAACGAGACGAAGCCGTTGGCGCGGTCTCGTCGGCTTCTCGCTCGCGCGGCTCTGGACGCTGACGACCAGGACACGCTCGGGTCGGATACTCGCAACGATCAGTGCAGTTGCACTCACGATCGCACTACTGGTGATCGTCTCCGGAGTCGCACTCGCGCTGGCAGACGGAAGCGTAGCGAGTCAGAACGATGCCGACGTTCGTATCGTCCCCGAAAAAAGCGGCGTGCTGTCGACGGTCGACGGCGTCGAGGGGCCGCGGCTCGGGGACGCAACCGATCGAGCCACGACGATTCGCTCCGCGAGCGGCGTCGATCACGCTTCACCCGTGCTCGCCGAAACGGGGAGCCTCGAGACCGCCGATGGTGGGGAGGCACGGTCCGTCCTCTTCGTCGGTGCGGTCGCAGATGAAGAGCCGCGAACGGTCGCGGGGCTGTCGACCGACGGCCTCGAACCGGGTGATCCCCACTACGCGAACGGCTCGTTCGACGGACCACCGAGCGGCGAGGTCGTCCTCTCGGCGGCTGCTGCGGATCGACTCGCGGCCGCCGAAGGTGACGAACTCGCAGTTCCGATGCCCCACGAAGACGGTTCGTCGCAGCTCTCGCTTACCGTGACGGCGGTCGCGGACGAACGAGACGACGACGCGTCCGCTCCGATCGCCCTCGTCCACCTGAGCGAGCTCCAGTCGTTCGCCGGATCGAGTGACGACGAACTCGCTGATGAGGTTTTGATCTGGGGGGAAACCGGTGCAGCACAGTCGGGTTCGGCTGACGCGTATCCGGACGCCGCCGTCGAAACGTCCGGCACCGCCGATCCGTCGTCGCTGTTCGACGACGGGCTGGCGTTCGCGACGAGCGTTCTCGCCCTCGTCGTCGGCATCGCTATCTGCACCTCCTTCGTCGCGACGACCGCGGGAATGACCGTCAACGAAGACCGACGCACGCTCGCGGTCCTCGAGTCGATCGGCGTTCCCACTCTGGGCCGGCTATCGGTGGTCGCCCTCTCGACGATCGCGACTACACTCTGTGGGGCACTTCTTGGGGCCGGACTCGGGATCGTCGGTATCCACGCCGTCAACGCGGCCGCGACCGCCACCGTCGCATCGGGAGCCATCGCGCTTTCCCATCCGATACTTGTCCCCTACGCGGTCGTCATCTCGCTCGTCTCCGGATTACTCGCGATACCGTACCCACTCACCGTCGCCGCGCGAACATCCGTGCTAGAGGAGGTCGGACAGTGAGCGTTCGCGGGAGATCGGTACGGGCTCGCGCGGTAGCCGGAATTGCCCTCGTTCAACTCCGCCGATCACCGAGCCGAACGGTCCTCGCGATACTCGCCGTCGCGGTCGCGGTGTTGTCGGTGACGCTGTTGACGAGCCTGGGTGCCGGCGTCGTCGCGATGGGGGAGGACGGACTCGACACCGCCGATCGAGACATCTGGATCTCGAGCGATCCGGTCGATCCTGGTGCGAGCGGAACGGAGAATTCCGTCGTGGGCTCACACGCCGTCGCCGCCGAACTCTCGGAACGGGAAGATATCACCGGAGCCTCTCCGATCGCGATGCACGACGTCTACATCGGAACGGAACCCGACGATCTCGAGCGGAATCCGGCGGTCGGCGTCCAGCGAACCCACGACGGGTTCGGATTCGAGGACGGTGACGGATTTGAAACCCCCGAGGAAGCATACGAGGATGCGCGAGCAGACGATCCAGTGGTCGAAGAGATCGTCCTCGATCCGGCCATCGCGGGCGAATTAGACGCGGAGACCGGCGATACGGTGTACGTCGGGACCAGCCGCGAGTCCGCGCCGGAGTACGAGTTCACGGTCGTTGGAACGTCCGCGTACTACTCGCAGTTTCTCGGCTCGGACACGGTGACGCTCCCGCTGGTCGATCTGCAGGCGGTCGCCGGAACGACGGGAACGGATCGGTCGACGTTCATCACCGCCAACGTGACCGACGACGCCGACCGTGACGAGGTACGCAACGAACTCACAGCGGCGTATCCCGACTACGACGTCCGCACGAGCGACGAACAGGTCGGCGCGATGCTCGAAGAGCGCCCGCTCGTCATCGCCAGTGGTCTCACACTGGTCGGGCTCGCCGTCCTCGGCGGCAGCGTTCTCACGGTAAACCTGTTCACGCTCGTCACCTACCACCAGCGGACCGAACTCGCCGCGCTCCGAGCGATCGGCCTCTCGCGGCCCGTTCTGGCGGGAACGATCGGCGTCCAGGGCCTCAGTATCGGGCTGCTCGGTGGTATCGTCGGCCTCGCAGCGACGCCACCGCTGGTTCGGGGGTTAAACCACATTTCGACCGCCGTCATCGGTTTCGAGCGCCTCCTTCGAACCCCACTCGAGGTCTACGTCCTCGGCATCGGACTGGCGCTGATGCTCGGAACCACCGTCGCCCTCGTCACCGGCTGGCGAGCCGGGCGATACGCCCGGATCGAACACCTCGAGTAGTCCGGGAAACTCGAGACCTGACGGCCGTATGAAAGCGCCATCACTCGGGCCACTCGATACGGAATACTTCCGCCTCGAGCGTTTCCGTCCGCTCCGTGTGAAACGCAAAACGGCGATCGATCGGTAACTCGGCGCGGAACGCGTGGGTCACGTCGCCACCGAAATCCGCCGCGTAGGACTCGACGAACGACTGACTCCCCTCGTTGTGAATCGTATAGGAGACCGAAGAGAGTTCGCGCGCGGTTTCGAGAAACGAACGGTCGGCGTGGCGATTGCCACGCTGTGCGCCGAACGGCGGGTTCGAGACGACGGTTCCCGCCTCCTCCGAAAACGGGTGTCGGATGACATCGCCGCGGACCCAGTCGATTCCGTCGGTTCGACCGCTGTCGAGTCCGGGTTCGACCGCCCGTTCGTTTCGTCGAGCCAATTCGAGCGCGTCGGGGTCGACGTCGATGCCGACGACGGCGTCGGCCCCCGAAATCGCCGCGGCGATAGCGAGCATCCCCGTTCCCGTCCCGAGGTCCAGAACACGACGATCCAGATCACCCTGTAGCCTCGCCAGGTGACAGAGGTGAGCGGCCAGATCCGACGGCGTCAGATACTGCTCGAGCGCTGGAGACGGATCCGAGAAGTCCTCGAGTGACTCGAGGACTCGGGCCAGATTCCGGCGTGAGGGGGGAGCCATTATCGGCCGATCGATTCTCGCGTTTTGACCACCACCGCCGGTCGTACACCTCCGGACGGGGGAGACCGAACGCGAGTCGAGCGAATGCCGGCGACCGTCGACGACGGATCCAAATTAGACGTGTCACTCATTAGCACCAGCTACGCGAGTCGCGTCCAAAAGTCCTCGCAAATCCGAGATAGCCATCACTCGAGCGGTCGAAGGCCCGATCGACCGCGACCAACAGTATGGTTTCACGACACGTTCGAATAGAGTTAAGGACAGCCCGCGAGAAGTTTCAGTATGGACGAGTGTCCCCGATGCCAGGGCTCGCTCGAGCGACTGTCTCTCGGAGAGGCGTCGACCGTCGCCTGTTCAAACTGTGGCTATGCAGACATTCCGGTCGAGCACGACCGTCCGAGGGACGAACCAGAATCCTGGCGGGATGCACTCAATCGCTTCTATCAGCGCTAAAGAAGACTATTTCGAGACTCCACCTCGAGACGAGAGGTATCCATCGAGCCGTCGAGCGAGATTTCAATCGGGACGGCATCCGAAATCGCGGTTCGAGACCGACGATAGCCGAGGCGTCTATTCGCTCGTCGTGGCGGCTTCCGCCTCGTCGTCTTCCTCGTGATCGACATCCTCGTCCGAACGCGCAGCAACGAGGCCACCGCGGGCGACGCTGTAGAGCGGCTCGTTCGCGTGGGAGACGCCACTGATGGAGAACGGAATGTTCGCGTCCTCGAGGTGGTCACGGAACAACGCTTCGAAGCCGCTCGGACTCGAGGTTCCGCCGGTGACGACGACGGGGACGTCGAGTCCCTCCTCGACGTCCTCGTCGTCGACTTCTGCGACGATGTTCTCGATGACGTAGTCGAGCAGGTTTTCGTAGTAAATGGAGAGGGCACCTTCGACGCCACCGACGTCCGTGGTAAAGTCGAGTTCGAAGTCGTCCTCTTTGATCGAGGTGACCTTGTCGACGGGCGTGCCGGTCGCGCGCGCGGCTTGCTCGTCGACCCAGTCGCCACCGCGGGCGACGGAGAACTTCATGACGGGAACCGCGTAGTAGGACAGACAGACGTTCGTCATACCGGCACCGAAACTGATACCCAATCCGGTGAAGTTGTTGTCCGCGAGTTCGGAGTAGATGACGGACATTCCCTCGTTGATCGGTTCGGAATCGTACCCCATGTCGTCGAGGAACGATTCGATCGTTTTCTGGTGATACAGCGTCGAGAGATCCGAATCGATCGGGTCTGCCGGCGAGGAGAAATAGAGCTTCTCGTCCGGATAGGCGGGCT
Organism: Natrarchaeobius halalkaliphilus; assembly: GCF_003841485.1. Classification (NCBI taxonomy): domain Archaea; kingdom Methanobacteriati; phylum Methanobacteriota; class Halobacteria; order Halobacteriales; family Natrialbaceae; genus Natrarchaeobius; species Natrarchaeobius halalkaliphilus. The sequence goes on along the minus strand of NZ_REFY01000003.1, from coordinate 61,137 downwards.
CACCGACGACCTGCTCGATGATGAGTTTCATCATCGGGATCGCACTCTTTTCGTCGTTCGAGAGGATCCCGTGTTTCATCGGCCGACGGGTTTCCTTGTTGAAAATATTCGCAAAGTTGAGAGCGTCGTCACCGACGACGTACACTTTGTCGTCTTTTCGAATGTGAAGCACTTCACTCCGTGAGAGCATCTGCTCGGCCATATCCGAGTACTCGATTTCCACGAAGGAATTACGCTGTTGCACGAAGACCGTGTCGTTCCCATCCTGTTGTGCAGACAGGATGTTCATTGTTCCGACGTCTAGGCCTTTGGCCATAATGGTCAAGGTGCCCGACGGATTATAAATCTATGTGCCTTAAATATATTTGAACAGCCGGAGGAACAATGCGATATTTATTGACGTAGCAAAGTATTAATTCCGGCCTAGAACGGACCGAATCCGGTCGAGAAGCGTCCTCACGGACGCCCAGCGATCGGTGTCACCGTCGACCGCGTCCTCCGTGCGCTGTTGCTCGCGAAGCTGGCGCAGCTTTTCGGTCTGGTCGTCGACGGTGGAACTCGAGGTCGTGGTCGTGGTTTCGCCTCCTTTGAGTCCCTTGAGCCCGGCAACCTGTGCGTCGACGCCGGACGAGCGGGTCGTTTTCGCCTGACCGTCGACGTCGACGTCGTCGAACGTGTCCTCGGAGAAGCTCAATCGCGTCTGCTCGTTTTTTTCGACGCCACCCCACGAGAGCTCTACGTCCTCCATCGCCTCGTCGATATCAGCCTGAATCTCTTCGTCCGAGTACGATTTTGCCTCGGACTCTCCCGGTGAGTCCTCGTGGTCGACCCGCTCTGCCGCTCGAGCCATGTCGAGATAATGTGCGATGAGCGCAGCCCCCGTCGAAGCGCTGATCGCGGCGAGACCGACGGCGTACGTCGCAATGACTTCGACGGTGTAATCGGCACCGTGGAAGTACCAGTCCTCCGGATAGGCGTAGACGAATCCCGCCGTTGCGGCCAGGGTAACGCCGACGCCGACGACCGAGGTGTACAGAACCCGTCGTTCGGCCGGTAAGAGGACGACGATACCGAGCATGGTCACGGGTAAGGAGATCATTACGAGCGCGTAGGCCGGCTCTGCCCACGAGTAGGCGGGCGACTGCGCGTCGAGCGTGCTACTCCAGAGAAAGAGCACCAGTGCAACGATGGCCAGTCCGATTCCACCGAGGAACAGTCCGAAACCCAGATAGACGTCGGTTCTGTCCTCGGGTTCACCGATATATCGGCGGTAAAGGTCGAAAAGATACCCGCTTTCGAGCGATTCCGCTGGCATTACCGTCCTGTTTTCACTCCAGTACTATGACTGTTGGGTTGAACTTACCTGTCGGTGATCGATCTGAAACGGCCGACGGTCGAGTTCGAATCCGAAAACGCCGCCGTTATACGTTCGTGGCCGTTATGGCGGCTAATGAGCCAGGACTCGGCCTACACCGACGGAGACCTCCGGAACACCGGAATGCGTCTCAAACACGATCGCGAGTGGGATTACGAACTCGAGCGGATCGTCGATGCGATCGACGACCGCGACGCGACGACGGTCGGGTTGCAGTTTCCGGAAGGCCTGAAACGACGCGGTCCCTCCGTTGCCGACGACCTCCGAAAACTGGCCGACGACGGAGTGACGTTCATGCTCTCCGGTCAGCCCTGTTATGGGGCCTGTGACCTGGATACGTACCTCATGAAACGGACCGACGTGTTCGTCCACTTCGGCCACTCTCCGATGAAGAACACGGACAAGGTGATCTACGTCCCGCTCTTTTCGAACGTCGACGTACTGCCGATCATGGAGGAGGCACTCGAGACCCTCGAGGATCCCTCGGAGACGAAGGACGTCGGCCTCGTCACGACCGCCCAGCACATGAACCGCTACGACGCGATGACCGAGTTCCTAGAAGAGCGTGGCTACGAAGTCCACAGCCGACGCGGCGACGAACGGCTCACCCACGAAGGACAGGTACTGGGCTGTAACTACGCGAGCGCGGACGTTCCCGCAGACCAGGTGCTTTACGTCGGCGGTGGAAAGTTCCACCCGCTCGGGCTCGCGATGGAACATCCCGACAAGCACGTCGTCATCGCGGATCCGGTCAACAACGTCGTCACACCTGCCGATACCGATAAGTTCATGAAACAACGCTACGGCGCGGTTCACCGGGCCATGGACGCGAAAAAGTGGGGCGTTATCTTCTGTACGAAGATCGGTCAGGGCCGCTGGGAACAGGCCCAGGATATTATCGCGGACAACGACGACGCCTACCTAATCACGATGGACGAGGTGACGCCCGACCGCCTGCGGAACTTCGATATGGACGCCTTCGTCAACACCGGCTGTCCCCGAATCACGACCGACGACGGCCCGCAGTTCCACAAACCGATGCTGACGCCCGGCGAGTACGAGATCGCAGTCGGAAACGAACCGCTCGAGAACCTGTCGTTCGATACGTTCCACGGAACCTGGTAAGTCGGGAGGAGAACGCGAGTCGATTCGGATCTCGCTCGCATACTGATTCTCAGGAGACACTCAGTTTCAGGATACATTCCCCACCTGTTCTATATTATTTGAACCCAAATACGTTTGGAAGAGTTCTTATGGTCGGTACGTTCCGACTAGCGATCGATGACGACCACAGAACCCGATCGAAACTCGGCACACGCGCTCGGTTCGACCGCTCGTCCCCAGGCGTTACGTACGGTCCTTTCGTCTGATCGTCGTCGTGAACTGCTCCGTCTGGTGGCCAGAGCGTCGCCGTCGGGAATTTCGAAGGAAACACTGGCCGCGCGACTCTGTGAAACTGGTGACGTCCGATCTGGATCAGTGACCGACGAAGGACGACGGAAGATGCTCGCCTCGCTTCACCATCGGGACCTTCCAGCCTTGATCGACGTCGGGTTACTCACCACGGCGGACGACGGAACGATCGTCGCGACGGGGCATTCACTGTTCGATCACCTAGATATCCTCGCGACGGAACCCCCTGACGGATTCGAAGCGGTGTCCGACGCGTTGGCTCACTCGCGACGACGGTCGATCCTCGCGGTACTCCACCGTCGAAACGGATCGGTTTCGACGAGATCACTCGCTCGAGCCGTCACCGCGGACGAAAGCGGATTCGTCGTCTATCCATCATCGAGCGACGACGTCGACGACGTGTACGTCTCTCTCGTCCACGTTCACCTCCCGATTCTGTCCGACGCGGATCTCATCGCGTACGACCCCGATTCGGGACGGGTCCGCTACGAGGGACACCCCGCGCTGTCGGCCGGATCGGAGACGATTCTGGAGCGAGATCGGAGTATCACCGACGACGAGTTCGAGATCGAACTGCTCTCCCGACATGCCGACTGACAATCCGCGAGCGACGAGGCTCCGATACGTACTCAGTGAGCGCCGAGACAACAACACTTACACGGTCGGTCCGCACACCCTCGAGTATGACGGAGATTCGAAGCGACTGGGGAGACTGGCTCATTCGAGACGTCGAAGCGGCCCAGCCGAACGGCCTTGCGGTCTGGTATCTCGGCTGTAACGGATTCATTCTCAAAGGCAGCGACGGAACGACCGTCTTCATCGATCCGTACGTCGGCCTTGGCGATCCACCGCGGACCGTCCGTATGATCCCCGTTCCGTTCGATCCCGACGACGTGACCGACGCCGATGCCGTTCTCGCCACGCACGAACACACCGATCACGTCCACGGACCGACCCAGGCACCGATCTTAGAGCGGACGGGGGCAACCCTGTACGCGCCCGACGAGAGTCTCAGCGTCGTCCGCGAGGACGAGGAGTGGCTCACGGAGTGGAACGTCGACGAAGGTCAGCTTTCGGAGGTCACCGAAGGGAAGACGGTCGAGATCGGAGAGTTTACCGTCCACGTCGAACACGCGAACGACTCCGACGCGAGCCATCCCGTAAGCTACGTCATCGAACACGATGCGGGCACCTTCTTCCACGGCGGCGATACCAAACCGAGCGACGAGTTCGAGCGGATCGGTCGAGAGTACGACATCGATCTCGGCGTTCTCGCCTTCGGAACCGTCGGGATGGTTCTCGACCGGCGAACGCGCTGGTACAACGACGAGAATCAGATCATCGAAGCCGCCACAGCGCTCGAGATCGATCGGCTCCTCCCGAGCCACTGGGACATGTGGCGTGGACTCACCTCCGATCCGAAAACGTTGCACCACCACGCAAAGAGTTTCGAGTATCCGAGCCGGCTCGAGATCACCGAAATCGGTGATCGTGTGGACATCACCGGCGCTTAATTCGTTCGCTCAGAATTAATGAATCATATTTGATACTGTCCGTACCATTTATAGTAATGGTAAGGTAACGTTGTCTCCATGAGTACGACCGCCGACACGGACGACGTGATCGAAGTCAGCGCCGACGGGTTGACCGTCAAGAAAACGTTCACGGCGGACGAGTTTCCCGTTCCTGCTATCCGATTCGAAATCGACTCGAGCCGCGACGAACAGGTCACATTTCGACTGTCGGAAGACATCCCCGAATCGTTCCCGATGGACAAAGTCGGGTTCCATCCCGACTATCACAGCGACGACTGGACGGCCTTTCAGGACCATCACGTCGAGTTCCTCGGAACGCTCGACTCCGACGAGACGATCGTCACGGTGTACGGGATCCGCATCGACGACGAAGAAGCGGCGACGCAGTTCCTCTCGGAGCCGACCATCGTCGAAGTCAGCTCCGAAGACGACGGTCGATCTGACCGGAGAGAAGTCGATGACGGCGTCATCGACACCATCGTCTCCGAAGACCGCAACCAGCCCGTTAAAGACATGCTCGCTGGCGATACCGAATCGGTACCGGGCCTCGAAGACGAGACCGAAGAAACCGACGAGGTAGATCCGCTCGCGGAGCCAAACGGGGACGACGAAGAGGGCGGACTCGATCTCGATCTCGGCGACGTCGATACGGAGCCCGTCGACGTCTCCGACGAGGAGTCGGACGCAGACGACGCACCGGATATCGATCTCGACTTCGGTGAAGAAGAGATTCCGGAGCCCGACTCCGCAGACGCGGCCGAAGCTGACGCCGGTGGGAACGACCAAGACGGAGACGACGAGCCGGAAATCACGCTCGATCTCGAGTCGAGTCTCGAAGAGGAGCAGTCGACCGACTCCAGTGAGTCGGACTCACTCGAGGTCGATCCTGACGACGATGTCGAAACGGATACGGACGACGGAGATCTCGAAGCGGATGCATCTGAAGCTGACGAACCGTCAGACGGTATCCACGACCAGGAGTCACCGACGGAAGACGGTGACGACCACTCACCGGCGGTGACGGACGAGGCGGTGCCAGAGGAGTTCGACGGCGCGCTCGGTGCGCGCCTCGCCACGGAGATCCAGAGCGGCCAAATCGACGAGGACGATCTCGAAGTCCTTCGATCGGAGTTCGAAACAGGAAACGCTACCCTCGAACAGGTAAAGATCGATCACCTCCAGTCCCGAGTCGAGGAGGTCGCAGCGTACACCGGCGCGCTCGAAACGTTCATCGGAGAATACGGTACCGGCACGCAGCTCATCGAGAGCCTCGAATCCGATCTCAGCGAGGTCGAATCCGAACTCGCGTCGCTGTCGGGCCGTCTCGACGACACCGACGAACGCGTCGATGGATTCGAGTCGGAACTCGAGACGTTGACCGAGTGGACCACCGATCTCGAACGCGACGTCTCGGACGCCCTCGAACTCGAAGAGGAAGTCGATGCGATCGCCGGACGAACCGCCGACGTCGAAGCGGACGTCGAATCCGTTACGACTGATGTAGAGGGCGTTCAGACGGACGTCGAAACGGTGAAAACGGACGTCGACGCCGTCGAAGGCGACGTTGCCGAGTTCGACGAAGCGCTCGCATCGGTCGAAGAAGACGTCACGGACGCCACGGACGATGTCGAGGATCTGACGGGCGACGTCGACACGCTCGAAAGCGAGGTCGATACTCTCGACGACGGACTCGCGGCAGTCGAATCCGACGTCGACGACGTCGAGGGAACGCTCGAAGCCGTCGAATCGGATCTCGAAGACCTGCGCGAGGACGTCACCGACGTCCAGGACTGGCGTGATCAGCTGGGATCGATGTTCTCGGACAGCTGATCGAAGGTTCGAAAACGCAACTCGTTTATCCGTCGCCGGCCGAAATTCGGTCGATGGGCGAGACGATTCCCGTTGCTGTACCTCGAAAAGGACGGCCACTCGAGACCGTTCTCGAGCGCTTCGCACGTCGACTCGACGTCGCGGATCTCGCTGACGAGATTACGTCGACACTTCGACACGAAAAAGCACTCACGAAGGGAACCCTCGAGCGCGAGGGAACCAGCGTCTACCATCGTCTCGAAGACTACAGCACCGTTTCCGATCCGACGAAGCCGGAGTACACCCTCATACGGGACGACCGGACCGGCAAACCCCGCCGAATCGTCTTCGATAGCGTCACGATTCCGCTCACCGAGGTCGAGGGCGTTTCCGATGGGACGGAGGTCTTGCTCGTCGGCCGAGAAGAACCGTTCCGAGCGCTACGGACCCACGAGTTCGCGCTCGGATTCGACAGCGCCGACCTCGTCCTCGAGGAAGTCGTCGAACTACGACCGGAGCCGCTCGATCGGATCGGTGACGTGAACGCCCGGATCGATCCCGCCGATACGGACGTACAGGTCGTGACGGGGCTTGGCGATACCGTCTATCACACCCTGATGGGAACACCCGAAACCGTCCCGTCGGCCACGTCGATCGATCGGGACTTTCTCGAAGCGTACCAGGGAGAACTCTGTATCGAACCGCGATACGAACGGCTCGTTCAAGCCGTCCTCGGAACAAAAACCCTCGATGGTGTCGACTTTTCGTATCCTCGAGACGACCGCGAAGAAGAGGCGGCGATCGCAGAGACGGGACTGGGCGTCTACCTCACGATGACCGGATCGACCGCCAGAGATCACGGTCTCTTACTCGGAGAACGGCTCTTTCCGAGCGAAACCGTCTTGCTCGAGAACGAATCCGAAATCACAGAATCCGTCGCCACGGTTCGAACGGTGTTGAACGGTACCGACCTCGAGACGGCACTCGCAGTCGGACGGTAATACGGATTGATTTCCGGGTTACTCGAGCAAGCGATTAGATGCTCAATCGCTCGGTCATCGTTGTCGATACCATACCAACACCTGTGTTGCGCCGGCTCGTTGATATCCACTGGTGCTGTTTGATGAGTAACAATAGTGCTTTTATTAGTCCTCCTGAAAAGATATCTACCTATGGAAGGGTTTGAGACACTCAGGGAACTGACACGGTCTCCTGTTCGCCTTGATGTGCTCCGCCACCTTCTCGACTACGGACCGGCAAACGCAACCGAACTCACTGATCACGTGGACGCGTCACGAAGAACTGTTTCTCGCGCGTTAGATGTACTTGAGAACGAAGGATTGGCGACGAGTAACAGCCGGACGTACTCCGCAACGACGTACGCCGAACTCACCGCCTCCGATGTGTTTGAGCTAATTGAGCAGATCGAGTCACGCCGCGATCGGGCAGCGTTTTTGAATGCTTTTCCCCGAGATGCCGTCGACGTTGACTTTGAAACGGTTAGTGGAACTGCGACTCGCCGTTTATCCGTTCAACCACACGGTCCGGTCTCAAACGTCATCGATACACTTACCGATGCAACGTCGATTCGAGTCTTAGCTCCGATCGCGTCACCGCTATACGTGCGGCCATTCGCTGAACGCGTTCGAGATGGGGCCGATATTGAGGCAGTCGTCGATGCAACCGCCTACGAAGAGTTCTGCGGGAAACTCCACGCGGGGATCCGGCTAGCTGCCACCCTCGCTGATATCTCTCTCGCAGTTCACGATGATGTGGGGTTCGGGTTGATCATCTGCGACGAACAGGTGGTTTTCGGGGCGTACGAGGATGGCATCCTTCAGGCAACGTTCTCGACCGCCGAACCAGCCGTCGTCAATGCAGCCAAGGAAACATATCAGAAAAACCGAGGGACAGCAACTCCGGTCATCGAATGACGAATGATGGATTATCGACACGGGGTGTCCATTTTGCCGTAACCGACGAGGAATGTCATTAACTTCGTGCCCTTCCGAAATTCGACATGGTTCCCACGACGCAGGGATCGGTCCTCCAACACCGAACACGTGCTGTTTTGGACGTTGGTCGGCGGATCACTGTCAACCGACTGGTTGGCGAAATCATTCTCGGCCTGTGGGCACTCCAGCTCGTTGCGATAGGCCTGGGATACGTATTCATAACAGCCAGTGTTGAGGATAGTCTCGCCTTCGAGGTCGTCCAGTTCATCTGGTTCGTTTTTACCTACCTTCCGGCATCGATATTTTCAATCCTCGTTCTCAATCCGATCATGGACCAAACGTTCTATCAGACTGCATCAGCGCTTGGACCGAGCGGTTCTGCTGGCCTCTTTGTTGTCTCTCTTACGGTAATGTATGCTGTCATTGGTATTGCTGTGTCTTTGTTCACACTGTCCGGTAAGAACGCCTTACAGACGGTCAGTGAATGGTGGTCCTCTTGATGACAGTACTGTGTCTAAAAGCGATCCATGACGAACTGGGCACAGCATCAGTAGCGGTCCTTGTAACGACAGATGACCGGAAACAGGTTTGATGTGATTATCGTCGGCGGAGGTGTCGCTGGCATGAGCACTGCCGCACGGCTACAGTCGAAAGGACGCTCGACACTGGTCTTGGAGCAGCATGATCATATCGGCGGCTGTGCCGGCTATTACCGATCCGGCGAGTTCACATTCGATGTTGGAGCGACGACGCTGGTTGACTTCCACCTTGATGGTGTTGGTGGACAACTCTTGGATGAAATCGGATTCGAATATTCGGATATCACCATTCAAGATGCCTACAGCGTGTGGCTTCCCGACCGCACGGTGACGTTGTATCGAGATCAAGAGAAATGGCGACGGGAGCGACGAGAAAAGCTCGGAAACGAAGACCGCCACCTCGAATTCTACAAATTTCTAGATGAGATGTCTGAGACGCTCTGGCAAATGACGAGACAGGACATCAAGATGCCGATACAGAGCGTTCAAGATGTCATCCAAAATGTACGTGCGGTAGGTGTGACGAATATTCCCCTGGTTCGGTATCTCCAATGGACTATGGCGGACGCCCTACGGCAATATGATGTCTACGACGACACGCCGCTTCGTAAAACGGTCGCCATGTTGGTTGAGGATACCGTTCATTCGACGCTCGACAACGCGCCACTGTTGAACTCGATTCTCGGTATCACGATCCGACGGGCTGGGATCGGACGTGCCACTGGCGGAATGTACGGGTTCTGGGGCGCGTTTACGGAGCAGTATCATACGCTTGGTGGAACGATCAAAACCGGGCAGACAGTAACTGATATCACGGGAACCGATGGTGCATACACGGTCTCGACACAGGACAAACAATACACTGCCAGACAAGTCGTGAGTGCGGTACCGATCAATCTCACTAAATCAATCGCATCATCGATCGTGGGTAATGCATTGGACGAGCACATCGAGATGCTTCGAGCTCACGAAGGCGGTGCTGCCGTCGTGTTTCTCGGTGTCCCAGAGACAGAGGTCGATGATCACGATATCACCCATCATCAGATCCTCACAGCGTACGATGAACCGCTCGGCGACGGAAACAATATGTTCGTTACCGTCTCAGCGCCAGAAGACACGGTGAGTGCCCCTGAAGGGTATCGTGCGGTGATGTTATCGACACACTGTGATGTCGAATTCTGGCAAGAACTCGACGATGAGACGTATGCACGACGCAAAGATGCAATAGGTCAACGACTGATTTCACACGCCAGAACGGTCTATCCAGATTTGGCAACTGACCCGGTCGTGTACGATATTGGCACGCCTGTTACCTACGAATCCTTCACAAATCGGCCACGTGGGGCGACCGGTGGATACAGACAAACGATACAAAACTCTAATCAACATGCTGTTCCGCAGGATATCGGTGTAGATGGCTTCTACCTTGCGGGAGACACCACGTGGCCGGGGCTCGGGACTGTCGCATGTATAAAGGGTAGCAAGATTGCTGCAGACCTCGTGCTTGAGTGAGAGATTCACGCTGCACTCCCCTACTAAGGACAGAAACTTCCCACAGCAATCTCTGCACTACGGAAACCTGTATCCGGCCTTGTTGGCTCGTTAGTACCCCAGCTGGTCGCGAACGAGCACGACGGTCGTGCGGCCGTCTTCGAGTTCTTGTCGGTAGATGAGTTGCTTGGCGATGGCTGACTCGACGCCATAGGCCTCTTTCGCTCGTTCGTTCTCGAGGGGGTAGGCCACGGACTCGAGGCGATCGAGTGCGTCCTCGAGCGTCGGAACGATCTTGTTCACGCCGCTGACGATGACGACATTGCTCGCGGCGAAGGGGTACGCGCCGATCCGGCTACCGGAACGGTCGGCCGCGACGAGTTCGCCGGTCTGGGAGATCGCGTTAATCCCGCCGAGGAAGTAATCCGCAGTCTGTGACTCACGACGAGCGGCTTGGCGCTTCGCGTCGTCGTTAATACTCCAGACTTCGTCCGCCAAACTCTCCCACTCGTGGTCGCCTTCGGAGAGGTGCTCGTCGAAGCCGATCTCCTCGAGCGTCGTGGAGTGGCCGTTCATCACCGACGCGTCGGCGGGGATTCGCGCCTGAAGCACTTCGAGGACGTCCTCGGCCGAGTCCGTGACGACGACGTCGAAGCCGTTACTCTCGAGGTTGTTGACGGTCTCCTCGATAGCCTCGTCGGTCGGTAGTTCGTCGAGTGTCGCGTCGATTTCGGTCTCGGCTACAAAATCGGATTTTTGCTGTGACATGTGAGCTATCCGTATGCTTGAATGAGGCTATTAATACCTTAAGCACTCCCGGATACCGGTGTCAGGTGATTACCCTAGTGTTACTTCGGGCGGTATGAGGATCTGCTGTCAATAAGCATCTGTACCACACGTAATTTTTGCACGGGATTCTAAATAGAATTTCAGTACTATCTACTGTTAACGACAGTCCAAGGTTCCAACAATCAGCTACCAGCCAGCCAGCATCGTCAAAAAATTTCTCCGAGAGAACCAACCTTCTCAAGTACACCATCAATTGATCCAGAACCGCCAAGACACGGTGTTTATCGATGTGATCGAGGATAGCAGAATTACGGATACCTATGCCGATCTGAACACAGGATGCATTGTGGATGATATTGGAACGAGGACCACCACATTGTACATTTGACCGACAGGTCTCTACCGAAACCCCATAAGACGGTTTGTTCCTTCGAATAAAAATATGTAATTTAGTAGTTTGTGGGAATCTATCTTCCGAACTTCTGGGAGTGAGGCTAGAGTTGAGCTGCGAACGACACGAAAACGTGCACGACTCCGTTTAATGTTACTTTAGTTATGATTCCTCTGATATAAGGCCGTACTGTATATGTATATCTATAGCTTGTGATCGTACTGAGTTCGATATCTATTCGATTGCGACTTTGAAGATGCCTGATCGTATTCTATCTGAAATGGAATCAGTTCCACTTCGACTGATGACAGATATTCCGGAAGAGCTGGATACGGAGGCGGACGGGGTCGTGATTTAATGTCTGATGGAACACATTCGCGATTATAAATCACGATTCTGAAAGAGGTGTATCGATGAGTTCGTAAATTTCGGTTGCTTGGTAGAGCCGGCTACTTCCGTCGCTCTCAACCTCGGTGAGTACTCCATCTTCTTCGAGTGTTTCAATCAGCGAGTACGCGGTCGTGTGGGAGAATTTAAACTGTTGTTCGGCCTGTTTCGCGGTGATATATGGATTTTTGAAGAGTTGTTGCGTTACCGGGAGAATATATTCAGAGCGGTGAGTTTGATATTCAGTAACGTATTCTCGTCGAAGTTCCAACAGCCGTTCACCACGCTTGACGCCTTCTTTGGCTTGCTGCCAGATTCCCCGAAGAAAGAAATGAAGCCAGTCGTCCCACGAACCACGAGTCCGGACTTGCGTGAGGAGGTTCGTGTAGTCACCACGGTACTCGTTGAAATATGCACTGAGGTACAGATATGGTTCCGTGAGCAGTTCTTCTCGCTGAAGTTCGAGGCTAACTAAGAGACGGCCAAGGCGTCCGTTTCCATCGCGGAACGGATGGATGGTTTCGAACTGGTAGTGGATGACTCCGAGTTTGAGAAGCGAATGAATCGGCTGTGGAGCATTCGCATACTCGAGGAGCGCGTCGAGTTTTTCGTGAGCTTGCGTGGGTGGTGGGGGGACGAATGTCGCTTGTGAAATGTCGGCGTCCTCGAAAGGGGCGAGATAATTCTGCTGGTCCCGAATCTCTCCGGGTGACGGATCTTCGCTTCGGACGCCATCAAGGAGGATTGAGTGCATCTCACAGAGCGTGTCTACAGTAATTCTCTCGTCCCGTTCAATGGCTTTGAGTCCAGTCTGAAGTGCTTCGAGGTAGTTTTCTGCTTGTCGTGCCCCCTCGTGATCAGATGAGGTTTCGCCGACTGCTTGCTGCGCTTCGTATCGATACATATCTGAGAGAGTGACCTGAGTACCTTCGATACGGGAAGAGTGAACCGCTTCTTTACGAGCAAAGGCTTCGATAAGCATCGTGCTGGAACCTGCTTTCGGGCCAATGTATTCGAGCGCACCGAGCATTCGCATTGCCTGCCCGATCTCCTTAGTGAATTCTCCCTGATCGAGTTCGATTGTGTCAAGGGAATCGGGAATAAACGAGGGGGTCTCGTACCCGTCGATAGTGGTTGTGACGAGTTCTCCGGGGGCGCTCTCTGCAAAGCGATTCCGGTCCATATACAACGGTCAGTTCCATCTCACTAAAGGTTTAGCGATTATAGTTGAATGAGTTGGTCGGCCGTTCAAGGTGCGCTGAATTGGTATGGGCGTGATTCAACCTTCAATAAGTAATAGTTGAATACCTGGTGTGAGATTTCCACAGGCTTGAATCGCGATATTCGGTTGCTCAAGGTTTTTGATCTAACATTGAATGGCGGCAATGATGATTCAGTCTGTATCTCCAACCGATTCAAGATAACGTCCACGGAGAGGAGATCTCCGCAACCATCTCACGAGCCTTGATGTGAGAGACGAGCTCGCATTAGACCGTCACTGGGCGAAACAGAAAATGAGAGTATATTGATCGCGGGGCAATTGAGAACTCGTCCACTTCGGTTAAGGAGGCAGCTGCCTGGACGACCCCGAAAGAGTTTAAAGTCCGATAGTTCCATTTTGGATTTGACTGTATCATTTACAATTTTTGGCTGCTGGTTGACTTTCTCACCCAGGAGCGGATTGGGTGATCGAAACGAGAAAGAAACCCCGTACTCCCTCTCATATTTATCAATTGGCTCAATAAAGAGCTGATTACGCTCATTTAATTCTCGTTCTGGTTTGCATTTCGTGAGAGATGTCTGTAGTTAGCGACGCTGTTTTCGACCAGTCATGACCCGTTTTCGAAGGTGACTATCCGATTCCCGTGAACGTTTTGGCCGGCATTCGCATCACAACACGAGAAATTAGATATATCAGTATATACTTTATGAGGCTCATGCGCAACACGAGATGTTACTATAGGCACAGTAAAAAAGACGTTCAAAACCATATCGGACGTGACCGCCCTCATCTGGACAGCGAATAAATGTACTCGAGGTAAGTGGTTCGGACGCGATCACCCCAGTCGTGCGTGTAGGTATCGATCACTTCGCTCGCGACGTCGCCCCGAAGATACTGGACGATACCTCGGTCACCGGTTCGATCCCGCAAATGCGTCGTAAAGAAATGACGGAAATAGTGAGGTGTTACGTTCTCGGTCGTTCCGCCACCAGTTCGATACCAACCGAACTCTCGGCCGTGTTTTTCGACGACGTACCGCACGTCCGACGGTGTAATTCGTTCTCCCCACGAGTTTCGGGTGTCGACGAACAGCGGTCTCGCTGGTGAAATTGGATCGGGACGAATCGCGAGCCACGCCACGAGTACGCTTCGGAGTTCATCGTCGACGGGAATTACGGTATCACGCTTTCTCTTGTTCGAGGCAGTTCGTTCGTCACCGTTGATTTCCGTTCCGCGTGCGGGATCAGATGAAACGAACACGGAGGATGGACGATGATCGAGTTCGACTCTTGCATCCCACTGGAGCTCGAGTTCGTCACAGTCGACGGTCAGGTCGCGAAGATCCAGATTACAGAGCTCACCGACGCGCATTCCGGTTTTCAACAGCGTGAGAACGATCGCTCGCTCGAGCGGGTGCGTGATCGTGTCGACGAACGAGCGCATCTCGTCGATCGAGATATCCCGTCTCGTCGGATCCGAATCGATCGATTCCGACATTTCCTCCATGACCAGCGCCATGGGGTTGGCCTCGAACATCCCGATGCGGTTCATGTAATCGTAAAATCGGTTGAGATACGACGCATACGTCGCGACCGTGCTCGGTTCGTACTGTCCACGGAGCGAGTGAACCCAGGCCATACACTCCCGCCTGGTCGCATCGGGAAGCGATTCGACCGAGAATTCTTCGGAAACGAAGGCCTCGAACCCCCTGAGAACACGTTCGTAGGCCTCGATCGTTCGATCGCTTTTCCCGTGATAGCGCTGGTCGTCGAGAAAGTAGACGATCGGATCGTCGACGTCCTCGGTCGTCGCCTCAGTCGCCATCGCCGTCCCCCACGAGCGTGTACCCGCCGTGTCGACCACTGTATCGAATTCGATTGGTAGACTGAAGATCCTCGAGCGTTTCGTCGAGGCGGGATTCGATATCGTCGCTGACCGCCTCCAGCAACTCGTCCCACGAATACGTGTCAGTCGAAAGTAACTCGAGGACCCGGGTCTCGAGGACGTTACCCCCAGGGTCAGAGGCCGGAGAATCGGGTTCCTCGGAGCCGGATGTAAACCCCTTTCGTCCGGCCTGAACCATCGTTCGAACGAACTCGCTCTGGCTCATGTCGAGTTCGTCGGCATGAGATCGCCACTCGTCTTTCTGGTAGGCCGGAACGTACGTTTTGATTGATTTTCTAGATGTGTCCGGTCGATCGGTCATACGCGATTCATCAAACGGGATGACCTTCAATGTATCTATGAATGCATCTAAGTGACCTTATCTCATTTTCTGGTGATAGAAAATCGGTCCTAAGAACCCATAATATAAGATTAAGGTTCAATAACGGCCCATAACACAAGATAGGTAAAGTCAGTCAATTGGTGTCACTAGTTAGGATAATGCACCAGTGGGGTTACTGGACGGCTGAAAGGCACAATGAGATCATATGTCCGGTGTATAGCACTTCCAATGTGACCGTGTGTATACCGATTCGCTGAGGAACGATTCACCGATGTACGAGTGCCCTATCGGATTTCGCGGGCCCGACTCGGTTCGCTCCGGTGGGAGTTTTGATGAGTGCTACGAGATTCGACTGATCGAAGTTCGATATCCAACTGATTCGCCTTCAGATGATCGGGACGGTCATGGACAACGAACCGGCCAGCGTCGGGCCTGGACGTCTCGACGGGAAAGCACCAGAGCAACAGTGGGTTTTCTGGTCTTTCGACAGACGAGTTACATCCGAGAATCGACGAAATTCGTCACCGACATCGCCTCGAGTCCGTTTTTCGGCAAAAAGATAGTAATAAATGGATTACATTAGTCAACTAGCGCGAGCCAGTAGAGAGAAGCCGAATGTAACTGCAGAAAAGAGGCGTCACGTCGTTCATATTGCTATACGTTTTAAGCTACTATGTCGTCGTTCGATGAACGATCAGAGTCCGGTGGCTGCACGAGAGTTTTCGAAGCCCGTTGTCGAGTTTCCGATGGAACACCTTCCTTCAGGAGATCGGAATGGTTCACCGAGAGACAGTTGACCCGTATTCCGTCTACTCGACTCTGGCAAACGAGAGTCAGAACGTATCTCGGCAACTCGAGAGCAGTTCGACGGCACAGTCCACCTCGAGAAACACGTTCACCGATCGGTCAACCGATCTTGTACTTCGCTTAGAAGACCAGTAGAATTCTAAATCATATTCCGCTATACATAATGGGTCTGCTGAGAGCACGTCGAAGCTTGTGTCGTCGCTGACGGACGCCCGACCGGTGAGTGATGGCTTTCGTGGGGCGACCGTTCGAAGCGATCGGTGCGCGACTGCGGACTGCGAGTTCGTTGATACGCTGGGATGGTCCGGGGACGGGTTACTGAAGTGACCCGCGACGCGCTATCCTGGATTGCTAACGAGGAGTATCCAGCGCATCTCTCAAGAGAGCATACGAAAACGGCGGCAGGAGCGAACCGGGAACGGACTAGTGAGTTGTAGTTCTGACGTCTTCGACGTGATATAAGTCCTGCTGGAGGCCGTCGCCATCGCAGTCCTCGTTCGGACATTCGTAGTGCCAGCCGTCCTGCGTCGCGTCTCCCTCACGGAAGCGCTCACCACAGATCTGGCAGAACAGTTGTCCTTTCCGACACGTATCCCGGTGTAACTCGAGTGCGAGTTCGGTCTGAAACGACTGGTTACAGTTGCGACAGGTGTGCATGTGTCGTCAGACGCGAGCATCGGGCAAAACTGCTTGGGTTCGTTTATTACGCTCGTATCGCGGTTGGTTCGGACTCGCTACGCTGATTTGCCGTTCAAGGTCAGGCAAAAAAGAGCTGTTCGTGAGGGCGTATATTCGGACTCGAGTACCTGCTTTCTCGACACATCGGAGATAATGGATGTCGAGATCGCGAACGGAGGCCGTCTGCGAGAGATCAGTACGCTGACGGTGCGATCTTTCAGTCGTCCTGTCCGAGAATGCCCCGTTCGGTCATCTTGGCTGGGTCGAGAACCTCATCAGCTTCGTCTTCGTCGAGATATCCCTTCTCGAGAGCGACTTCTCGGATGGTCTTTCCTTCGTTGGTTGCGATCTTTGCGACCTCGCTCGCCTTATCGTAGCCGATGTGAACGTTGAGCGGAGTCGCAAGCGCCATCGACTGTTCAACCGCCCCAGCACAGTGTTCGCTATTCGCCTCGAGCGGTCGGACGAACCGATCGGCGAAGACGGTACTCGCGTTCGCGAGGAGTTCAGCCGACTGCAAGAAGTTGTGTGCGAGAACTGGTTTGTAGAGGTTGAGATCGATCTGTCCCTCTGCTGCCCCGGCTGTGACCGCGGCGTCGTTGCCGACGACCTGTTTGTGAACCTGATTGACGGCTTCAGCGACGACCGGATTGATTTTGCCGGGCATGATCGACGAGCCGGGCTGGTTCTGTGGTTGTTCGATCTCACCGAGTCCGTTTCGCGGCCCGGAAGCGAGCAGGCGAAGGTCGTTTGCGATCTTGTTGAGTGAGCCGGCGACGACACGCAACGCACCGTGGGCTTCCGACATCGCGTCGTGGGCGGCCTGAGCCTCGAAGTGGTTGTCCGCCTCGCGGAACTGGACACCGGTCTCTTTGGTGATGTACTCCGCAGCGCGTCCGGGGAACTCGGGGTGCGTGTTCAGTCCGGTTCCCGTTGCAGTGCCACCGAGTGCGAGTTCAGCGAGGTGTTCACGGACCTTGTCGACGCGGGCGAGCCCCTTTTCGACCTGAGTCCGGTAGCCACCGAACTCCTGTCCCAGGGTGACCGGCGTCGCATCCTGAAGGTGTGTGCGACCGGTTTTGACGACGTCATCGAACTCGGATTCTTTCTCCTCGAGAGCCTCTCGAAGCGTATCGAGCGCCGGAATGACGTCCTTTTCGATCGCCTCGAGGGAGGCGACGTGCATCGCGGTTGGGATCACGTCGTTGCTCGATTGGCCGTAGTTGACGTGGTCGTTCGGGTGGACGACTCGGTCACCGATATCGGCGCCCATTCTCTCGGCAGCACGGTTCGCGATGACTTCGTTCGCGTTCATGTTCGAAGACGTTCCCGAGCCCGTCTGGAAGACGTCGACCGGAAACTGATCGTCGTGTTCGCCGGCGATGACCTCGTCGGCTGCTTCGACGATCGCGTCCGCGACATCGTCGTCGACTAGATCGAGGTCGCGATTGGCCTGAGCGGCGGCTTTTTTGACCACGCCGAGTCCTCGAATGAACCGTCGGCCGAACGAGATACCGGAGATCGGAAAGTTCTGGATAGCACGCTGAGTCTGTGCGCCCCAGTAGGCGTCCGTCGGAACCCGCATCTCACCGAGACTGTCCTGCTCGAGTCGATAATCGTCTTCGTCTCCCATACGCGGGCTCTCACGGTGAGCGAGGTAAAATCCACCGAAACGGTCGAGATGGAGTCTCGGATCGACGATACGTTCGAACCCTCAGGTGAAGTCGACCGAGAAACCGATCTCGTCCGACCGAGCACGGTCGCGAAGTGCCGACTGGAGACGGTGCCGACTGGTTTCGTTCGCGTCTCGGGCGTCTCCGAGATCCACGTCGTAGATCGTCGGCGTCGCCCAGAAGAACGTTCGAGAACTCGCGGTGTCGACGACGAGCGACGCCAGTCCGAGCCGGCGCTGGAAGATCGAACGACGCGTCGATACCGTCTGAATCCGGTAGTAGGGAATAACGGTGGTTCGCCGCCGCCAGAAACCGCGTCTGATCACGAGATGGTCCGTCCCGACGAAATAACCCAGATTGACGTATCGTAAATGGGCGGCGGGTGGAACGGCTACGAAGACGAGAGCGGCGAGATACCATCGCTCGAGACCGGTCACGTGCGTAACGCCGAAGGCGAACGCGACGACGACGGCGGCAAGCAACGAGTAGCGCACCAGATACCGTCGGCGGGCGATCGGCGGTGGACTCTCGAACGTCGGTCGCTCGACGCCGGTGAGGTTCTCGGTGAACCGATAGACGCGCCGACTGGCGGCGAGTGGGACGGCGGACTGGCTTCCGGAACCGCTGTCCGGCCCGTATCCGGCCGTTTCGACCCACAGACCGGCGTAGCTGATCAGCCGTTGTGCTGGGTTGTCGGTGACGGTCACCGACTGGACCTTCTCGGCGGGAATAGATCCGCTATAACGCTGGATCAGTCCACGCTCGTAGACGAAGTCGTCGTCGACCCGGCCGAGGCGGAACCCGTAGTACGTCGCGAACGTGTAGGCAACGCTGAGCAGATACGTGATGACGAGACCGTTGACGAACGAGACCACGGTCAGGACGCCGTAGCTTCCGGTCGTTCCGTTCTCGAGGTCTGTCGGTCCACCGACGGGCTGTGCGACCGTCAAGAAGTACTCGAGAATCGTGTCGGTTGCGAGAAAGAAGATGAATAGGACCGCGGCGACCGCCGCAGGTCGAAACGAGGTGAACGCATAGAGGAGGAGCTCTCTGGACTCGAGGTCGAACAGTCGCTGGGGACGAGAGACGCCCGCGACGTCGGACCGCGAGTCGCGATCAGCGGTTCGCTCCGGTTCGTCAGTCGGGGCTGGCTGCGTCTCGGTAGTCCGTCCGGACTCGTCTCGGTCTCTCGAGTCGTCGACCGTCTCCGGTTCGGGTTCAGCCTCTGTATCGGACGCCGATTCTCGTCTCGTTCGCTGACGATTCTTCGCTTCCGCCGTCCGTCGACGGATCTGCTGTTGCAACCGGGTCGCCTCGTCCTCGCTGACGAAGCGAAGCGTCGCTTCGGTGTTCCCGCCGCCGGCGGTCTCGATCGAGACGACGGCGAGGCCGAGGAGGCGCTGGAGAACGCCGCGTGCGACATCGACGTTCTGGATGCGTCCGTACGGTATCTCGCGAGATCGTCGAGAAAACACACCGGACTGTACGTCGAACGTATCGGACGTGATCTCGTACTCGAAGCGGTAGTAGTACGCGAACCCATACCCGATGCCGAGTAGGACACCGAGCGGGACGAGCACGAAACCCCAGGTGGTCGTAACGCCGTCGAACACGCTCGCGAGAAAGATTACGAGGAAAAACGGGATGGTAAAGCCGGTGATCGCCTGCTGGAGGGCCATCGTCACTGCACTGAGTGGGTGAAGTCGGGTCATGTTAGACGGCGTCGTCGGCTTCACTCTCGACTGCAAGCTCGCGAAGGGTATCCTGTAACTCGCGGGCGCGATCCGGCGTCAGCCCGGGCACTCGGACGTCGGCGTTGCGCGAGCCCGCCGTATAGACGACGACGCTCGAGAGACCCAGAACGCGTTCGATCGGACCGAACTGGGTATCGACGTGCTGGACGCGAACGAAGGGGACTGCGGTCTCGACGAACGTGACGACGCCCCGTTCGAGATACAGTGCGTCGGGCTGTAGTTCGAACTGCCAGACCTGATACAAGCGAAGCGCGTACACCGTCGCGAGGACGATCCCCACGGCGACGATCCCGCCCTGTACGGAGAGCGGAACGTCGACGATGAACCGGTCGACGCCGGCCGCCATCAGGCCGAGTATGCCCGCCGTGATCGCCCACTGAGCGATCCAGAGAATTCGTATTCGAGGATGAAGCGATTCCATACGGATATCCTATCAGCATCGAAGGATAAACCTGCGGTTCCACTCCGCAGGTGAGACGACCCGAAACCGCGGTCGACGACGGCCGCGCCGAGCGGCCGAGAAGACCGGACGGTCGGCCCGGTCACTCGAGGTCGTCGTACTCGTTCGGCGTGTACGTCGAAAGTTCGAGTGCGTGGATGTCGGTGGTCATGTGTCCGTCGAGCGCGTCGTAAACCGTCTCGTGTTGTTGGACCAACGGAATCCCATCGAACGCCGGCGAGACGACCGTGGCCGCCAGATGATCGTCGTCGTGTTCGTCACGCGCGTACGTGACCGTCGCCTCGCAATCGTCGAGTTTCGATTCGATGATTTCCTCGACCGCTGCTGGCTTCATAGGAAACCGATAGAGCGCCCGAGGCAAAAATATCGCGGTCCGTACCCGCCACCCGTAGTAGCCACTGCACGTCACTCGTCTCAACGGTTACAATCTCGGAGCAGGTGTCGTTCGGAGACTCGGGTCGGGAACGGCCCGCGATTTTATACTCTCGCGGCTCACCATCGAGACCATGTCACTGGCAGGCGAAACCCGCCGTGCAATCGAGGATCATCCGTTTCTCGTCACGGCACTGCGTGCGGGCGTCGTTAACTACACCGCTGCGGCTCGATTTCTCGAGATCGACGGGGAGACAGACGCGATCGCGACGGCACTCCGACGGTACGCCGAGGAACTACCGGCGTACGAGACGAGGCCACGGGACGCTCGAGTCAGGATGGAAAGCGGAATCGGACCCGTGGATCCGGCCGACGACACCGCATTCGTCTCGGTCGCCGGCGCTGCACTCGGCTCCGGCGGTGACGATCTCACGGCGATCCTCGCCACCGGTGACGTCGACGCCCTGGCTCTGGCCGGAGTGCTTCGTCGGCTCGCGCTCGAGGAGATCGAACCGATCACGGCAGGTGTCAGCGACGATACGTTGATCGTCGTCGTCGATCGACTCAAGGGTGCAAACGCGCTCCGCGCGGTCGAAAACGCTCTCGAGAAGATACCGACTCCGGAACGTACAGCGTGAACGAGCCTCGTTTCGGCATCCATCACACGCTTTAACTTTCGTCGCCGGGAAGTTAGCGTAATGACGCTGCACGTGACGAACACGTTAACGGGCCAGATCGAACGGTTCGAGCCACAGGACCCCGAAAACGTTCTCCTCTATTACTGTGGCCTGACCGTCTCGGATCCGCCCCACCTGGGTCACGCGCGGTCGTGGGTCCACGTCGACGTCATGCACCGCTGGCTCGAGTATCTCGGCTACGACGTTCGTCACGTCGAGAACTTCACCGACGTCAACGAGAAGATCGTCGCACGCGTCGGTGAGGACGACCTCGGCGGGGACGAAGCCGACGTCGCCGAGACGTACATCGAGCGGACGATCGCGGATATGCGCTCGCTCAACCTCCTCAGAGCGGAAGTTTACCCACGCGTCTCCGAGCACGTCCCCGAAATCGTGGATCTCGTCGAAACGTTGATCGAGAAGGGATACGCCTACGAGTCGAACGGCTCGGTCTACTTCGACGTGGCGAGCTTCGACGAGTACGGAACGCTCTCGAATCAGGAACTCGAAGAGATCGAATCCCAGGGAGAGCCGGACGAGCGGTCCGAGAAACGACATCCGGCCGACTTCGCGCTCTGGAAAGCCGGTGGCGTCGACGAGGACGCCGTCCGCGAACATCGACACGAGTGCGTCGATCACGGTGGCGAGCCACCGACCGGACAGACCTGGGACTCACCATGGGGAGATGGTCGTCCCGGTTGGCACATCGAGTGCTCAGCGATGAGCATGACACACCTCGGTGAAACGCTCGACATCCACGTTGGCGGCCGGGATCTCGTCTTCCCCCATCACGAAAACGAAATCGCCCAATCCGAAGCCGCGACCGGCAGACGGTTCGCCAACTACTGGCTTCACTGCGAGCTGTTTCAGATGGACGATGAGAAGATGTCCTCCAGTCTCGGTAACTTCGTCACCGTCGAGGAGGCCGTCAGCAATTGGGGAACGAACGTCCTTCGAACGTTCCTGACGGCGGGTTCGTACAACAGCAAACAGCTCTATTCCGACGAGACGATTGCCGAAGCTGAAGAACGCTGGGGACATCTCGAGCGCGGCTACGAATCCGCAGTCGAGACACTCGACTCGGCCGACGCACGGACGAACGTCGAGGACGACGGCCTTCGAACGGCGGTTTCGATCGCTCGCGATGAGTTCACGGCCGCGATGAACGACGATTTCAACACGCGCGAGGCGCAGTCAGCGCTGTTGTCGGTCGCGACCGCTATCAATCGCCATCTGGAGGACGGGCCGATATCGGACAGCAACGGCGAGAGCCGTGACGAATACCGTGGCTTCGACTACCGCGGACTTCGTCGAGCGGTGGAAACGCTCGAGGAACTCGGAAACGTACTGGGGCTATCGTTCGTCGGTGAAACCTCAGGGACCGCAACCCTCGCTGGCGACGTCGTCGAGCTCGTTCTCGACGTCCGCGAGCGAGAGCGTGATGACGGCAACTACGAGCGCGCCGACGAGCTGCGCGACGAGCTCGAGGCGCTTGGAATCGAAGTTCAGGACACCGACGAGGGAGCGACGTATCGACTGCCATCCGGCAAATAATCGCTCGCATCGACGTCTCGGTCTCAGAGGGTAGCGGTGGAATCGAGAACCAGTAGAATAAATTCACGCGGGGGTTCTATGGCGGATGTCGGGAATGAGACTCGAGTATCTGTGGGACGAAACGACGAACGAGATCGTACGCGACGCGGTCGGGCCGGCCGCACCAGCGTTCGAACTACTCACTCACCTCGGAGACGGGGCCGTATTGCTCGTTGCTGGAATCCTCATCTACTGGTTCGGCGCGCGAGGGAACCGTCGAAAGCGCGCCTTCGTAATCGCCGTGGGGACGGCAGCGCTTGCCCTCTCTGCGGGCATGAAAGGGATCATGGAGATTCCACGTCCGGAACTCGCGTTTTCGCCGGACGGCTATCCAGGGTTTACCTTTCCAAGCGCTCACGCGATGGGGGCAGCGGCGTTCTACGGTGCGCTGGCAGTAAGTATGGAACGCGGTACCAAGGGGATTCGGTATCTTATGGCAGGTGCAATTATCACGGTTGTTGCCGTTTCTCGCGTAGTGATGGGTGTCCACTACGCAGGTGATGTCGTCGTTGGCGTCGGTCTCGGACTGGCGCTGGTCGGCGTGGGGCTCTGGGTTCGCGAAGAAGAGCTGTTCGATCCCGGTCCGCTCTTTCTCATCGCGACGGCCATCGCCGTGGTCGCCGCGCTGTTGGGGTCGCGCGTGTTCGTGACGCTGACTCTCGGAGCGTCGATTGGTGGAACGATCGGCTGGTACTACGTCCGAAATCGCCGGACCACGACCGTGGGAGCGTCGATACTCGTTCTCGGTCTCGTGGGAATCGGTGGAATCATCGCGTTGCGTGGGCTTTCCGCCCTGATCGGCTACGGTGTATCCGGCGGAACCAACACCACCGGCGTGCTCGTTCTCGAGGTGATCGCCTACGCGACGCTCACCGCGACAGTGATGGCAGTCCCCCATTTCGGACTCCGGATCGAACAACGGCCGAGCGTTCGGTGGCTCCAGGAGACGCTTCCGTTCCGCGGCCGCATTATCGGACCGGAAAAATCATTCACTCGAGACGACTGAGATCTCGATTTTCGCACTCTCACGGTCACTCTGCGTCCGGTGGAAGCGGATCGGAAAGCGTGAGCGCCATCGAGATCACACCGCCGAGACACATCGGGAACCAGTACGAAGCGAACCGAAAGAGGATCGCGATAGACGTCGCAATGGCCATTCCCATCGGCGTCAACAGATACAGTACGCTGGCCAGCGTGAACTCGACACCACCCACGCCGCCCGGCGTCGGCACGAGAAATCCGAGCTTGCTAAGTGCAACGCCGAGTATCGCCACGCCAAACGGAATCGGCATCGCCACAGCCTGTGCGGTGGCGTAGAGAGCGATCGCCAGACCGAGCCAGGCGAGGTGTGCGTACACCAGCGCGATGGCCATCGATGATCGGTTTCGAGAGACGAGCTCGACCGTCGTCGAGAACCCCTCGAAGCGCGCGGACAGGTTCTCTCGACGGAGGTGGCGGGATTTGGTACTCGAGACGCGCGCAACGACACGGCGAGCGCTGTCGAGTATTCTCAGCAGGCAATCGATCAAAATCCGCTGTGAGCGCCAGGCGACGAGGACCAGAGCGATAACTCCCGATCCGACGAGAACGCCAACCGTCGTATATTGACGGAGCGGAATCGACGGTGAGTAGACGAACAACACGTAGGAAGCTCCGACCGCTCCGAAGGAGTAGTACGGAAGGTAATTGAGGAAATCGGCACTCACTGTCGCAGCGAGACCTTCCTCGTATGCCGAGTCGTAGTATCGACTCACGACGGCTGCAACGCCGACGCCGGAGGTCACCAGTCCGTAAGGCGCGACGTACTTCGCAAAGGTCGCGGTGAGAACGATGCCGGAAACGAGCCAGTACGGTCGCGGCCTGTCGACGACGCTCAACACCCGATGCCAGACGAGCGCCCGGAAGAGGAGACACCCGGAGATCGCGAGGAACGCGACGGCGTAGATCCGGAGGGTTGCCTGACCTATCGACGCGAGAACCGATTCCCAGCCGACGGCCAGAATCAAAAACCCGAGAAGAACGACCGAAATGCCGAACGCAATCGTGATTCGTCCCTTCATAGCTGGTGACGATGGCGTTCGGATAGTATCGCGAAGCGAACGTTCATATTCTACACAGTGGCGGGATCAGTGTTAATGTTGGTGTGTCCGTCGAAACGAGAATCCGCATCCGAAACACTCGGTGTCCGCGTACAAGCCGGGTGGAGGGGGACAAGCCGAGTGCAAACTACAAACCGAGTGCAGAGACGATCGAGAGGCCGCTCGCGACAGCGCCGATCAGGTAGCCACCGATCGCACCGCCGTTGAGCAGCGGGAGCCCCGCGTGTGGACGTCCCTTCAGAACCATGTACAGAAGCACGAGCAGTCCTGCGATCGTCCCGAGCAACGCACCCAGTGCGGGAAGGTTCAGGGCGATGCCGGGAACCTCGAGCGTTCCAGCCTCGAGGAAGAAGGCGGCACTCACGACGAGGATCGTCGGAATAACGGCGTCACCGAGACCGATAAAGAGGGCATCGCGATCGAGAGAGCCGTCGTCCGAATGGCCAGCCTCCTCGGAACCGTCGTCTTCGTCCGCTGGCTCGTCACCGCTGACTCGAGACCGGTCGTCGCCATCGTCGTCACCGTCGCCATCGCCCTCGAGGACGTCGTCGGTACTCCCGGCCGCGAGATAGGAGTACGAAAGCGACGTCGGGACGATCAGAATTACCGGAATCTTCAGGTCCATGACGCCCTCCGCGAGGTCGAGCATGTGTTCGGTTCCGTAGACGCTGATGGCATCGTATATCGCGAGCACCGAGAGCAAGAGGATCGCCGGCAAGAGGCCGAAACTGATACCGAAGAGGGCAGCAGCGCCCGCGCCCATTAACACCCCCGTGGCGTCGATGACGTACCACTCGGGATACGAAAGCAAAGCCACCCCCAACCCGAGTGCGGCGAGAACGGCGAGGACGTTGGCCGGCCCGACGGTAATCACGGGCGGGACGAACTCGGTGAAGACGAACCAGGCGAGCATTACGCTGACGCCAACGATGAGCGCTCGAATCAGCCACTGGAGATCGTACTTGAACGCCGCGAGCATGAGCGCGGTCGCAACGAGGATGATACCGAAGTAGATGAAACTGTTCGTCGGGTCGTCGGGATTCTCGACGGCCTGCCGTTCGGACTCGTGGAACGGCTCGATCAGCGCCAGTGCACCGATCTGAACGGCGAGAAAGAGCAACACCGTCACGCCAACGGCCACGAGTACCCGAATCCGGTCGTTCATAGCCCGGCGTTCGTCCCCCGGTCCTATGGGTGTTTTCTTCTGGGTGTTACGGAGTTGCGAGTCCAAACCGCTAGCGGGCGTACAGCGTCGAACTGACCAGCGAGGGGAGATGAACGCCGTCGTCCGGCGTCACAGCCAGGTACGGTCTGTCGACCGGACCGAACACGTCGACGACGCGGCCGACTTTCTCGAGCGAGTCGTCGATGACGACGGTTCCGATTTCGCCTCGATACTCGTCGTCCGTCCCACGACGTTCGCTAACCCCACTCTCGTCCGTGTCGTCCGTCCGGAGGATCGCGAGTCCCTGAGCCGTCCTGACGACGGAACCAACCCGACGCATCAGTCCCGCATCGCGACGACGTACGCCGCGACGGCCTGAACGAGGTCGGTTTTCGAGGAGTCGTCGGCTCCGCGAACGACGACGCGACCGCGCTCGGCCCAGGGCTCTCTCGAGTAGGCTTTGTCGCGTTCGATCGTGGCGTCGTAACCGATCTGTTGGACCGCTTTCGCGATCTCGTCGACCGTCGGTTCGTCGACTGCCAACTCCCCTGATACACGGCGTCCCTCGGCCCGCGAGAGTTCCACATCGAGATAGGCGGGCCAGATGACGTTCTCGACCATACGTTCACCTGTGGAGGCCGACGAGTAAACCCTTTTCAAAACGAAACGGCCGTTCGGGTCGAATCGACGCGAGTAATCCGACAGAGAGGCGTGGCGTGCGAACCGACGACGGCGAAATATCGTCCGTGACGGCGCTCACTCGGACCGCAATCCGTACACTGCCAGAATCGAACACAGAACAATCACTGTGGCGACGATGCCGAACCCGGGGACCGGGAAGGCCCCTTCATCGTCGTCCTCGCCGTCGAGCGCCTCCGCCTCATCGGTGGCATCCTGTGCGTCGTCCGAGGAGTCCGATCCGTCGTCAGCGCTCGGTTCGTCGTCCGTCTCGTAGCCGACGTCGGAGATCACGTCCTCAGTACCGACCTCCGTGTCGACGTCGTACCGTTCGTCGATCGAATCGAGATCGGCTTCCAGGTCTGCGTACACGTCGGGATGAACCGTTTCGAGGAGAGCCGTGACGACGTGGACGATTTCGGGAGCGGGCTGGCTCATCGCGTTGTCGTCGACCGAAACGACGTTCCCGTCTTCCATCGCCGTCGTCGCTTCGATTCCCTCTTCGACTGGCGGTTCGTCGATCCAGTCCGGATAGACGATCCAATCCGGGTCTTCTTCGACTACGACTTCCGCACTGATCGTCTGCCAGTCATCGATACCAGCACGCTCTGCGACGTTCTCGAGTCCGGCGCTCGTCAGGACGTCGTGCTGGAACGTCTCGGTTCCCGGCGTGGTTCCCTCGTCGTCGCTGACGTAGTACGCGAGTGGCTCGTCTACGTCTTCGAGCGCGTCCTCGATCACCGCGAGTCGGTCGTCCATCCACGCGACCGTTTCCTCGGCACCGTCACAGGTGCCGGTTAGCTCGCCGGCCACTTCGACGTTCTCGCGGACGTCGTCGACCGACGTCGCCGTATCCAGGACGTACACCGCGATTCCCGCATCCTCGAGTTGCTCGATGAAGTCCTCGTCTGTGAGTGCGACGTTCGCCGCCAGAACGACGTCGGGATCGAGCGCGACGATCTCTTCTGCCACCGGCGTCACGCCATCGTCGGCGCTGATATCGGTTCGATCTCCGGCCTCGAGTCCGTCCGTGTACTGACCGACCGGCATCCCGACGACGCGGTCTTCGGCCCCGATCTGGAAGGCGAGTTGTGCATCACCAGGGTAGAGCGTCACGACCTCGTCGGGTTCGGCCTCGAGCGAGATCGTCTCCCCACGTGCGTCGGTGCGCTCGAGTGGATACTCGCAGGTGGCGTCGATCGACTGTGCGACACTGGGGGCGGGATCGGCCGCCGCGCTCGGACTCGCGCCAGCACCCACGACGGGAACTGTCGTTGCGACGATCAGGAGTGCGACGACCAGGAGGACACGTCCGTATTGCATCGGTGTGTACGAACAGGCACTTCAACAAATATTTGTCTACTCCAACCGAGATTGTATCTATGATGCGGCCGGTCCGAACGCTGTCGTGGACCGTCGGCCTGGTGATCGTCCTGATCATCGTAGCGATCGCCAGCGCCGCTCTCGGGCCGGTCACGATCGACGCGGTCGTGGTCGCAAAGGCCGTGTTGAACGCGATCACCGTGCCGACGGGGCTTACGATGGAGGAGCCGGTAACCGTCCCTGGTTTCGGATGGACCGTTCACGGCCCTCGCCTCGAGTACGCGGCCGTCTTCGGGTTCGACGTACCAGAAACGCACCAGACGATCGTGGCCGACATTCGACTACCGCGAATCGTCCTCGCGAGCGTCGTCGGGTTCGCGCTTGCGGCCGCCGGAACGGTCATGCAGGGGTTCTTCCGAAACCCGCTCGCGGATCCGTCGATCATCGGCGTCTCGTCGGGAGCCGCAGCGGGTGCAGTCGCCGCCATCGCGTTTCCGGCGCTCGTTCCGTTCGGGGGCCTCCACCTCTCCGCGTTCGTCGGTGCGCTCGTCACGGCGTTTCTCGTCTACGCGATCGCGACCGACGGCGGCCGAACGCCGGTCGCGACGCTGTTGCTGGCGGGCGTCGCGATCCAGGCGTTTCTCGGCGCGATGATCTCGTACATGCTCGTCCACAGCGGCGACGATCTCAGACAGGCGATCATCTGGATGATGGGGCACCTGCACAACAGTACCTGGAGCGACGTCGGGTTCGCGCTTCCGGTTACGCTGGTCGGCGTTCTCGTTCTCTTCGCGTATACCCGGGAACTGAACGTCCTGTTGCTCGGTGAGGAAGACGCCCACCATCTCGGCGTCGACGTCGAGCGGACGAAGCTCCTCTTGCTCGCACTCGCAAGCGTCGTCACCGCAGCCGGCGTCGCCGTCGCCGGCGTCATCGGATTCGTCGGCCTCGTCGTTCCCCACATCATGCGACTCATCGTCGGTCCCGATCACCGGATCTTGCTCCCGACGAGCGCGCTGGCCGGCGCTTCGTTTCTGGTCGCGACCGATACGATCGCTCGAGCCGGCCCCGCCGAAGTCCCGGTCGGAATCGTAACGGCCGCACTCGGCGCGCCGTTTTTCCTGTTCTTGCTCGTACGAAGGGAGGTGCACTCGGTATGACCGAGGATCGACGCCTCCAACGGAACGAGCGTCGGCTCCACCAGCCGACGCCGATCGGTATAGAAGACGTCGGGATCACGTTCGGAGAGCTATCGGTCCTCGAAGACGTTTCGCTCAGCGTCGATCCGGGCGAGTTCGTCGGGTTCGTCGGCCCGAACGGGGCCGGCAAAACGTCGTTGCTTCGCGCGATCAGCGGCGCTATCGCGCCGTCGTCGGGAACGATAACGATCGACGACACCGACGTTCACGCCGTTTCATCGCGGACCACGAGTCGACTGGTCGCCGTCGTTCCCCAGGATACGTCACTCTCGTTTTCGTTTCCGGTCCGGGACGTCGTGGAGATGGGACGCCATCCCCACCGATCGCGGTTCTCGACGCCGACGGCCGACGATCGTGCGGCCGTCGAACGCGCCCTCGAGCGAACGCGGACCGCGGAACTCGCGGCTCGGTCGATCGACGAAGTGAGCGGCGGTCAGCGCCAGCGGGTCGTCCTGGCACGCGCAATCGCCCAGGAGACGCCCGTACTCTTGCTCGACGAGCCGACGGCGAGCCTCGATATCAACCATCAGGTCGAGACGCTAGAGCTGGTCCGCGAACTCGTCGAGGAGGATCGAACGGTGGTTGCAGCGATCCACGATCTAGATTTAGCTGCGCGATACTGCGACCGGCTCGTTCTGCTGGCGAACGGCTCGCTACACAGCACCGGTCCTCCATCGGAGGTTCTCACGACCGAGACGCTCGCGGAGGCGTTCGACGCGAACGCCACGGTGACGCCGAATCCGGTCACCGGAACGACGACGGTGACGACACTCCCTCACGGGGCCACACGCGCCACCGACGGCGATCGATCGGGCGAGGGTGAGCGAACCGACGGCGGACGATGGGGCCGTCCACACGTACACATCGTCGGCTCCGGACCGGCCGCCGCCGGCGCGCTCACTCGTCTCGAGCGCGCGGGACTCGAGGTTTCGGTAGGACCCGTTCCGGCGGGGGATGTAGCGGCCGAAACCGCGGGAGGGCTCGGTGTCGACCGGATCGAGATCGATCCGCTCTCGACGATTTCTTCGAGGCAACTCGCCGCGTTCGACGAACGGGTTCGGACCGCCGACGCGACCGTCATCGCGGATCTCGTCGTAGGACCGACCGACGAGAGCCGACGGCTACTCGAGTCACTCGAGGACGCCGATCCGGTGATCGTTCTGGAGCGACGAGCGAGCGAAGAGCTGACCACGGGTGACGGTGCCGTCGCCCGCCGATACGAGGGGTGTCGTGACCGGGCACACAGCGTGGCTCCCGAGAGTCTTCTCGGGACGGTGCGGGACCGACTCGGCTCTGGGTCGGATTCGGTTCCGGAGTAGGCTGCTCTCGAGCGTCGGTTCGATGCCGAAGATTCGAACCCGTACGGTCAGTTCGGATGGTTCACGTCCCACCTTCCTCGCGGGTCCGGCGATCGGTACTCGACGGGAGTGACACCACGGCCTTACCCGGTCGCAACTGGACGGTTTTTTACCACTCCGCCACCGAGTGGACGCCAATGACCGAGAGCGAGTACGACTACGAGGAACTCGGACTCGTCGCCGGGCTGGAGATCCACCAGCAACTCGATACGGCGACGAAGCTGTTCTGTCAGTGCCCCACCGAGATTCGCGAGCCCGATGCGTCGACACGGACGTTCACCCGGTATCTCCATCCCACCCGGAGCGAACTGGGCGAAATCGACGACGCCGCCGTAGAAGAGAGCCGCGTCGACCGCGAGTTCGAATATCTCGCCTACGAGACGACTTGTCTCGTCGAGGAAGACGACGAACCACCGCACGAACTCGACGAGGAAGCACTCGAGACGGCGCTCGAGGTCGCACAGCTCATGGATATGCACCCTGTCGATCAGGCGAACGTCATGCGTAAAATCGTCGTCGACGGCTCGAACACGTCGGGCTTTCAGCGCTCGACGCTGATCGCGACCGGCGGTCAGATCGAAACGAGCGACGGTCCGGTCGGTATCGAGGATCTCCTGCTCGAAGAAGAGAGCGCCCAGCGAGTCTCGGAGACCGACGGTGGGGTTCGATACAGCCTCGATCGACTCGGTATTCCGCTGGTCGAAATCGGGACCAGCCCCGACATCTCCTCGCCGGAACAGGCGCTCGAGGCGGCCGAGCGGATCGGGATGTTGTTGCGGTCGACCGGGAAGGTCAAACGGGGTCTGGGAACGATCCGTCAGGACGTCAACGTCTCGATCGCAGACGGTGCACGCGTCGAGGTCAAGGGAGTCCAGAGCCTGGACGACATCGACGATATCGTCCGTAACGAGGTCGCTCGACAGGCCGAACTCGTGGCTATTGCGGACGAACTCACCGCGCGCGGAGCAGCTGTCGGTGACGTCCAGGACGTCACGGACGTCTTCGAGGGGACTGAAAGCGGCGTCATCGAGAGCGCACTGGACGACGGCGGCTCCGTCCTGGCCGTTCCGCTCGTGGGATACGATGGCGTAGTGGGACGCGAAATCGCACCCGACCGGCGTCTCGGAACCGAGTTCTCCGATCACGCGAAGCGACACGGGGCGGGTGGGATCTTCCATACGGACGAACTGCCAGCGTACGGCATCACCGAGGCGGAAGTCAACGCACTTCGCGACGCCGTCGATGCCGGTTCCGAAGACGCCGTTGCGATCGTTGCCGCCGCAAGCGACGTCGCAGAAGCCGCGATCGAGGCCGCAACCGATCGGGCCACGACCGCGCTCGAGGGCGTTCCCGAGGAAACCCGCGGTGCCAACGAGGACGGCACGACCCGGTATTTGCGACCGCTTCCGGGTGCGGCACGGATGTACCCGGAAACGGACGTCCCCCCGGTCGAGCCAGACCCCAGCGACGTTCCCGAACCCGAATTGTTGACCGAGAAAGTCGACCGCTACGCGGCCGAGTACGACCTCGGTACGGGACTCGCAGAACAAGTCGCCTACGGTACCCACATGCCGCTATTCGAGGACCTCGTCGACGACGGAGTCGATCCGACGCTCGCCGCGACGACCCTCGAGTCGACGCTGACTGAACTCCGACGTGACGGAGTCCCCGTCGAACGCCTGACGCGACCCAATCTCGAGGAAACGTTCGCGCTGGCCGAGGGTGGCGACCTCGCACGGGAAGGGATTCCGGATCTCCTTACCGTGCTGGCCGAGGACCCCGATCGCACCGCCGAGGAAGCAGCGGAGGCCGCCGAACTCGGTTCGGCCGGTGAAGACGAGGTCAGAGAAGCGGTCGTCGAGGTCGTCGAGCGAAACGAAGCGCAGGTCGAAACGGAAGGGATGGGGGCGTTCTCCGGACTGATGGGCGAGTGTATGGGAGCACTGCGTGGAAAGGCGGATGGCGATCTCGTCAGTCAGCTCCTCCGCGAAGAGATTCAAAAGCGAGCCTGAGAGGGTTGCCGTCCGTCGGTTCCGTGGGACCGCAACCGTTCGGCGGTTGCGCCGATACGTCGGTCCAACGGACCGTCTCGGTCACTGTTGGTCAGGTCGCTCTGTTGCGCGGCGGACCAGTCCGAGAAGGGTGTTCACTTCCCGTTCGGTGAGATCGGCTCGACCGTGAACGCGTCTGAGCATTCGCATCGTTTTCTCGCGTTTCTCTTCGGGGTGATTGATCTCCGCGAGGAGCGATTCCCACTGACCGTACAATCGATCCAGCGTCGGCTCGGATGCCCGGACACGCTCTACGTCAGGGAGCTGGATATCCTCGTCGGAGAGTGTCAGTGGACGGATTTCATAGAGGACGATCGTCGCCGCCTGACCGAGATTGAGCACGGGATAGTCGGCGTTCGCCGGAATCGAACAGATCTCGTCGATCCGTGCGAGTTCTTCGTTGGTCAACCCGACCCGCTCTCTGCCGAAGACGAGTGCGGTCCGTCCGTCGACGGTCGAGAGCCGATCGGACAGATCCGCAGGCGTCGAGAACGGAAACCGAACGTGGCTACGGTCGTCTTCGTTCGTGACTGCCGTACAGCCGACGGTGTGGTAGTTCTCGACTATCTCGTCGAAGGTGACCTCCGTCGCGTTCGGGAGAACGTCCTCTCGAGCGTGCCCCGCAAAGCCGTAGGCGTCGCCGTCGGGATCGAGTTCGGGAGGATCGACGAGAAGGAGTTCCTCGAAGCCGAAGTTCTTCATCGCTCGAGCGATGGTTCCAACGTTACCCGGCGACTGAGCATCCACGACGGCGACGGCTGGCTTCGATGATCGGGTAGTCGAGTCGGATCTGGACGACTGGTCGCTCATTCGTTTCGAGTGCGACGAGAAGGGGGTTACTAGTTTCGGTCCAGACCCGAGGCGAGTCATGCACCATTAATAATAATGATGATATATGATAGGAGTGGTTAGTGTCTAGGTAGAGATAGTACTAGAGACTAGAGAGTACTAGATAGGATAGTAGGATAACAGTTCGTTCCCGATATGCAAACGATCGTTTTCGTGATTCGGGAATGAGCTGAGAAACCGTATCGTGACGTAGGCCTGGTTTCTGACTGTCGGCTGGTGGCTCGACGCGGTCGTATTCAGTACCGAAACGGCTGCCTGCTCGCCATCGTCTACCCAGAATCGATTTTAGAGGGGTCATCGCGGTTGATTTTTGGGTACACTGTGAGGGGGACACACCCCCCTCGCGTTTGTAACGGTGAGTCTGTGTGGGTGTTCTGTCGTGGAACACACCTCTGTCGCGGATGTAAAATCCACGTATTTATCGATCCTATCTTCCGGAATTTCGGTAATCGATCGTACTCCACCCGTCAGTATGTCGTTACAAACGCGACGGTGGTGTGTGTCCTGTCCGGTAGTGAGGAATCGGTCGTCGATATCGAACGATACCGGCCGCAATGTTGATTCAACGCTTTCCTCGTCGTTTTCTGTCCCGATCCTACCGACCACCTACATTGGTGTTCCAGGCCTCCGATTTCCTTTCTGGAATAAGGCGTTGACAGCTTTCGGGATCGAATTCCCCGAACTGACGGGTCGATGCAACGGTTCATCACCCGCTCGAGCACGTGGATAACTACCCCTTACATCCGCGAGGGGGGTGTCGGTACCATCGAACGTAGCCGTATGAATCGACGCAGTCGGCACGTTCTCCCGTAGCTTCGACGTTCGGTTTCCGTCTCACACCCGCGAGGCGGGCGATTCACTGTGATCGATCAAATTTTGGTCAGAAGTAGGCAGCCGGTTCCTGAACCGCCGTATTTACACCCGCGACCGAACCCCACACATTTATTTCAACCCCGCTGAAAGACACTGGATACTGTAATGTCCGCCAACGACGATCGTGATCCACTCTTTCGGTACGACGATCCGGTCTTTGCCGACGAGCGATTGCTCGAGATCACACACCTTCCCGGCCCCGACCGGATCGTCGGACGCGACGAACAAATGCAACGAGTCGCGGACGCGCTCAATCCGGCCATCTTCGGGAGCGAGCCGAACCACCTGTTTATCTTCGGCAAAACCGGAACCGGCAAGTCGCTCATCTCGCGGTCGGTCACCAAGCGAGTGATCTCGGAAGCCGAACGCGACGACGTGACGGTCAAGTACGCGTTTATCGACTGTGGGGAGCAAAACACCGAGGCATCGATCATCAAAACCATCGCACAGATCGTCAACGACTCGACGGAAAGCGGCGTGTCAGTTCCGGATCGGGGCCTCGGTACCGGTGACTACTACAAACGCCTCTGGCAGGCTATCGACCGCTGTACCGACGTCACGATCGTCATCCTCGACGAGATCGATATGCTCGAGGACGACGAGGTTCTCAGGAAGCTCTCGCGAGCGGGTGAAAACCGACGAATTTCGGACTCGAGCATCGGCATTATCGGTATCTCCAACAAGATTGACTTCCCGGATCACCTCTCCGAGCGAGTTAAATCGAGTCTCTCGCGCGACGAACTCGTCTTTTCGCCCTACGACGCCAACCAGCTCGTCGAAATTCTGGAGAAGCGACGAGACGCGTTTCACGACGGCGTCCTTTCCGACGACGTGATCCCGCTTACGGCTGCGCTGGCGGCACAGGAACACGGCGACGCGCGCAAGGCGATCGATATCCTTCGCAACGCCGGTAGAATCGCGAAAAAGCAAGCTAACACTCGCGTGACCGCCGAACACGTTCGCGATGCGAAAGAAAAGACCGAAGCTGACCGATTCAACGAACTGATCGAGGGATCGCCACAGCAGGCAAAAGCGATCCTCTACTCGCTAACGCTGCTCACCGAAAACAGCACTCAAAAGGAGTTCCCGACGAAGATTATCTACAACCAGTACAAAGAGATCGCCGGCCGACTCGATTTTGACGTGCTCTCGGAACGACGCGTCCAGGAGATTCTCCAGGAGCAAAACTTCCTCAACGTTATTCAGTCCGAACGCGAGGGGCGCGGCCGCGGTCGCGGTGCTCACGCGAAACACCGGCTCCTCGAGAACCCCTCGATCGTCAAAAAGGTGTTACTACGTGATTCGCGGCTCGCACCGCTCGAGAACGCTGACTCGAGCACCCGTTCGCCGGAGACGAACCGGCGGACCTGACGAACCAACTCGCGTCCACCGTCGGTGATTCCTCCGTTCGACTCGCTTCGCCGCAATCGGGGCTCCTTTCCGTCTGCTCTGCTCAGACGGGGGTATGAACACCGTCGATGCGGCCGGACTCGAGATCGGAGACGGCCACCCGCCTCGGATCATGGGCGTGTTGAACGTCAGCGAGGAGTCACCCTACGATCCAAGCGTCTACG
This sequence comes from Natrarchaeobius halalkaliphilus, assembly GCF_003841485.1. NCBI lineage: Archaea > Methanobacteriati > Methanobacteriota > Halobacteria > Halobacteriales > Natrialbaceae > Natrarchaeobius > Natrarchaeobius halalkaliphilus. Next base: position 24,821 of record NZ_REFY01000003.1, on the reverse strand, counting down.
ACGACCCCGGCGAGGCGGCCCAGTACGTCGACGACGAACTCATCAGTGAGGGCGCCGATATCGTCGACATCGGCCTCGAGTCCGCGAACAAACGGTTCGAAGTGCTTTCTGCGGACGAAGAACTCGAGCGACTCCACCTCGCCCTCGAGACGATCGAGAGCGTTTCCGGCGACGCCGTCTTTTCGATCGAAACCCGATACGCGTCGGTCGCAGACGAAGCGCTCTCGATGGGCTTCGATATGGTCAACGACATCTGTGGTTTCGCTGATCCGGCGATGCCAACAGTCTGTTCGGAACGCGACGCCGCCGTTGTGAAGATGGCGAGCCCACCGGATCTCGAGCGTCCAGGTGCGGTCGGAGCAACCGACTGGTCCACGAGACGGTCGCCTGACTGGGCTAAACGGGCATCCTACGTCGACCAGGTGTACGAGGCGTTGAAACAGAACGGGCTGACGGGACGGACGATCATCGATCCCGCATTCGGCGGCTGGAGTCAAACGCAGACGCTCGAGGACGACCGAGAGACGTTCAGACGACTTCGCGAGTTCCGTGCACTCGGACAGCCGGTGCTCGTTTCGATCAACCGCAAGAACTTCCTCGGAGAGATTGCCGATCGCGAAACCGATGCGCGACTCCCGGTAAGCCTCGCTGCGACCGGGCTGGCCGTCGAACGAGGTGCACACGTCGTTCGAACCCACGACGTTGCAGAAACCCGTGATGCTGCACTGATCGGCTCGGAGTTTCGTACTCGTTCGAGCGCGTCCGAAGGCGGGGTGACGGTGTCCGAGCTCGAGATCGACTCGCTGCGAACGTTCCGAGCGCACCTCGGAGAGCGCGGCATCGACCCCGACGTCGCAGCCGACTGGCAGACGCGCGTTCTCGAGATCGACGGACTGGCTGAGCAGTCTATCGACCGACTCGTCGCTGAAACTGTCGGTCCGGATGCTACGGTATACCGCACTCCCGACGATTCCGTGTTATTTATCGGCACACCTGGTGGTCTTTCGGAGGTTAGAGCGCGTATCGAGGCCGAAACCGAGCAAACTGGACAACTCATTGAAGTGCTCGGAAAGATGCCACAGTAAGAGAAAGCTTATGCCGGAGGCTTCGAAAGGAACGAGTGGACGCCGGGCGGCCTCCCGGGTAGGGGTACTTTGGAGGCGACTCCCGGCCCACAACATGGAATTATTGTGGAACTACTCGCCGAGTGGCGACACTCGTTGCAGTCACACGGTACTCTCGAGCACCCGGTCGGTGACGCGGTCCACGATACGATGTCCCATCCAAAGAATCAGTAACCACTACCGCCTCGAGTGCCAAGAAGACGCATGAACTTCGCGGAGTGGGAGTCAGTCTACGTCGATATTCTCGAGGACTTCGGCTACGATCGGGTGGCCGACGAACGTGCGCGGGACGTTCTCGGATCACTGACCGGTCCGTTCGATACCGATCGTCTCTCGATGGCTCGAGGAGCGACGGTCGCGATCGCGGGTGGGGCACCGTCGCTCGAAGAGACCGGTCAACTCGAGCGGGTCCGGTGCGCCGACGTCGTTTTCGCGGCTTCGACGGCAGCAGACGTCCTCGAGACGAACGGTGTCGGCGTCGATTGCATGGTCACCGACCTCGACAAGAATCCGGTGACGGTTCGTCTGTTGACCGAGCGATCCGTTCCCGCGGCGGTTCACGCCCACGGCGACAACATCCCGGCGGTTCGGCGGACCGTTCCCGACTGCGTCGACGAGTTCGTCCTCCCCACGACACAGGCCAGTCCCAACGGTCCGGTCCGAAATTTCGGCGGGTTCACTGACGGCGATCGCGCGGCGTTTCTCGCGGATTCCCTCGGCGCGGATCGACTCGTCTTCGCCGGCTGGGAGTTCGACGACCCGACCGTCGATCAGCTCAAAGCGAACAAGCTGGCGTGGGCCGAGCGGCTACTCTACTGGCTCGAGCGACGGCGCGAAGAACGGTTCGACGTACTCGACGGCCGACGCGACGCTATCGAATCGATCGGCGCGTTCGAGACTCGTTCGTCCGACCGAGATCACTGAACGGGATCGAGTATACTCGAGTTACCGAATGCGATAGGTGACGATATCGTCACAGCCACAGGTCGGACAGTCCGAACACGACGTTTCGATCGTCGTCCCGCACCGACGACATTCTTCGATGACCGTGACGCTGTCGGATCGAAAGAGCACTGACTTGACGGTTTCACGCACGGTGGACGACGTCGTTGGCTTCGTCTGTTTCTGGCCGTTCATGATACAACGAACCGTGATATCGTAGTTCGTTATTGTCTTGTTACTATGAGTGACACGAGAACTGATCGTTCTCACGAGACAGAAATATCGTACTTAATGAACGAAGGCGGCCATTACTGATCGGTGACTGCTGGCTCTGCGGTTCGGATGGCGGGGAGAAATCGTGTGACTCCCGTACAGAAGTACTATCGCCTGTGGTCTCTCCGTTCGAAAGCACCGCTCGATATCGTGGCATCAAGTTTATCGAGGGTCTCCGAGAATACCTCGGGGCTTAATGATCGAGAGAAGTATTGGGAACAGCTGTCCGAGATAGTACCACTACAGGAACCAGCCGTCGGCAGGTGGAGTAGAACTATTCCCAGGACTTAGCTAATCCGTTAGACCCCGAGGCGATTCACCGAACGCTCGTGTCGGTGAGGGCTGTGAAAAACCGATCGATTCGTGAGCAAACCAGCTGATCCCAAGGGTATAACTCAGAACAGCGCGTCGAGTTCCCCGCCGGTATCGACCAGCGACGCGAGATCCTCGTCGGCTTTGGCCTGAAGCGCGTTCGTTCTGTCCTGCGTTTCGATCGCTACCTGCTGGAGCTGGTTGACCCGGGGAACGTCCGTCACGCCGGAAAGGAGGACGATCGCACCGACTTCGTTCGAATCCGGAATCGGATAATCACCACCGCGAATCTCCATGCTGCCGGTCTCGTCTTCGAGCCACTGTCGACCTCGTTCGACACCTTTCCGATTCAGGTGCTCCGGCGGGCCGGTCGTGACGACGAGTCCTCGGTCTGCGCTCGCGACATCACAGGGCAGGGTCAATCGTCCGAGAGCAGCCTTTCTGACGAGGCTCGTCATTCTGTTCGTCGCTGCTCCCTCGTCGAACTCGTCGGTGTCGCGAAACGTCGAGAGGAGGCCGTCGCTCGAGGAGTCGACGGTTTCGCGGGCGTATCCGATCGTCGAAACGCCGTCGTCGAGCGTGTTGATGATCTCCGAGGAATCGACGACGCTCTCTGCGACGTGATCACCCTGGTTGACTTCGCCGGCGGCGAACAGGAGTCCGAATCGCTCGACGATTTCTTGATTGATTCGGTCGTAACCGCTTGCAACTGTTTCGCCGGCGCTGCGCCAGACGTCGTTATCGAAGACGAGCAGATTGTCCACTTCGCGGACGAACGTCTGGAACGAGCGAGCCGCGTTGAGCGTGTAGATTCCGCCTTCGTCCGTTGCGGGAAGGATGCCCAGTCCGTACACGGGTTGGGTGTAGATTCGTTTCAAATGCGTCGCCAGAACCGGAGCGCCGCCGGAGCCGGTCCCGCCGCCCATTCCGGCGACGATGAGGAACGCATCGATCTCGTGGATGGGGATCTTGTCGATCGCGCCCTGTACCTCGTCGATGTCCTCTTCGGTGACCTCGGCACCGAGTTCGTTGTCGGCACCGACGCCGTGTCCTTTGACGCGTGCCTGTCCAATCAGAACGCGATTATCCTGCGGGATGTGCTCGAGTCCGTGGAGATCCGTCGTTGCAGAGTTGACCGCAATCGCGGTCTGGACGAATCCGTCACCGACCCGCTCGTCGTACGCAAGGAACTCGTCGACGATCTTCCCGCCTGCCTGACCGAAGCCGATTAGTGCGAGTTTCATGGTTGTCTCTCGTGGCCGCTCCCAGGACAGCCGACCGGTTCTACCGAACGAATCGGACGTTCGTGGGAACGGATGCCACGTCACCGTAGTACCTGATTACAGCCATTGTTATGGCCTCCATACACACGAGGAAAAGAGATTCTTCGATCGAAGAAACTACTGACAGCCGAATAGTCACTCATTAACGACGGTTCGCTCCAACCGACAGCATCCTCGAGGACGGAACCGACCCCGATCGAAGGCAGTGATCGGGGCCATCGCCTCGAGAGTAAGCCATATACAGGGCGGTGGCATATCCACGGACAAGCATATATGGACGAGGGCGCTTCGTCGACGACGCGACGAGATCTACTTGCTGGTACTGGTGTTGGCATTTCTAGTGCTTTCGCCGGCTGCTCGGAGGTGTTCTGGTCTCGCGCCGAGAACGCAGGTCCCGATCAGATCGAACTCGATATCAAGACGGTTCCCGCCGACGACGATCCGTTCGCAGCGATGATTCTGAGTCAGCTCCGGGAGAACTTCCAGGCGGCTGGGATCGACGTCGCTCACGTCCCGAGTGCGAAAGCCGACCTTCACAGGGAGGTCCTCCTCGAGCGAGATTACGACGTCTTCGTCGTTCGTCATCCCGGATTCGACGACTACGACGCTCTGTATGGTCTGCTTCACTCGCAGTTCGTCAGCGAACGTGGATGGCAAAACCCCTTCCAGTTTTCCGATCGAACGGTCGACGAACTGTTAGAGGAACAACGTTCGGCCGAGAACCGGCGTCGGGACGTTCTCTCCGAGCTGGTCGAGTTTCTCGAAGAAACCGCCCCGTATACAGTCGTCGCGTTTCCCGAACGAACCGGCGGAACTCGTCGTGAGACCGACGCATCGGTCCCACCACACGATCCGTACGAGTACGTCGATCTCATGGCTCGAGAGCCCGCTGATGGTCCCCGCGAGAATCCGATCGCCGTTGGCGTCTCCGGCGAGGCGCTTGCTAACCGGTTGAATCCGGTGGTCGTCGATCGAAACCGGATACCCGGTTTGTTGGATCTGCTCTACGATCCGTTGGTTCGAAACCCCCACACTGAAGAGTACGTTCCGTGGCTCGCAGAATCCGTTTCCTGGCACGAAGCGGATCAACTGCGGGCAACGGTGACGCTTCGAGACGGGGCGACGTGGCACGACGAAACTCCTCTCACTGCCGACGATGTCGTCTTTACGAACCGGTTTCTCAACGATACGGCGCTGGGTGACGTCGAGGGACACATTCCAGCACAACGGTTTCGAAGTCGCCAAACGCTCGTTTCGGAGATCGAACGGCTCGACGCCAGCACCGTGCGATTTTCGTTTGGCAACACCGTCACAGACCCCGAGACGTATCCGAACAGATCCGTTGCCGTTCGTGCATTAACGGTCCCGCTGTTACCGGAACATATCTGGGACGCTCGATCGGAAGTGATCGCTGAGCGCCAGACCGATGCGCTCGTCTCGGACAACGAGGAACCCGTCGGATCGGGGCTGTTCTCGATCGACGACGTGACGAGTGATCAAGTCGATCTCCAGCCGTTCGACGAGCACGTCCTCCGGGAACAATCAGCGGATCGACCCGCCGTATTCGACGGGTTTTCGCAGTATACGGGGATCCAGTTTCGAATCGATCCCAATCCGGGAGCGATGGTCGATGCGCTACGGGAGGGCATGACCGACGTTACTGCGACCACCTTACCATCCGATCAGATCGAAACGGTTCAAAACGACGACGGGACGCGGCTTCTCACGGGACAAACTCCTGCGTTTTACATGGTTGGATACAACCATCAGCGTACACCGCTTGGTAACCATCGGTTCCGACAGATCCTCTCTCGCCTGGTCGATCGCGACTACGTCGTCGAGGAATTTTTTGATGGGTTTGCCGAACCGGCGACGACGAAACGATCACTTTTGGGCATCTTCGAGGACGATCGGGAGGACGATACCACCTCGACGGTCGCGACGTTTCCTGGAACGGACGGTGAGATCGACGTCGAAGAGGTACGCTCGCTCTTCGAGGCGGCTGGCTACCACTACGAAGAAGAAAGGTTGCTCGAATGACCGTCGAACTATCGAAATCGTCCGAGTCGGCTCTCGGAACCCCCGAGTCGGGCTCCCGGAACCGTCCGAGTCGATATCGCCTCTGGAACGTCCGAACGCAGTAACCGATCGGTATTAGTGTCTTGCAGGCGATAGCTAGCACCGTACCCGAATGTCCCTCGTCGGTCTCGTCCTAGAACTGGTGATCGTCGTGGTGACGATGCTCGTAACGGCAACGCTCGTCATCGTCGGCCCTCGACGGTTTATGGCCTCTCTGTCGGGATTTCGAAGACGTATCGAGGTCTGTACGCTCCCTCTAGCCGCCCTCGCTGTCGTACTCGCCCTCCGATGGTCGACGGTAGATCCGTTCATGCGCCTCGAGCGGCGGGTACTCGGAACGAATATTACGCCGCTTCTGTTCGAACTCGAGTTCGGTGAGCAGGCGCTTCTCCCCGTAAACCCGATCGTCCTCCTCCAGTCGATCCAGTCACCGGAGGTAACGTCGTTTTTCATCTTCGTTTACGTCTACGGCTACGCATTCTTGCTGTTGTTTCCGTTTATCGCGTACTTCGCACTCGAGGACTCAGAGGACCTCCGGACGCTGTTGCTCGCGTTTACTGCGAACTACGGAATCGGATTGATCTGCTATGCGCTCTTTATCGCGTACGGTCCGCGAAACGTCGATCCGACGATCATCGAAGGAGTGCTCTACGATGCGTTTCCCCAATCGGGACTGTTGACTCATCGGGTCAATCAGAATACGAACGTCTTCCCGTCCTTACACACGTCGTTGTCGATGACGGTCTTTTTCGTCGCGTGGCTGACCCGAGCGAAGTATCCACTCTGGCTTCCGATCTCCGGCGTCCTCGCGATCAGCGTTGCGCTTTCGACGATGTATCTCGGAATTCACTGGTTCTCGGACGTAGTCGCTGGAACGATCCTCGCCGCCGTCAGCGTTTATATCGGCCGAACGTACACGGTCGACGGAATCCTCGAATCGACGCGACAGTATCTCGACCGGCGGTATGACCGGTTGCGACGAACGGGCGGTGAGTGATGCGGTCTGCTGTAACGGTTCACCGGAGCGACCGCAGAACTGGTCTCGGTTGCGCCGAAAACAACACACAGCAGTCCGTATGAATAATTCCACCTCCTCGCCGGTATCCGGACGTTTTCACGTTCCGAAGCGTATTACGTAGACATGGGCATCCACTGGCACCGTCGTGATCTGCGGACATCCGACAATCTCTCGCTCGCTCGAGCGGCCGAATCTGGCGATCCCGTCGTCCCGCTGTTCGTCTTCGATCCCACGATCCTCGAGCACGCAACGCCGCCGCGGGTCGCGTGTCTCCGCGAGGCCGTGGGTGCGCTTCGAGAGTGGTACCTCGATCTGGGAAGTGACCTGCTCGTCGAATACGGTGAGCCGAGTGACGTTCTCCCTCGAGTGGCGGCCGCGTACGACGCGGATGCCGTCTACTGGAACGAAGATTACAGCGGGCTTGCGGGCGAGCGCGACCGAGCAGTGACAGCGGCGCTCGAAGACGAGGGGTTCGTCTGCAAGACGGCTCACGACGCTATCCATCACGAGCCGGGTTCGATCACGCCCAACAGCGGTGACCACTACTCCATCTTTTCGTACTTCTGGAAGAAGTGGCGAGACCGGGACAAACGCGAGCCAGTGGACCCGCCGGAGCCAACCGACCTGGCTGCAGTACCCTCGGCCGACGACGAAGTCAGCACCGACTCTGAGTCGATTGAGGGGATCCCCTCTTTGTCGGATCTCGGGTTCGAGGAACCGGACGCGACGCTTCCGACCGTGACGCCGTCAGCCGCACGTGAACGCGTTTCATCCTTTTGTTCGGGGCCGATTTACGAGTACGAAGGGACTCGGGACTATCCTGCCACTGGTGGAACGTCACGGCTTTCCGTCCACCTCAAGTGGGGGACGATCGGAGTTCGGGAGCTGTTCGAAGCGACCCAGCGGGCTGCCGACCGGGCCTCGTCGACGACCGACCGCGAAAGCGTCGAGTCGTTTCAGCGCCAACTGGCCTGGCGCGAGTTCTACGCGCACGTCCTGTCGTACAATCCAGGAACGGTGGCCGAGAACTTCTCTCAGTTCGATCGCGAGATACAGTGGCGAGACGACCCGGACGAACTCGAGGCCTGGCGGAACGGGGGGACGGGATACCCGATCGTCGACGCGGGAATGCGCCAACTCGTAGACGACGGGTGGATGCACAATCGCGTCAGGATGCTCGTCGCATCCTTTCTGACTAAGGATCTCCTCATCGACTGGCGTGAGGGATACGACTGGTTCCGACGGAAGCTCGCGGATCACGACACGGCGAACGACGTCGGTGGCTGGCAGTGGGCGGGATCGACCGGAACCGATGCCCAGCCCTACTTTCGGGTGTTCAACCCGATGAAACAGGGACGCGAGTACGACCCCGACGCCGAGTACATCCGAGCCTACGTTCCGGAACTCGAGGCGGCCACTCCCGACCGGATTCACGGCTGGCACGAACTCTCAGGCACAGAGCGCGAGCGCGTTGCACCGTCGTATCCGGCCCCGATCGTGGACCACGCAGAGCGGCGGGAACGAGCGATTGCTACCTTCAAACGTGCGAAGGGGACAGAGTAGTACAACTGTCGACAGTGGTGTCTGACCGCCGCGCCATCATGCTTATCCGGCAGAAGGTGTTAGATGCGAATATGTCCTCACCGGACAAGACGTCGCCGCCACGTGACGCGGTCCCTCCATCACAGGCGATTATCGAAGCGATCGCTGCACACGAAGGCGTCGATGTGACCGAAATCGAGCCTCCGGAGTACGAACCGCTGTACGAAGTCGTGAACCCGGAAGCCCTCGATTCTCTGTTTCGTACACCAGCGCGCACGTCAGAGACCACTCGTCTCTTGCTCGAGTACGAAGGCTACGACGTGACTGTCTATGGCGACGGTCGCGTCGAGGTGACCGATTCATCCCACTCCAACAATTCGGTCGGTACGCCGATCGAAGACTGATCGCGTCAGTATTGGCCGAAAGCGCTCGTTCGAAACGGATCAACTCGCCGACCAGCAAGCGACCAGCTACGCCGTTTCGAGGTCCTGGTTGGCCGAAACTTCGTCTCCGACTCGGACCGTGGTACCACGGGAGCGTTCCGGAACGCTCGTGATGAGCATGACCGTAAAGAAGTGTTCGAACGCGTCCTCGTCGACCCACTCGGGCAGGGTTTGCTCGCGTCGCTCGGAAAACCGCGCCGAGAAATTCTCGGTCTCCCGGCCAGTGTCGGGATCTCTCGATGGAACGACACACCGGGCGCACGCCTCAGCCCCCTCGAAGCGAGTCCGTCCAACGTCGAACCCTGACGGATTCTCCCGGAGGAACTGATCCTCCCAGAACGGCGGAACGCCGCTGATCTCGATATTCGGTCGGAACCGCCGGCGAGCACCCTCGACGGACATCGAATCGAACCAGGAGGCGACCTCCTCGAGCGTTCCGGTGCTGATGACTGAGGGACCGAGTTTCGGCCGATCGATAAACGACGGTGGACCACGTTCGCGTAACTCGACGGCCTCTCCGACGAACTCACTGAACCAGTCGCTCGCCTCATCGCGGTCCGTCGAGAGATCGAACCGTGACGTTTCGCTGGTTTCGTCTATTCGGAGGGTGAGCGTCTCGGTTTCCGGATCGAACGCCGACTCGAACGAGTGCAGATCGTCGATCTCCTTGCCGTTGAACGTCTTTTCGACCGAATCGGTCCGATCTTCGATACGGGAACGTTCTTCGGGATCGACGAGCGCGTAGGCACGATCTCCCTGAAATGTTCCAGCGTCGTTGATCCGGATCTCCTCGACCGACATCCGGTCCAGTCCTTTGACGGGATACACCCACAGGTTCGCTATCCGGGCCATTGTCTACCGCTAGACGGCTACCGTCAAAAAAGTGCGTTCAGCGTCGGAACGACGCCGTCGCTCATCGCGAGGGGAGACGGTGTGTTCGTCTGACCGGTGTTGCTCTCGAGACGGCTCGCACCAGTGCGGCGGTCGGGCGATAGCTCACCCGGTTCGACGACCGTCTGGTTGCAGTCAGTTTCCAGAAACCGGGCGACCGGATCGTTATCTCACACCGACCCGCTGAGTCGGTTCGTCTGCGCTGTGTTCCCACCGAAACGATCGCGTCCTCGATCGGTCGGTTCTCTCGATCCCGGACCCGGACGGTGAGTGGCGTTTCGACGGTCGTCTCGCGTCGGTCGATCTCGAGAATCAGGTCTCGTTCGGTCCTCATGTGCACGCGGACCACGTCCGTCGACAAAAAGGTCGGTCGCGGTCACGACTCACTACGTGTCGTATTCGTCCATCGAGATCGACGCTCCCAGCTCGCTCGAGGAGTAGATCGCATCCACGACGCGCTGAACGACGAGTGCCTGCTCGACGCTCTGGTCGTCCTCACCGGCGATAATCCGATCGAAGAAGGCAGCCTGCTCGTCGGAGTGCGTATCGTTTTGAGGGGTTTCGATGACCGTATTCTCGAGGTGGTCCGGGCCGTGCTTTTTCGCAGAATAGAAGCTGAGATCCCCGTCGAGGAGATCGAACCGAGCGGCGGAATCGGTTCCCCGGATGACGAATTCGTGGTTTTCCGGCCGGTTCGTCGCCCACGCCACTTCGAGGGAGATCGTTTTTCCCCCAGCACAGCGGATGAACGCGCTCGCGGAGTCGTCGACGTCGAATCCGCCGGGTCCCGCGTCTTCGGCCCACATCTCGAGGTAGGCGTACTCGCTTCGCGAGCCGAACTCGGATCGCGTGACACCGCTTACTTCCTCCACGGGGGGATAGTCGAGCACGTAGAGTGCGAGATCGATCGCGTGAACGCCCAGATCGATGAGTGCGCCGCCACCGGCGATCTGACGCCGGGTGAACCACGTGCCTCGGCCAGGGATCCCCCGCCGTCGGACGTAGTTCGCCTCGATGTGTGACAGCGCTCCGAGTTCTCCGCGGTCGATTCGATCCGAAACGATCCGGACGGTGTTCGCAAAGCGATTGTTGAAGCCGACCATGCACCGACTGTCGGCCGCCGCGGCCGCCTCGGCAATTCGTCGGGCGCTATCGAGCGAGTGAGCCAGCGGCTTCTCGAGGAGAACGTGGCGGTCACACTCGAGGGCGTCGACCGCGTACTCCTCGTGATACTTGTTCGGAGTCGTGATGACCAGGGCATCGACGGTGTCGTAGAGCTCCGTGTGATCGTCGTAGACGTCGACGTCGTATCGGCGCGCGAATCGCTTTCGCGCCTCCGGAGAGATGTCCATCCCGCCGACGAGCGGGACTCCAAGCTCGACGAGGCGTTCGGCGTGGTACTGGCCGATGTTTCCGAGGCCGACGATACCGGTTCGAATGTCTTTCAAATTTGTTGTCATTATCGCGGGCGAAAGCGACGTCTTACTTCAACCGCATACATCATATGTAGCTATACCAATATACGTGCTCGAGTACCTTCTGTCCATTGGCAAACGTACCTGTGCGAGAGACCACCGTGTCCGCAGACGGCCGGCGACCGATCGTCAGTCATCTGCCTGTGTCTCAGCCGTTCCGGAGTCGCTTCCCGAACGGCGGACGACTCCGTGTGTCAGTGCGTCGCCGGTCTCAGTTTCGAACAGGTGGCACTTCGATCGATCTAGGACGACCTCGACCGACTGTTCTGCTCGGATCTCCGTGTCGGGCGTCACGCTCATCAACAGCTGGTCCGCTGCCGTCGCGGGGTCTTGGGCCATCGACCGGGAACTTCCCTCATCGAGGACGAGGTAGACGAACACCTCGTCGCCCATCGGCTCTAGGACATCCGTCCGGGCGGTGATCGGATCCGTCGGATACTCGATCGACGACGATTCGGCCTCGAGGTGGACATCTTCCGGACGAACACCGAACGTGAGGGCATCTCCGATGCTCGCGTCGGAAACGACCGCTCGATCCACCTCGATCCGGAAGTGCTCCGTCTCGAGCCCCCCTTCGACCAGCTCTCCCTCGGCAACGTTCATCGACGGCGATCCGATGAAACCGGCGACGAATCGGTTGGCCGGTTCGTTGTAACAGGTGAGCGGTGGCGCGATCTGTTGAAGTTTTCCCTCGTTCAGGACGGCGATCCGGTCGGACATCGTCATCGCCTCGGCCTGATCGTGCGTGACGTAGATGACCGTCGTGCCGAGTTCGCGATGGAGTCGCTGGAGTTCCGTTCGCATGTGGACGCGGAGTTTTGCGTCGAGGTTCGCGAGCGGTTCGTCCATCAAGAAGACGTCCGGATTCCGAACGATCGCCCGCGCGATCGCGACGCGCTGGCGCTGGCCGCCGGACAGCTCGTCGGGCATCCGATCGAGCATTCCCTCGAGCTGGACGATTTCCGCGGCTCCTTCGACCCGTCTTCTGATCTCGTCGTCGTCGTACTTCCGGAGTCGAAGTCCAAAGGAGATGTTCTCGAAGACGTCCATGTGTGGAAAGAGCGCGATGTTCTGAAAGACCATCGCCACCCCCCGGTCTTTCGGGGCGAGATCGGTGACGTCGTCGTCACCGATGTATACTCGTCCCCCTGATGGACGGGTGAGTCCGGCGACCGTCTCCATCGTCGTCGATTTCCCACAGCCCGATGGACCGACGAATGTGACGAACTCGCCGTCGTCGATATCGAGGCTAACGTCGTCTACCGCAGTGACGTCTTCGTAGCGTTTCGTCACGTTCTCGAGTCGTACTCGTGCCATAACTTACTCTTTGAGTGCGCCCGCGGTCAGTCCGCTGACGATCTTTTCTTGGGCCACGATCACGAGGATCGCGACCGGAATGACCCCGATAATACTCGCGGCGGCCATCAGATGGTACAGCACCTCGTACTGCCCCTGATAGCCGAGAATACCCTCGAGAATCGGGGCCCAGTTTTCGGGCTGGCCGTCGGTCATCAGAAACGAAAAGAAGAATTCGTTGTAGACGGCGATGAAGGTCAACACGCCGGCCGTGGCGACGCCGGGAGCCGAAAGCGGGATAATGACGCGGACGAGAGCACCGAGTCTGGTCGTCCCCTCCACTCGCGCAGCGTCCTCGAGTCCGTCCGGAATCTGTGCGTAAAACGTCGTGAGAATGAAAATAGCGAGCGGCATGAAGATCGCAGACAGCGGCAACACCATGGCCCCGGGCGTATTGTAGAGGCTTCCATCGCCCGTAATCGGCTCGAGAACCGCCAACTGCGTGTTAAACAGATCGTTGAGCGGGATGAAAAAGGCGGCCGGTGGGAAAAACGAGATCACCAGTACGATCAACATGAGCGGAACCTTTCCGGGAAACTCGAGTCGTCCGAAGGCGTAGCCGGCCAGGCTCGCGATGACCAGGACGATGATCGTCGAAGCCGCCGCGATGACGAAACTGTTGAACATGTACCAGTGAAACGGGATGACCTCGAAGACCTCGACGAACGCACCGGGGTTGAAGCCGTTCGGCGTGAGGACGATGTCCTGTTGTCGCCCTTCGGGAGTCAGCGCGACCATGAGCAGCCAGTAGAACGGAAACAGCGTCGTGAACACGAAAAAGATCGTCGCGACGTAAAACATCGACCGGTAGACGCGCTCGGGATGCGTGATTGCGTTCGCGGCCCACCGCTGGAACGGGCCACGGTCGAGTTCGCGGTCAGCCTCTTCGTCGAATATCCCGCCGGCATCCCCACCGAACCGATCGGCGTCAGTCGACCCTCCTTTCGAGCGTCGGTCCGCAGCGGTTTCCTCACTCGACGGGCATTCCTCGGAGCCGCCGTCTGTGGATGGTTCGTCGCTCATCAGTAGAGCCCTCCCTCGGTGTCCCGGAAGAAAACGACGTAGACCGAGATGATCAGACCGATCACGACCGCGGTCGCAAAGGCCACCGCAGCGGCCGTCGCGTAGATCCGGGTGCCGCCGAACATCGCTTCGACGACCAGACACGTCAGGGACGGAACGGTGGTACATCCAGCAGTCGACTCGATCAATCCGTATACGCGCATCGCGTCCATCGTCCGGAACAACATCGCAACCAACAGCGCGGGCATCACAAGCGGCAGCGTGATCAGCTTGAACCGCTGCCAGGGCGACGCGCCGGCCACGCGCGCGACGTTGTACAGGCTTCGGTCGATGCTCTGGAGACCAGCGAGAATCAACAGCGCCATGAACGCGGCGGATTTCCAGACGTCAGCGACGAGGATGATGATGAACGCGTCCTGGCTGTCGGCAAGCGGATCGGGACCGAAGACGCCGAGCCACTGCATGAGGTCGCTCCCGAACCCGACCGTCGGCTGGAACAACAGAAAGAATATCATCCCCTGAATGACGATCGGTACGGCCCACGGAAGGATGATCGCGACGCGGACCCAGCGTCGCCCCCGAAAGTCCTGATCGAGAACGTACGCCTGTGCGAACCCGATCGTCGTCTCGAGGACCACGCTGATAATCGCGAACGCGAGGGTGACGAACAACGCCTGCTGAAGGAACGGAACGCCGAGATCGACGAACGGGTACGACGTCGACACCGTGACGTCGACGAACTGCCGGGCGAGGCGTGCGTTCCCCGTGAGAATGTCCGCGTAGTTTTCGAGGCCGACGAAGCCACCGAGGGGCTCGAGCCCCCGGGTTCGATCCTCTCGGAGCGACATGACGAACGTCATCACGAGCGGATAGAACGCGATCAACGCGAGCAACGCGAACGCCGGAAGCAACAGGAGGTACGCGTAGGCCGCCTCACTCAGGTTTTCCATCCAGTTGACCAGCGGATTCCCCGTTCGATCGCGCGAAGTTCGTTCGCCACCGGACAGAAACTCGGTGCGTTCGCCGTCGGTGGTCGTCGCATCGGAGTCGGTTTCAGTCGTCATTTTGTCCCTCCACGTCCCGTTCGCTTCGCTCGAGGCGCGCCGAGAGATCGGTCATCGCATCCGCTGGCGTTTTTACGCCGCGGTAGGCGGCGTTGACCTCCTGATAGATCAGCGCGGACTGCTCGGGCCAGACGTCGGTGACCGGTCGCGGAACCGCGTTGTCGCCGGCGAGACGAATCTCGTCTGCGTACCGTGCAACCGGGCCGATCTCAGCCGGATCGGCCTCGTCGACAAGCTCCAAGACCGGCGGGAGAAACCCCTGTAACTCGAAGATGGTGAGCATGACGTCGTCGTGAGTGAACGCTTCGAGGACCGCCAGCGCCTCGTCGGTTCGATCGGTGTTCGGATTGAGCGCGAGGTGCCAGCCGCCGAGTCCTGCCGCAGTGCCGCCGACCCCCTCGAACTCGGCTTCTTCAGCTGGAACGGCGTAGGGCATGGTCGTCACGCCGAGGTCTTCCCCGAACGCGTCCTCCGCGCCGGTCTGGGCGATCGCGAACGGCCAGTTCCGATTTGCGATGGCGTCGCCGTTCGCGAACGGGTCGAGGGACTCCTGTTCTGACCACTGGACGATCGCGCTCGGACAGATCTGTGGATATCCCTCGAGCGCGTACTCGTCGTCCTCGCCGTGGACGAACGCCCGCATCATGCGAATCGCCTCGAGTACGGGCTCCTCGTCGACGGTGATCGGCCGATCGCCGGCCGTGAACAGGGTGTCCGTACCGCCGAAGTACGCGCCGCCCCACGTGGACATCACTTCGACGAACGAACAGCAGGCGAGACCCTCGTAGGCGGCGGCCTGTGTGGTGAATCCGAAATCCGTTTCAGCCTCGTTCTGGGCGTCAGAAACGGCGTTTGAGAACTCCTGCCACGTTGGCGGATCGGCGTCCCACTCACTGGTGTCGTAGCCGGCGCTCTCGAGCAGGTCGCGTCGGTACAGCACCGTGCCGAAATCGGGGAACAGTGGTACCGCGTGGAGGTCGCCGGTCTGGGGATGGCGCGCCGTCTCCACTGCCGCCTCGAGATAGTCGCGCTCGACTCGCTCTACGACGTTCGCTGGGAGCGCGTCGGTCAGGTTGATCGTCTGCTCGCGCAGGATAAACGGAATCGTCCACCCGCTGTCCATCATGAAGATGTCGGGGGGTGACCGACCCGCCTGGAGCGCCGACTGGTACTGTTGCATCCGCTGTGCGGAGTCGTCGACGCTCGCTTGTACCTCGACGGTGATCTCCTCCGGGAGGCCGGCGTCCCACAACGCCTCCTGAACCGACGGTTCCCCGTCGTCGGTGTGCATGATACCCTCGAAGTCCGTGTCGCCGCTCATCACGACCGTCTCCTCGTCCCGCGTCCGACCGAGACAGCCCGCGATCGCCGCCCCACCGGCTATCGCCGTGGCCGAAACGGATCTGACGAAGCGGCGACGTGAGGACCCGTCCGGACCCTCGCGACCTGCGTTTCCGGGGGGCATCCGGCGGGACACCACACCGCTTGAGGGCTTTAATCGTTGGGCGGATTGCTGAACGTACCAGTGAGAGTCCCGTTTTCGGACCGGTATAACGAGAACGTACACGGCATTTCGGAGCTTTCTCCCGTCGTCCCCTCTCGCAAATCGCCGTCACTCGTCTATCGCTGGCGGTTCGTTCCGACCGATGTGGATCTCGTGGGATTCGATGTCCTCTAGGGCGGCCACGCGCCCGCCGACGGTGATCTCTTCGCCGCTGTCGTCCTCGAGTGTGAGGCCGGCGACCTCTTCGCTCACCTCGAACGACACGTCGAGAACTCGGCCACGAACGACCCGCGAGCCGCCGCGTTCGACGTCCCGTCCCTCGACCGTCGCGTAGAACTCTCCCCCTTCCTCGAGAATATCCTTGACGCACCGGCGGATCGAGGCGTACTTCCGAGGATACGTTCTCGCGGCACCGTCCTCGCTGAGAGTTTCCTCTGCGGTCGTCCAGAGGACGGTTCCGAAGAACCCGGACACGAGAAACCCGAGCGCCGATCGGTTGAATATGACGCCGTATCGATCCTGATCGTCCCGGAGCGCATCCTGGGTGGCGTAGATCGAGTAGTTTCCGTCCGCGACGGCGATCACCGGCGTCGTGATACCGCGGCGAGCGCGTGCGGACGTCGCGACGGCCGTGTAATCGAACTCGTCCGGATCGGGTGCCTCGCTCGCGGGCGTCACTAGCAGGTCGACGCTCACACCGGCGTCGACGACGGCGCTGAGTTCCGTCTCGAATCGCATCAGGAGATCCGGCGTCAACGAAAGCGAGAGTTCGTACTCTGCGGACCCGATGACCTCCTCGAAGTATCGCAGAATCGTCGAGCGCGACTTGACGAGCGAGACGGCCTCGGTATCTCGCGCAGGTGCCGTGTACCGTGCCTCGAGTTCGTCGATCATCTTCGTCAGCGACTCCTGGACGTCGTCGAACGCGTCACCGGGATCCAGCGCGACGACCTTCATCGGCCGGGATTCCCGCAACTCGACGAGCCCTCGATCGCTGAGGCTGCGAACCGTATCGTACACCCGCGGCTGTGGAATGTCGGTTCGATCCGAAATCTCGCTGGCCGTCAACTGACCCTGCTCGAGAACGGTGAGATAGGCGTCGATTTCGTACTCCCCGAGGTTGAATCGATCGCCCACGCGCTCGACGGTCGAGCGCAGTTCGTCTGATGCCATATCGGAACAGACGAACCGAACGGATAAATGATTTAGTATGTCTCGAGTAGCACCTGTTTTCGAAATCGAGTTGTCCCGAGCGACGGGCCGCAGCTCGTGCCTCGAACCGGACCGTTCGCTCAGCCCCAACCGTGGGTTACGGCAGTGGACAGGGCCGTTCAGAACGCTTAACCACCGGGAAGATTACTGTTTTGCCATGCTCGAGGTTCTCCAGACGAGCGAATCCAACGGGGACGACGTAAACGGAGTGCTTCCGTCTACCTTCCCCGAACCGACCGAGCTCGGCCTCGCGCTCGTCGTTTTGATCTTCGGGTGGTTCCTCTCGAAGCTCGTCGTTCGGCTCGCCGGTCGAACGATCGCACGCCGTATCGAGCGTCCGAGCGTCACGCGAACGGTGTTACGCGGCGTCCGAGTCTCCGTGTTGATCGTCACGCTGATCGTCGTCGCAGCGATTCTCGGTCTCAGCGGCGGCGAAATCCTGCTTCAAGTGACCGTCATCTCGGCCGTGATCGCGGTCGTTCTCGCACCGCTCGTCGGTAGCCTCATCAACGGGCTGTTCATCCTGGCGGATCGTCCCTACGAAATCGGAGACATGATCGAGATCACCGACGAAGGCCACCGGGGGTTCGTCGAGGATATCACGATCAGGTACACCAAGATATTCACGCTCCAGAACACGTTCATCGTTATCCCGAACTCCGAAATTCAACAGCGCGACGTCATCAACTACTCGGCAGAGGACGAACGGACGCGGATCTCGGTCGAGTTCGAGATCACCTACGAAAGCGATCTCGAGGCCGCACGACGTCACGCCGAACGAGCGGCCCGCAGCGTCGACACCGTCATCTCCGGCGGTCCGGATATCCGGATCGGAAGCGCACGCTACGCCGCCGCGCCGGTCTGTACCATCCGCGAGTACGCCGACGACGGAATCGCACTCGAGTTGTTCTTCTGGACCAAACGGCCGTACAAGCAGACGCTCGCGCGTTCGTCGGTTCACGCCGCGGTTCGCAAACGGTTCCTCGAGAACGACATCGAGTTCGCCTACCCCCACCGACACCACGTCTTCGACGAGACCAGCGGCGTTGCGCGGGTATCCAGAACCCCCGAGACCGTCGACACTCCAGAATCAGATCCGTCCCCCCAATCCCACGACGACGCCGTCGAGGAGTGACGCCGGGCGTATTATACACCTCGTGATCCAATTCTTCATCGATCCACGATGTACGACGACGTTCTCGTTCCGACGGACGGCAGCGATACGATCACAGAAACGCTCGCACACGCCATTCCGATCGCGGCTGACAACGACGCTACCGTTCATGCGTTGTACGTCGTCGACAGCCGAATAACGGCAGCTGCGGGCGAAGAAAACAGTTCCGCGATCGAGCGATCGCTCGAGGCCGACGGACGCGAGGCGATCGACACGGTCGAAGAACGCGCCACCGACGCCGGTCTCGAGACCGCAAGCGAGATTCGAAAGGGAACGCCCTCGAAGATACTCCTCGACTACGCCGACGAACGGGGGATCGACCTGATCGTCATCGGAACGAAAGGGAAGAGTCCGCGAGAGAAGGTAACCTCGCTCGGGAGCGTCTCCGAGCGTGTCGTCGACAACGCGTCGGTTCCGGTATTCGTCGTTCGGGACGTCGACTCGAGCGACTAGTCGCGCCCGGTCGCGTCGCCGGCGTAGATGGGGAGTCGCCGGCCGATGAAGGGAGTCAGCGGCCACTGATCAATCTACGTCCTCGAAGGTTCGACGGTGATGACCTCACAATCGAGGTGCGTCCGAAGATACTGGTTGATGTCGGGATTGTCGGTGAACCGTCGAAAGATTCGTCGGAGTCGACTCGCCTGTTGGCCCCCGATCACGACCGCATCGGCCTCTTCGGCGGCCACTTCCTCGAGAATACTCTCCTCGACCAGAAATCCGCTCCGGACGATGTACCGGACGTTCTCGAGCGGACCGAACGTCCCCTCGACTGCCTCTTTGAGATCGATTCTGGTGACTTTCCGCCCGTTCTGATAGAGATCGACGTGTAAGATCGTCAACGCCGCGTCACGATCGCGAGCCACCTCGAGCGCCCGCTCGAGAGTTCGCCGTGAGTGCTTCGTCAGGGGATATCGAACGGGGACCACGACCAGCGCCATTACGAACCAGAACGATTCCCGCGCGGGTAAACTTTTCAGTTTGTCCGGAAATGGTGTGTGAAGCGGTGTGTAAGCACACCATACTTCCGTCCGACCAGGAACGACAGGAGGACGCTGGCGATCTGACGACCCGAGCTGTCGGTGGCCGTCCTCACGACCCGCGGCGAAGAGGGACAGCCATTTATCAAACGCGACGGTAGCTGTCGATATGCAGCCGATCTCGATCGACGGCACCGGGACGATATACGTCTCCGAAGCCGACGGTGCCAGAGGGTCCAAGGGCACGTTTCTCGTCGCCTACGAGTCTCGAGACGCCGACAGCCGGTACGGCTGGTTCTGTACGAACTGCAAAAGCGTCGACAACGCGATGGACTCGATGGGGCGCATCAAGTGCAACGTCTGTGAAAACTTTCGCAAGCCGACGGAGTGGGACGCCGCCCACGAGTAACCTTCGCGTCAGTTCGAACCCACTTCCGGTCAGCTGTCGTTCGCGTTCGGCCGACCGTTAATACCATGGTATGGACTAACACTTATGGTGGTCGGCCGTGTATCGACTATTGAATGGGTCCTGTTAACATGCGACTCGTCGAGCAGGCCAGGTCGATTTTCGCAGAACTCGGATACACCATCGAAGGAACCGGACCGGCGTTTCGCGCAGAGCGTGCGTGGAAGGTCGTCCACGTGAATACGGTCCTCGAGACCGATTCACTTCCGACATCGTCGGCGGGACAGTTCCACTGTTTCGTCGCGGAACCCGACGATGCCGATCGCCTCGAGGACAGACTCAATAACGTCGACCCGGCGTACGAGTGGGCGATCATCGTCGTCGACGGGGACGAGTATCAGGTCGAACGAGCCCCGCCCGGACCGCGCGCATCGGCGTAACCCTCGTTTCGATCCTATTGTATCGTCCGTCGAACGGCCGTGACGCCAGCGCTCGGATCGACGGCAGCACCCATCCGGTCGAGAACGTCACCGAGCGCCGTCACGACGTAGACGACGTTCTCCGGACGCGCGGAGTGGCCCATACAGCCGATGCGGAAAATCTCGCCGTCCAGGTCCCCGAGGCCGCTTGCGATCTCGAGGTCGTAGCGCTCGAGTAGTTCGCGACAGACGTCGCCGTCGTCGATGCCGTCGGGAACCCGAACCGCGTTCAAGCTCGGAAGCCAGTATTCCTCGGATGCGTTCATCTCGAGTCCCATCGCCTCGATTCCGGCTTTCAGCGCGCCCGCCAGCCGCTCGTGGCGTTCCCACCGGTTTTCGATCCCCTCCGTCGCGACCAGTCGCAGCGCCTCCCGGAGCGCGTAGACGTTCGTAACCGGCGCGGTGTGGTGGTAGGCGCGCTCGTCACCCCAATACCCCTCGAGCAGCGACAGATCGAGATACCACGACCGGGGGTCCTCCTCGCGCGCGAGAACCTTTTCCATCGCCTCGTCGGAAAGGGTGAGTGGGCTCGCTCCGGGCGGACAGGAGAGACACTTCTGCGGACCGGCGTAGGCGACGTCGACGTTCCACTCGTCGACGCGAAGTTCGACTCCGCCAAGGGAGGTAACGGCATCCGCAACGACCAGCGCGCCGTGATCGTGAGCGACGGCCGAAAGCTCCGGAACGTTCGGCTGACAGACGCCCGTGCTCGTCTCGGCGTGGACGAAGCCGAAGACGTCGGGGTCGTGGTCGGCTATGGCTTGAGCGACCGCGTCGGTCTCGAGCGGTTCTCCCCACGGTGCGTCGACTTCGACGACCGTCCCACCCGCGCGTCGAGCCATCGAGGCCATTCGGCCGCCGAAGTATCCGTTCGTCGGAACGAGCATGGTCTCTCCCGGTTCGACGACGTTTCCGATCGCCGCCTCCATCGCGGCCGAGCCGGTTCCCGAGACCGGAATCGTCCACGTGTTGTCGGTTCGAAACGCATACCGGAGTAGCTCCTGGACCTCGTTCATGATCTCGACGAACGCGGGGTCGAGGTGACCGACCAGCGGCGTACTCATCGCCCGAAGCACGCGGGGATGAACGTCGCTCGGACCCGGCCCCATCAGCGTACGGTTCGGCGGCGTCAGCTCGTCGACGGCGGGCGCGTCGGTCGACCCCGCTCTCTCTGTCATACGCTCACACTGGTGTCGCCCCCATAAAAACGTTCATCGCGCGAACCAAACCTCCGGCCGACCCGCGACGGCGACCGGCGCGTACGTTTAAGTTGTTTTATCATGTACTACGACACGCAATGGTTTTCAAGAAGATCACCCTCATCGGAACAAGCACCGAAAGTTTCGACGCCGCCGCTGACGACGCCATCGATCGCGCCGAGGAAACGCTCCAGAACGTCTACTGGATCGAGGTCGACGAACTCGGAGTCGAGATCGCAAGCGTCGAAAACCGGGAGTATCAGGCAGAAGTCACCGTCGCCTTCGAACTCGAGGACTAGACGGCCGTCTCGACCGTGCGTTACGTTCGGAACGACTCGCCACAGCCACATTCGCTGACGACGTTCGGATTTTCCACGTTGAACCCTTCGGCTTGAAGGCCGCTTTCGTAGTCGAGGATACTCCCACCGATGTACTTCAGGCTCGCCGGATCGACGAACACTCGCAGCTCGTGGTGTTCGTAGATCGTGTCGTCCTCGTCGGGTCCGTCATCGAATCGCATTCCGTAGGAGAGTCCTGCACATCCACCTTGCTGGACGAACAGCCGCAATCCCGCTTCGGATGCGTCGAGTCCCTCACCGTCGAGCAACGCGAGGGCCTGATCGGCCGCGTCTTCGGTCACCTCGATCGTGGGACGCGTCTCCGCCTCGCCGCCGTCTAGACTGTCCGTGCTCATACACGACTCTTTCGTCGCAACGATGTTAACTGTGACGCCATGGGGAAACGATATTCCCCGTGGGTGCGACGTCATCGCCTCGAGCGCCGTCTGATCGATCGATAGTACGCACCGAAACGCCGCCAGTCGTTTCCAGACAGCTCGATGTCCCGGTCTGCGAGCAGTTCGACCATTCGCTCCGGCTCACAATCGTACCACATCGAGAGCAGTCGAACGTTCTTCTGGGCGTAATCGTAATTTCGCTCGAGGACGCGCTTGTCGGTTGGATCGACGTCACGCGGTTCCATGGCTCGACTACGATACCTAGCGACGTAAAACCAGTTCACCACAGATCCGGTAAGACGTGCTTAGAGAGCTGAGACCGTCACAGGGGATATACGGAACTACCGTCCATTCGGGTCGTCGACTCGCAACCGGACGCTTTCGGCGTGAGCCTCGAGTCCCTCGGCGTCGGCAAGCGTCGTGATCGTCCCGCTGAGTCCGGCGAGACCCTCGGCGGAGAGTCGCTGCACCGTCGTCAACCTGAGGAACGTCTCGACGGAGAGCCCGCCCGTCACGCGAGCGCCGCCGTTCGTTGGCAACACGTGGTTGGTCCCGCTCGCGTAGTCGCCCGCCGCGACCGGCGTGTGCGGCCCAAGGAACACGCTCCCCGCACTGTCGATTCGCTCGAGGATCGACTCGTCGTCGTGAGCGATGATCGTGAGGTGCTCCGGGGCGTATGCCTCGGTGAACAGAATCGCTTCGCTCATCGACCGGGCGAGCAAGACCGCGCTCGCGTCGTTGTCGAGGGCATCGCGAATCGTTCCTTCGCGCTCGCGCGCGTTCGTCTGCTCGTCGATGGCAGCCTCGATGTCCCGTGCCATCCCCTCGTCGTCCGTGACCGCCACGACCGACGAGTTCGGATCGTGCTCGGCCTGTGCGACCAGCTCCGCGGCGACTAGCTCCGGATCTGCAGTTTCATCCGCGACGACGACCAGCTCGCTCGGCCCCGCCAGAAAATCGATCTCGACGTCGCCTCGAACCTCGGCTTTCGCCGCGGTAACCCACCTGTTTCCGGGACCGACGATCTTTTGAACCCGATCGATCGTCTCGGTTCCGTAGGCCAACCCGGCGATCGCCTGTGCGCCGCCGACACTGTAGACGACGTCCGCCCCCGCCGCGTGAATCGCTGCTAACGTCACCGGACTCATCTCGTCGGCCGGCGGCGTCACGACCGCGACGTGATCGACGCCCGCGACGACGGCCGGAACGACCCCCATGATCGCACTCGAGGGATACGCCGCCGACCCACCGGGAACGTAGACGCCGGCGCGGTCGATCGGACGAAACCGTCGTCCCAGCTCTCGACCCTCGCTGAACGCTTTTCGCCAGTCCTCCGGAACCTGTGCTTCGTGGAACTCCCTGACGTTTGTCGCGGCGTCCTCGATCGCCTCACGAATATCGCCCTCGAGACCGTCGTACGCCCGTTCGCACTGATCCGTGATCTCGATGTTCCCGACCGCCACGTCGTCGAACTCGCCCGTGAACTCGCGAATAGCGACGTCGCCTTCGTCTCGGACCCGCTCGACGATCTTCCGAACGTCTCCTCGAACCGCCTCCACGCCTGCGTCCCGGTCGAAAAAGGCAACACGCTCGTTCGGCCCGAGGTCGGCTACGTCCTGTATCTCGATACTCATACACGAGCGTTCGCGCGCGCCGAAAAAACGATTGCCCTTCCACTAGGGGTGTCCGCACGAGATCGTAGAGCGAACGGACGACCGACCGTGCAGTGGTAAATACTGACTGTTATCCGCTCGAGTTCACTTTCCGATCGACCAGAGACCGATCGCGTCGAGGGTTGCGCGCACGAACAAGTAGACTAACAGTCCGAAGCCAGCAAAGAGTATCGGCGCCTGGAGCATCTCGGCACTACCCCGCCCGACGACGAGTTGACCGAACCCGCGAACGAAGAAACTCGCGATGACGAGTCCGATGGCAACCACCGCGAGCCTGACGAATCCCGACCGATCCATACAGGAGAGACCGAACGCGACCACCATAGCTCCACCTGAACCGACACCACACCCGATTTCGGATGTGCTCGGACGTCGCATGCCGAAACGGAGCCGTACGCGGCCGCTCGGTGATAGTTGACCGCCCCCGAACGAATCCGGATCGAACGGGTCGCGTCAGACGCGCGGCTTCCCCCCGAGAACGGTCAACGTGGAACAGTGGCTCCTCGAGACGACGGCCTTATGTATGGACCCCGTCCTCGTCTTGAATGCGAACGACGTGGTCATCGCGCCGCGTCCCCTCCGACCGGATTCCGGTGCGGAGGCAGACTCACCATCCATCCCTCGACACACGGTGTT